>JAUWYK010000011.1 GCA_030615865.1 Dehalococcoidia bacterium
CTGGTGGGGGTAATGAAATAAATAGCTACCGTCGGCGCCATGGTGGGGGGAGGGATAATATCGCCTTCCTTGACATATATAGCGCCTACCAGCCCATCAAATGGAGCGGTGATTGTCGCCTCATCTAATTCCTTCTGTGCTTGCTCCAGAGCTTTCCTGGCTGCCTCTACCTCCAGCCTCCTCAGTGCTACCTCCGCCGACTCGCCACCAGCCAGCATTTCCTCCAGCCTCTGTTCAGCTGCGGCTAGATTTACCTCAGCCTGGTATACCTCGTTTTCCCAGAACTCTATCTGCTCAAGAGAATTAGCCTCTGTTGCCAGCATAAGTTCGGCATAGTGCAGATAGGACCTGGCATTACTCACCGCCGCCCGTGCCGCATTGAGATCGGGCCTGGTATATATCTGCTGGGCTTTATCCAGATTGTACTCCGCTGTCGACAGAGTTAACTCCGCCTGGGCTAAAGCCAGCTCCAGGACGCTGGTATCAAGCTTAGCCAGCACATCACCGCTACTGACCTTATCACCCTCCTCAACATATACCTTGTCCACCTTGCCGCCGGTGCCAAAGGCCAGGCTCGCATCCTGGGAAACACTTATGTTACCACTGCCACTGACAATAACCATTAAGTCACCCCGCACCACCTCAACCAATTGCCCCTCAGCCTCCTCCTCACCCTCACCACCAAACGGAGTACAAGCTATAGAGCTAGTTAGAGCCAGACATAGTAGTAAAGTAGCTATTATTTGCCAACTTTTCACCTTATTTCTTCTCATCGGCTTCCTCTTGGGAGCTTCTACTAGCAGCTTTGGATGGCGTGTAGCTTCTCAATACCCCCTCGACAGTGGTCAGGTGTTCACTGACCATTCTTACTATTTGTTCCACGGCATCAGCTTTGAATAAGATTACCCCCCTCCCCCCAGGCCCTAAGAAAACAAGTAGCGTAGCTCCTGCCTCTATGCCTAGCTCCTTGCGGGCATGGGCAGGTATAACCACCTGCCCCCTTGGGCCGACTATCGCCGAGCCGAAACACTTAAATTCATGCCAAGTATCTTTGCTTTCCATAATACCTCCACTCCTCATAGTAATAAATATCTGATTTGTATGAATTGTAATATTTCTATAAAAAGTTGTCAAGCACATGGGGGTAGAATTCAGGAACTGTAAAGAAAACCTAGTAAGCTGTCTAACTGCACAATTCCTTGGCTTTATCATAGGCAGCCTTGACCGCCCGCTTAACCAGGTCGGTGAACCCCCCCTTTTCAAACTGAAGCAGAGCCTGGGCAGTGGTGCCACCGGGGGAGGTAACCCTTCCCCGCAGCTCAGCCGGCTCTTCGCCCGACTTCTGAATAAGGCGACCTGAGCCGAGCATGGTCTGCAGCACTAACTCCCGAGCCATGTCCCGGGGAAGACCAATGGCTACTGCGGCATCAATCAGCGACTCCATGACCAGGAAAAAATAAGCCGGACCGCTGCCACTCACCGCCGTAGCCATATCAATATACTTCTCGTCATCAACATAAATCCCCCTGCCCATAGCACCAACAATAGCACCAACCCACTCCCTTTGCTGCTCGGTTACCGCAGGGGTAGCTGTCCACACGCTCATCCCCTCACCAATCTGGGCCGGGGTATTGGGCATAACCCGAGCGATACCGCCGTGCTTCAGCCCCTGAGAGAGGGTATTAATTCTCACCCCGGCGACGATAGACAGCACCAATTGACTGGATTTAAGCTGACCACCAAGCTCGGTCATTACCTCAGCCAAATTCTGCGGTTTAATCGCCAGAACCACCACCTCGCCCCTCTCCGCCGCCTGCCGATTACTGCCCGTTACCGCTACGCCGTATTTTTGCACCAGATGCTTACGACGAGCCTCACTAACATCGCTTACCCAAATAGCCTCTGGTTTGGTTATACCTTTATCCAGAATGGCTGATACCATCGCCTCCCCCATAACCCCACCGCCGATAAATGCAATTTTCATACTGAGTGAACCCCATCCCCTGTATCCCCTTCCCCTTGGAAAGGGGAAGGGGAAGATTTTTTTTCTTAAGAGGGGCTTCGCCTCTCTTTGACTCTCCTTACCGCACCACCAGGTTTACCAGCCTGCCGGGGACATATATTGTCTTTAAGACCTCTTTGCCCTCGATATAAGACTTAACCCGTTGTCTATTCAATGCTATATTCTTAGCTTCAGCCTCGTTGATAGAGACAAGCGCAGTGACCCGGTCACGCAGCTTGCCATTGACCTGAATCACTAAGGTAAACGCCTCTTCTTTAGCTAATTCCTCATCCCACCTAGGCCAGCTTTGATTATGGATGCTATAGCTATGACCCACCTGCTGCCACAGCTCCTCAGCCAGATGGGGAGCAGTAGGCGCTAGTAGCAAGAGCAGGGTATCTGAAGCCTCTTTCCAGGCGGAAACACTGACTGTCCCTTCCTCTTTGACCCGGCTCAGGTAGTTGGTGAACTCCATAAGGGCGGCTATCATGGTGTTGAGCCGGAGTTTTTCCAGGTCTTGGCTAACCTTCCTGATGGTCTGGTGAGCTACACGAGATAATGCCCGCTCTGCCTGTTCTCTGCCCCCAGGGATTTCTTTACCATCCTGGCGGTATCCCTCCACCACCAGCCTCCACACCCGGTTAAGCCAGCGGCTTATGCCGCTAATGCCGCTGTCATCCCACTCCCCCCCCTGCTCCCAGGGGGCGACAAACATAAGATAGGCGCGCACGGCATCGGCACCCAGCTCAGAAACATACTCGTCAGGGGTTATTACATTGCCCCGAGACTTGCTCATCTTCTGCTTTTCAGCAATAATAACCCCCTGGTTGAACAGCCGGGTAAAGGGCTCACCGAATTCAACCAGCCCCATGTCCCGCAGTACCTTGGCGAAGAAGCGGGCATAGAACAGGTGCATGACGGCATGCTCAGCACCGCCGGTATATAGGTCTACCGGCAACCAGTACCTCACCCGGCCGGCATCAAAGGGGGCGTTATCATAATCGGGGCTGGCATAGCGCAAGAAATACCACGAGGAACACATAAAGGTATCCATAGTGTCAGTCTCACGCTTGGCTGGGGCTGAGCACCGCGGGCAGGTGGTATTGACAAACTGCTCATGGTATTTCAACGGGGACTCGCCGGTGGGCTTAAACTCGGCGTCCTCGGGTAGTAATACCGGCAGGTCTTCCTCAGGGACGGGAACAATGCCACAGTTTGGGCAGTAAACTATAGGGATAGGTGCCCCCCAGTAGCGCTGGCGGGAGATAAGCCAGTCGCGAAGCCGGTAAGTTACCATTCGCCTTCCCCAGCCCTTCTGCTCCAGAAAATCAGAGACCGCCTCCATGCCCTGCTGGCTGGGCAGTCCATCAAACTTTCCCGAATTCGCCATAATGCCAGGCTCGGTATATGCCTGCTCCAGCTCCTCCCCCCGCCACCCCGGTGGAGCTACCACCACCCTTATTGGCAGGTTATACCTTCGGGCAAAGGCAAAGTCACGCTCATCATGGGCTGGCACCCCCATTACCACCCCGGTGCCGTAGCTTAAGAGCACATAGTCGGCAATCCAGATGGGCACCTTCTCACTATTAAGCCGGTTCACCACATAAGCCCCGATAAATACCCCGTCCTTTTCCCTCTCGGTGGATAGCCTCTCTATCTCAGTCCGGCGCCGTGAGCGAGCCACATAGTCTTCAACCTCAGCTTTCTTATCAGGTGAGGTCAGCTCAGCCACCAGGGGGTGCTCTGGAGCCAGAACCATAAATGTAACGCCAAATATGGTATCAGGGCGAGTGGTGAATACCCTGATTTCCTTTACCTCCAATCCGGCAGGCAGTCTTTCGAATGACGGACTGGAAAGTTTCTTTGCATCACTCATGTCTTGGAATTGCGCGGGGGCAAAGGAAATCTCGGTGCCTTCACTCTTACCCACCCAGTTTCTCTGCATCGTTTTTATCCGCTCCGGCCAGTCAATGCCGTTGTGCTCCATAAGCTCATCGGCATAGTTGGTGATGCGAAAGAACCACTGCTCCAAATCTCGCCTAATGACCGCCGCCCCGCAGCGCTCACAAAAGCCCTCCACCACCTGCTCATTAGCCAGCACCGTCTGGCAGCGGGGACACCAGTTAACCGGAGCCTTTGCCCGATAAGCCAGACCATTCTCATATAGTTTTAGGAAGAACCACTGTGTCCACCTATAGTACTCGGGGAGGCAGGTAACCACCTCCCGGCTCCAGTCATAGATGGCACCCATGCTCTTGAGCTGGCGGCGCATATTTTCTATGTTCTGCATCGTCCAGGTGAAAGGGTGAATACCGCGGCTGATAGCAGCATTCTCAGCGGGAAGCCCAAAGGCGTCAAAGCCCATGGGATGAAGCACATTATACCCTTGCATCCGCTTAAATCGGGCGTGAACATCTGACGGAGCCATAGCATACCAGTGCCCAATGTGGAGGTCGCCTGAGGTATAGGGGAACATGGTCAAGGCATACCACTTGGGTCGGGGGGCATCCTCGCTAACCTCATACAGCCTGTCCTCAGCCCATCTCTGCTGCCACTTCTTCTCTATCTTCTGTGGGTTATAGCTAGCTGCCATCTATCTTCCCGCCTAAATAAAAGCCCCCAGTTCCCATCAAAGTCTTGTCTCTGGTTATGGCTCTACAAGGGTAATTGTAACAAGATTGGAACTGCGGTGCAATCTTTGGGGTGGGGAAGAGAGTTTTAGAGGCGGAGCCTATGAGGGTGGGCGGGTGGGAAGAAAAACAATTAAAAACCCCTCTTAAAACTCATGCCCTTGTTTTACTTGGCTAGAAATTCCTGCCTCAATGCCTCAGTTATTCTTTTAAATCTTTCGTTATGTGCGTCTCTACCCTCAGTGTAATCTGGAAGAACCCATTCCATATCCTGCAAATTTTCTATCATACTGGGGAGCAGGTCCCAGGGAATGGATAAAAGTATCAGGCCTTCAGGTAATACTTGTCTTGCTTTCATGCCAGAACCAAGACCAGTGACGGTAAAATTCAATTCGCCGCTTACGTATGGATAAATGAACAGCCAGGCGCACCCTATTACCGGTGTCCCCTTAGCCGTCCACATTTTCCCGGTGGTATAGCTATTTGCTCTCAGTAAAATTTCTGCTTGACTGGGGTTAGCAGTAACAACTAATACGTCTGGCTCGAATGAAAGTTTGTCTAAAGGAGAGAAAGCGACATAGTTAACGGTATCCTTGGTCAGTCTTGGAATGACGGGATAGATTCTTCTGTTGGCACGTGCCTCCTTAAAGATTCCCAACCTGGGTCCCATTTGCCCGCTCTCGAAAATTGGATCAGGATCCACCATGCCCAATATTAGTGGTCCTACACACTCGAAATCTTCTTTTACGGCGTAAAAAGGGCTTCCTTCTTGTGCTTCTCTAAGCATCTCACAAAAAGCTAAAATCTTATCCAGCTTCTCGATTCCATCCGGTTTACTGAGTAAGAACTTAATGCCTACAGGCTTCCTTTCAAAATTAAATTTATTAAATATGGATAAGTCTTGTTGGATTGAGCTCATCTTGACCTCCTTAAAAACATATTTTCCCGCGGTACAGGTCACCGTGAAAGGTAGCGGTATATGTCAGTATGTGTGTCATTAACTAGCATGTTTCAGCGTATTTGTCAAGGCTAGGCGCAAGCTACCAGAGTCTTACCATGGCGAACATTGGTTCCTACAAGACTTTCGTGGGTGGTGCCGGTTACAGAACGTGAAATAATACTTGACACCATATGTAAGATATGATATAGGTAGTGCTATCGAAATAAAGGGATTTAATTACAAGGAGGAGGGATAAATATGTGAAGATAGTTGTCTGCCCACGAGGATGTAAGAAGCCCTATGAAGGAGGAGAAACAGGTGAAAAAGAAGGTATTGTTAATCCCGTTAGCATTGTTGTTAGCCATCAGCTTAGTTGCTATCGGCTGTCCGGCACCAGAAGAACCAACCCCACCAACCCCACCAACGCCACCAACACCGCCAGCACCACCAGAAAAAGATAAAATCGTTATTGGTCAGGCAGTCTCTCTCTCCGGCTTCAATGCTATTATTCACGAATCGTTCGGCTGGCCACCCGAACAGCTGTGGTTTGATGAGGTCAATGCCAGGGGCGGTATATATGTCGAGGAGTATGGCAAGAGACTACCTTTAGAGTGGCTCAAATATGATGATAAAAGTGACCATGGCACCATGGTGCGAATGCTGGAAAAATTGATGTTGGAGGACAAGGTTGACCTTATGCTCGCTCCTTCTGGCACCGCATTCCTCTTTGCTGCCGCCCCGGTATTCAATAAGCACGAGTACATACTACTGGGAATGGAGGGTGGCGCTACCACCATCACGGATATGATTGCTGGTCTGCCCTACCTCTTTCCCGTCTTGAATTATTCCGACCACCAGGTACCAGCTCTGGCTGACATTTTTGAGGAAGTGGGCGTGAAGACGGTGGCGATAACCTTCGTTGAGGACCTCCACGGCATAGAGTATTCCGGTATGGCGGCTAGATACTTTGGCGAGAAGGGAATTGAAATCAAGTACGTTAAGAGCCACCCACTTGAGATTACGGACATGTCGCTGCTATTGAAGGAGGCTAAGGCGCTTGATGTCGATGCCTTTTGCTGTATGGGCTATCCCCCTGCGACCGCCATTGTTACCGGGCAGGCAATAGGGCTAGGCATTAACTTCAAGGCCTTTCAACTCAACGTTGGGCCCAGCGCCTTTTGGTGGCCAGAGATGTTTGGCCCGACGACTAACGGAGTGATGTGCATGGGTTCCTGGAGCCGGAAACAACGTCCCGAATCCCAGGAATTCTATGATAGATTCCTGGCACACCATGGTTTTCCGCCTGACAACTGGGGGTCCTTAATGTTCTACTCTGGGCTGCAGTTTTTTGAGCAGGCTATAGAGAAGGCCGGGACCCTTGACCAGGCAGTGATTAGGGATGTGATGGCTACAAGTACGTTCGATACCGCCTGGGGACCGTTTATGTTTTATCAACCTGTTCCCGGAGGAGGCTCACTTATAGCAGCCGAAACGTATCCCGGTCAGGTTGGCCAGTACCAAATCCATGACGGAGTCCTTGAGTGGGAAGTGATAGACGTTGGGGAGAAGCGTACCGCACCGCCTATCTACCCCAAGCCGGATTGGCCAGCACCGGCGGAATAAACATAGAGTACAATAATATAGAGTATTGTAATAATAAGCAGGCTGTCTAAGGGGTAAAAAAGCCCTTTTGACGGTGGTTTTTTCCTCCACAGAGCTTTGGTGGGACTTTTAGACAGCCTGCAACGCTTTATCTTTTAATAAGCGGTCTCATTGACGCAGGAGTTTGGGCTCTTGCGTCATCTCTTTAATATGTGCACGGCAACAGCACCAGACTCCAGCTCTGTAACCTCACCGCCGATAACATGGGCTAAGCCAACTTTGGCATTAGCCACTTGCCGTTTGCCAGCCTGGCTTCTGAGCTGCCAGACAAGCTCGGCTATTTGAGCTACACCTGAGGCACTAATAGGGTGCCCCTTCGATAGGAGACCACCACTGGCGTTTACCGGAAGCTTACCATCTATTGCTGTAATTCCTTCCTCAAGCAGGCGTACCTCTTCACCCCTCCCACAAAAGCCTAACTCCACGTAGTGCTGCAACTCAGTGACGGCAAAAGCATCGTGAAGTTCACATACATTTACGTCTTCCGGTCCCAAACCAGCCATTTCATAGGCTTCACCAGCGCACTTATAGGTCATGTCGGAGAACGTTACATCCTGCCAACGATATGTATAGTCTCCACTTTTCAATACTGAAGCGGCAATGACAATGGGGCTATTAGTATATTTCTTAGCCAGATCTAGAGAGATTAGAATTACCGCTGCCGCCCCATCAGTGGCGGGACAACACTGAAGTAGAGTAATTGGTTCACAGATGGGCCTGGAGTTAATTATTTCCTCGATAGTAAGCTCCCTTTTATATTGAGAATACGGATTCAAACACCCGTTATGATGGTTCTTGACGGAAACCTGTGCAATCTGCTTCAGGGAAACGCCAGACACATCCATATATCTTCTCTGACACAGGGCAAATCTGGCTACCATGCTCATTCCCAATTCTCCCGAAATGTCGCCTTTGGCTGGTGGTATGAGCTTTCCGGCTATAGGACTGGTAGTCATGGATTCAACACCAACGACTATTCCGATATCGTAGAGGTCGGAAGCAATATCCCACCAAGCTTTCCTAAGGGCGGTGGCACCGCCAGCACAGGCATTCTCAATGTTGGTTAGTTCGATACCAGTGATACCCACCTCTCTTAGAATCGCCTGTCCAATAACCATCCCCCCGTAGAGATTGGCACAATAACCAAACTGAACATCCCTGGGGTCAACACCCCCGTCCTTTAAAGCTGCCCAAGCAGCTTCTCTTCCCAGTTCATCTAGTGTCCTCTCTGGAAATTTCCCAAAAACGGTACTGCCTACCCCGATGATGGCTACTTCTCTCATCGTTTCACATCCCTCTGTTCGACCACGGAAGGTCTAAATGTGTATCCGATGATTTCCTTTTCTTCTTCATCCCAGAGTTTTTCAATGGCTAATTGCATGTCCATACCTATTTCCAAAGGATGCTCTTGCCAACGTCTAATCTGGCTAAATATTCTTATTCCCTCCGGTAGTTGTATCCAGCCAACTGCGTAGGGAGGTTCGAAGTGCTCACTCGGCATATGTACAATAGTAAAGCTGTACAGTTTCCCATTCCGGCTCAGATTCCAACGCTCCAAGTCTTGGCTCAAACAGTTCAAGCATGCTTCTCTCTTAGGAAAAATTATCTGTCCACATTGCTTACACTTGCATCCTACCAGTGTCCATTTCCCAGAAACTTTCTCGAAGAGCCCCTCTCTGAATGGAACCTTGGTTGTCATTCAATACTCCTTATCACCTAGCAACTCTCTGGGTGAGTTCCACCAGTATTCCCTTGGTAGCTGCCGGGTGTACGAAAGCTACCTTACTATGTCCTACAGCTTGCGCTTCTTCATTTATAAGAGGCACACCCTTTGTCCTTAGTAACTCCAGCTCTCGGTCAATGTCATCCACCTCGATCGAAATATGGTGTAAACCCTCGCCTCGCTTCTGCAGGAAGTTAGCTAGTGAACCGTTAGGATTGATCGGCTCAATCAGCTCAATGGTTACTTCCCCAGCCGCCATAAAAACTGACCGGAACTCTTCCTGTGGCGCCATTTCAGGTAGGGTCTCGACTTTCCTGAAACCAAAAATTTCAGAAAAGACTTTCACCGCCTCATCAATGTCCCTTACCATTACTCCTATATGATCAATTCTCTTGAGCAATTCGTCCTCCGTTGGCTTACACGATTCTTCCCCATTGCCTGGTTACAATTCAATCTCCTTGAGGTCACTGGCTATGATTAGTTTTGGTTCCGTTACTATTTGAATTTCATCGGGGCTGAACCCAGGGGCTGTTTCTTTAAGAACTAACCCGGCTGCCGTTACTTCGATTACCGCCATATCAGTGACGATCAATGACACACACTCCCGTGCTGTTAACTCAAACTTGCATTCCTTAACAATCTTAGGTTTACCATCCTTTGTAGTGTGAGTCATGGCTACGATGACCGTTTTCGCTCCTACAGCTAAATCCATGGCTCCTCCAATAGCCGGTGGAAAACGACCCATCTTAATCCATTCAGAGATATCTTCATTATAGTCAGCCATATTACCTATCGCCCAATTAGCGAGGTCGCCTTTCTCGGATACCTCCAAGGCACCGAGAACACTGATGTCGATGTGCCCACCCCTGATCATAGCGAATGATTCATCCTGGGCGAAAAAACTCATTCCAGGCAAAGGAGTAACCGGCTGAAAGCTAGCATTAAACAAATCCCAGTCTGCCTCCTCCGTTGATGCTATGCCGCCAAAGCCGAGTGCCCCATTCTCGGTATGGAACAGAACATCCCTTCCTTCGGCCACAAAGTTGCAGGCCAGAGTCGGAATGCCACCGCCAAGGTTAACTATCATTCCGTCCTGAAACTCCTTGGCCACACGCATGGCAACCGTTTGCTCATCCAGCTTGCCTTTTACACCACTCATTCAGTACCCCCGTTATCTGGTGACTACGCGATCCACATATACCCCAGGTGTTACCACTACCTCGGGCTCTAACTCCCCAAGCTCTACTACCTCTGCCACCTCAGCGACAGTTATAGTCGCTGCTCCAGCCATTGTTGCGTTGAAAGTACGAGATGTACCCCGGTAAATGAGATTACCATAACGGTCGGCTTTATAAGCCCAAATAAAGCCAAAATCAGCTTTGATGGCAAATTCTAGGAGGTGCTCCCTATTGTTAAAAGTTCTGACTTCCTTGTCCTTTTCAAGAAATGTTCCTATACCGGTACGGGTGTAGAACGCAGAGATACCTGCCCGAGCAGCACTTATCCTCTCGGCAAGGGTTCCCTGAGCTACAAGTTCAATTTCAATATTTTGCCCCTCCCGCAAAGCCTTTACCACGGGGAAAGGCTCTTGCATAAGAAGTATCGCCATCGCTGGGACAGAAACAATTAGCTTACGGACTTGGCCATTCTGTATCAATAATGACGCATCGGCGAATGATTCTGGTACCGTCATAGTTCTTGCCGCTGCTTCTTGGGCACCCCTTCCCAGCACTGGAGCATTTCCCACTAGAGTAAGTTCCTTTACTGGACGTTTGGCCAATGCCCGGAACAAAGTTGATGGCACTCCACCTACACAACCGAATCCACCACACAGTATCACAGCACCGTCGAACACATCAGCTACGGCTTCGTCGCTGCTTGCCACCACTTTATCTATTGCCATCACGGCTCTCCTTACCGTTTTGTTTGGCTGCTTTTTTCCGATACTCCAGGCCAGTAACCATAATATGAAAACGAGTCATACTTAGAATCAGGCCAAGTACCGTAAAACTCTAGAGTTTCGTCACTAGGTTTCTTCTTTAACCATTTTCTCTCAAATTGCTTAAATCTTACGCCTCTTGCCTTTCTGTCCATTCTTTCCTGCTCGCGTAGTAACTTTGTTTTCTCCTGGTCAACGGCTAACCTTTGTTCGTCGTAGGCAACTCTATAAACGTTCTTGGCCGCCCAGTGGGAGATGACCCCATTCTCCAGGTCTTGCATTACTAATGAGGGATCACGTTCGATTGGGTCGGCATATCCGCCACCGCCACCAGTGCCACCGGCGACCATATCTCCTTCCTTAGTAGGTTCAGCCAGGCAGGGATATCCCCTCAGGTTGTAATGACCTTTAATAGCTTGCTCCTGATAAAGCATTTTGGATGAACTTGGTATATTTTCGTCTGATTTGCGCAACATCTCATTCGTATTGGAATCAGAGATGGCCAGGAAAGGCAGTGCTGGAACGCCATAGCCTCCAAAGAGCCCTTGTGCCAATGTCATTCTAGAACCAAAACCCCAAGTGCCCAGGAAAATATCAGGCACGTTGTGTACTCTGATGGCATAATCCATGCCTACACCACCTCTATATTTGCCATGGCCACAACTATCCTGGTGAAAGCCACGATACAAATATAAAAACGGCAGGTGTGATTCTAAACTTTCAACCTCTCCCGGCTCGGAGGTCAGCGGGGCAAAATAAGCACCGGCAACGTTCACCCCGTCTTTATAGCTTCTGGCCCCAAATCCGATCCCGTTCATCTCGGCGCCAGCGTCAGCAAACGGCTCTCCATACTGGTTCAACCCACCGTATGATATGGTATTAAACCCTCGATTACCTGAGCATTCGACGCGCTCTGGATTTGTGTTATAAATTAGCTGCTGAAGCACGTGCTGTATGGCCAAAGAGGAAGCCTCGTGGACATAAGGAGCACCAGCTTTTGGAGACTCACGACCAGTATTGACTATACTGGCTTCTGGCAACTTAAACGACATGGGCTCTAATATACCTATATTATGGGGTAAATCGTAGAACAAGTGACCCAACAGATAAACTGCTGTGCTTACGCCTATGACTCCTACTCCAGGGGAATTGCCCACACGATCCTTAACTTCTGGTGAGGTACCATCAAAGTCAAAGTACAGATGGTCACCTTTCTTCTCTAAGGTGACGGCTACTTTCAATAGTCGGGGCAGCGAGCCAACACAATCTATGAACTGAATATTTCTGAATTTACCGTCATTCCACTGACTAATGCGCTTCCTGACAGCCTCACCTGTGACCTTAATGGCGTACCTAAGAGCTCCAATCAAGTACTCGGGTGTTACCTTTTCAATATCAGATAATAATCGTTTCTCCATAATTCTCAGGGCGGCCATTCTTGCTTTGATGTCCAGAGTTAACGCCCGTGGATCTCGAACCACATGATTAAAGAAATTGAGGACATCTTCCTTTAATAGGTAGTTCTCAGCAATTTTCAAGCCGGGAACCTGCAAACCTTCGTCATACATGCTCCTTGAGCCGGTTGGCATACCACCTGGTTCGCAAGCACCACATTCCCCACTATGAATAACAGCTCCTACCCAGCATACCAGCTTACCCTTATAGAATATCGGTGCGTATATGCCCATATCCGGAGGGTGCGTACCGCGGTAAAAGGGGTAATTACAAAAGAATGCGTCCCCTGGTTTAACACCAACACTGGGGTCATCTACCCAATACTTCATAATATACTTTATATCTGTTCCACCTAGTATGGCATGAAAATACAAACCTGAGGCGCAGATGGCGCTATCTCCGGATTTTGCGTATATGGCGCAGGCTGTATCCCCCCAGCGGCACCCTGTACTAGCGCCAAGCTTGACGAGGGTCTCATTACCCTCGAACGCTATCGTATGTAGCTTATGGAGAAAAATACCAGCTGCGGTAGGGTCCATGTCCTTCATGTACTTGAGTTCTTCTTCTGTCGGAGGCTCGGGATGCAATCGTGTGCTTATTTCATAGTCGATTCTACCTGGCATTTTCGTCCTCCTCCATTTTTATTAACTATTATGCTCCAGGATGCCGTAGAGTTCCGGGGCCATCGCGAATCTCCAGTCGGGTTCTATGACAACTGTAGTATTATCGGCCTCAATAACAGCCGGGCCTTCTATCACATTCCCGGCCCTCAGCAAGTCCCACTGGTAAATATTGGTGCTCTTAAACTCATTAAGCTTCTCCCAAAACGCATCCCGCTGTCCTTTCAAGGCTTGTTTGGCCGCTGTTTTGCCAATAGCTTCATGTTGAGTCAGCAGGAAGTGTGGTAAATTCAAATAGACAAATAATCGGTAGGTTTCAACCTCAATGCCCCCTTGGGGAAAGGCGGCTTCAGCACTGTATATTCGGCTGAATTCTTCGGTGAAACGGTCGCAGACCTTTTTAACATCTTCGGTACTGTGGATAAACAAGAGGGGAGATTCAATAGGCGTATAGCGCCATTGCATACCATATCTCATTTCCAGCTCTAGCCTAAAAGTTGCCTGGTCTTCTTTAAAACCCTCAAGTATGACATCTCTGATGGCTAGCTTTCTTAACTCCTCGGTAATGGAATTAAACACTTCAAAATCACTGAAGTAAGTTCCCTTGGTATAGTCGAAAAGCCTGATATTTCTAGATTTTTCATAGGTGTGCACCACATCCAATGTGGACGCGCCATAGGCTCCGGCTACTGCCGACATAGGTGGGATAATAATCCTTCTCATTTCGGCGGCAGAGGCGACTCCACAGCAATGACCGGGTCCGGCGCCACCGCCAGCTAAAACGGCAAATTCCGAAGGCTCATACCCCTTGAGCGCTACCTCTTTGAATATCTCCTGTCCCATCTTAGCATCAGCGACTTTCTTAATCATCAGGGCACAGGTTACTTCATCCCAGCCTGCTTTTTCGCCCAGTTCTCTTAGGGACTTCGCCGCCTTTTCCTTGTTTAACATCATTTTCCCACCCAGGAAATAAACTGGATTGATATAACCAAGAACAACGTCGGCATCGGTGACGGTTGCCTGTTCCCCGCCGAGGTTATAACATGCCGGACCGGGCATGGCCCCAGCGCTGGCTGGCCCAACCTCTAACCGATTGCCGAGTAGTGGGTTCAACCAGGCTATGGAACCACCACCGGCACCGATTGACGTTATTTTTATGGCGGTGAGCTGGGTTCGCCAACGGTCAACGGTAGGATACAGGTCATAGTGAGTGATACTGCCGTCAGTGACTAGCCCGATGTCAAAGCTGGTGCCTCCAGCATCGGTGAAGACAACGTTCGGTAGACCAACTCCACTACACAAGTGAGAAGCTCCGCATAACCCGCTTACCGGACTGGCACCATAGGTAGCAATTGCCTTGGTTCTGGCAACTTTAGCACAACCGCCCACGTTATCGCAGAGGAGAAGGGGCCTCTTGTAGCCTCTATCTAATAGGTCGCTGCACAAGGCAGATAGCTGTTCCACAAACCCGATGTGTATATAGGCGTTCACTATCGCCGTCATTGTTCTTACATATTCGCCCTCCTTGGGCGAAATCTCAGAAGACAATATGATTGGCATATTACCTAGATAGACCTCGGGGAATTCTTCCTCAATGATGCTCCTTATTTCTTGTTCGTGAACCGGATTGACGAATGACCACAGAAGGCTAACCACAAAACCACGCACGCCATTATCAACCAGATATCTGAGCTGTTCCCGGACATCCTCTTTTACCAGTGGCATGACTACGTTACCGCTATAATCTATTCGCTCCCTAACTCCCACCACCAGCTTACGGGGAATAAGAGGCGCTGGCTTCTCTATAGTTGTAACGTCCTGAACGTCTGAAAATGGCAAGCCATCCGCCCATTGCCGTCCTCTACCTATAAATATTGTATCTTCAAACCCACGGGTGGTGATTAATCCTATCTTGGGACCTGCACGCTCAATAAGTATATTGGTACCGATAGTCGTGCAGTACTTAATAGCCTCTGTATTCTCCAGAAACTTGTCCAGTGTTTTCCCATCTTTCTCGGCGCATTCCTCAAGCCCCCTTATGAAGCCGACACCGAGTTCATATGCCGTTGTTGGTACCTTGGTGGTGATGTACTCGTCTCCTTTAGCCACAAAGAAGTCCATGAAAGTACCACCGACATCAACGTTGACAATATATCCCATGCTCTGCCTCCTGCAATACTTCTATCTATACGTTATGCATCTTATCTATTAAATCGTGGATAGTCTCTAAAGGCATATCGTAAGGAACCTCGCCATCACTGACGTAGAAAAAGCCTGGCGGTCTATGTTTGGAGACGAAGTTGCTAATTGTCGTAAATTGCTTCAATAACTCAGCTTGGCTTCCCATTGGTAGTGGCAAGCCGAAGGACACCTTCAGGGAATCGGATAAATTCCTTAAATTTGCCAGGTCATCATCACTTACTCTCTTACCCAATAGGATTAACCCGCTCGGTCCTATCATCTTGTGCAACTCGGTAATGGAGTCAAACTCGATATCTTTTACGATGAGCACCGGGTAGCCGTTGTAGTACTTGATGAGGTTGAATAGCGTGGCATAAACTGCGGCATAAGGTTTATTAGGTGATAGTAACTCACCAGGGTATTCCGCACCTAAAAGATCTTCTCTGAAGAATACGGCATCAATTCTCAATTCACACAGGCTCTTGGTTAGTTTCGTTAGTAAGCTGTCGGCTAGAGAAATAACATTCAAAATGTCCCGGTCCTTTAATTCGTCGCCGGTTATGGCCTTCACTAACGAGCAAGGCCCAGCGAGAACGCCAATAACAGCAATCTCTTTGCCTTGCGACATTACTATCCGTTTAGTAGTTTCCAGCAAAATTGGGGTTCGGCTACTTTCCTCTGGATTTACTTCCCGCAATTCAAGCTGGCTACAACCGGCAATCCGTGGTGCCACATAATCACCAGACCACTCCAGTTCACAGCCAAAAGTCTCAGCCTCTAGGGTAGCGTCAAAATTGTTCACTATTCCGTCATACTTTAGCAGTTTATAAGCCTCTTCCAACGAGTAGGTATAGTAAGTAGCATCTGATACCATTTCTCTGAGCGGAATCTGCCCTATTTTAGCAGCAAGACCATAAACAAATGGAACAAATACTGGCCTGTCTACATTCACCAGTCTTAATGTGTTCCTGAAGGCAACTTTCGAGTTCACTTCTGTTGCTTTTTAGCCCTTTCTTTCAGCTTGTCAATGTCAAATTCAATGTCTAATATGAGGGGATGGCCAGACGGTAAATACTGAACCGTCATCATTGCTCCGCAGTTTGGGCAATAGAACTCGACGACCCGCATGAAGTCTGGTTCTGGAGCATAGGAAATTGTAGAAGCATCTCGTTTAATTGGAATCGGTGGTCCGTATATTTCATTAGCTGGTCTTTCGTGGACCAAACAACCTTTCAAGTAGGATTCTCTAGCCGAATAAATTTCTGCGCCACAGCGACCGCAGCACCACATCTCCTTGTCTAAGTCAATGTCTACGGATTCAGTAATTCGCATTTTAGCCATAGCTAAACCTCCCTGAGAACGCCGTGTGAATATTCACTAATATAGAAAGACCTGTTAGCAGGTATTACATAAGTGGTGTCTATTGCTTGAATAATGGCCGGCCCGACAACTCTATTGCCTGGTACCAATGACCCTCTTTCATAAATGGGTGTCTTTTGGTAACCGCTCTCCGGCGACCAGAGGACATCCCGCTCCCCGCGAAGCGCGTGGTCAGGGTTCTCACCGGATAACGGACTGGGATTCAACTCATAGTGTGGCATAGAAACGAGGGCATTTAGGACAATGGAGGAAATAGTTACTTTAGCCAAACCTTGCCTGTCAGGTCTTCCAAATTGGGCACATAGGTTTTTCACATCCTCCTCAGAACTTAGGTGTATCTTGTCCGACCTTACTTTATACTCTGCCAAATCTTCATCTCCAATAAGCTCCAAATAATAAACAGCATCGTCGGGGGAAAAGTCTTCCCCCTTGATATCCCTTCTGGCCACGTCTATCAGTTGCCTCACGGTCTGGTTAATCTTCTCATAATCGGCTAAATATTTGACACCGTCAAACAGAGTGATTTGTCCATATTTGGCATAGCGATGAAGCAAGTCCATGGTGGAGAAACCAAAGGCGCAGAAAGTCGAGGCAAAAGGACTGGTAAACACTTGACCAAAATTTAAACCACTAATGAAGTCAGCGTAGTGGGTTGGTCCGGCACCTCCATACGCTACCAGTGCAAAATCGGTCAGCCTTCCCGGCTCAATCCCTTTTGATTGCAAGAATTGTAGCAGCTCTTTTTGTATATTGTTATCAGTGGTTGTCTTTATTAGGTAAGCCGCTTCTTCCACGCTAATACCCCGAGGGTCAGCAACTCTTCTTTTAATTGAAGAAATCGCTTTGTCTCTATTCAATTTAACCCTGCCACCTAGGAAATAATTCGGGTCAATATATCCCAAAGCGACGTCGGCATCAGTAACCGTCGGCTCTAGTCCTCCACGATCAAAGCAAGCTGGGCCCGGGGTTGCTCCGGCACTCCTCGGTCCTATCTGAATACTTCCTGAACTAGTTAGACTTACGATTGAACCACCGCCTAAGCCAACTGAGTGGGTGACGATCATAGGCACTGCTACAGGGAGGTCGGAAACAATGGGTGTTGAACAATAGTTATGAACACCGTCAAGAATTATACCTATGTCCAAGCTGGTGCCTCCCACATCAACCGCCACTACATTGGTAAAATCGTGTATCTTTCCCACTAATTCGGCACCAAAGACGCCCAATACCGGACCAGAGGAATAAGTGTCAATAGCCCTTGTTTTGGCCACTCTGGCTATGCCTCCATGTGAATGGCCAATCATTAAAGGCCGGGTATACAGATTTACCCTCAAGTCATCCTCGGCTCGGTAAAGATACCTAACCATGGAATCGTGTATATACCCATTAAGTACGGCGGCATTGGTACGATAAAAAGCATTTGGCTGGTCGGAGATATCCGAAGCCAAAAGCACCCTCATGCTCCCTAAAAAGAAGCTGGGGGACTTTTCTTTTATTATGGCCCTAATTTGTTTTTCATGTACGGGGTTAACATTTGAGTTATTCAGACTAACTACAATGGCCCGGGCACCCATATCAGTTAGATACTGCATCTTGGATATAACGTCATCTATATCTAGGGGTTTTATTATGTTGCCGTGATTATCTATCTCTTCATTTACCTCAGTGATCATGTCTTTAGCGATAAAAGAAAATATCGGTTCGACTTCCTTTGCGTTACTAGAATATAGCGAGTCCCTAAACCCCTTGCTAACAAGTAGCCCGATTTTCGCTCCTGCTCTCTGAATTATCGTGTTAACACTGACCGTGGTTGAATATCTAACAATATCGGCATCAGCTAGCATATCTTGTACTGAAACCCCAAATTGTAGGGCACCTTCTCTTACACAATCTGCAAGACAGACTGTTAAATCATGAGGTGTTGTCAATACTTTAGCAGTCCTCAGCTCTCCGTCACGGGTAAAAAAGCCATCCGTAAAAGTGCCACCAGTATCTATGCCAACCATGAAGGCCATCGTGCTCCTCCTGCTAGCTGAAGTCCCAAAAGTCTCGAATTTCGCTGTAAATTTATAGCACAGGATAAAAACAATGTCAAAACGAAGGATATTTAAACAACATTTATCAAAGGAGGGGCTGGGTGAATAGCAAACGGGGCGTTTAAGAGGGGCAAAGCCCTTTCAAAGAAAACACCTCCCTTTAAGACCATACCGGACCTTAACGCGCTTATCAGAACTATACGGGGTGGTGAAGCAGGTTCTCTTCCAGTATGAGTTCTGCCATCCATTGAGCGGCTTTGCCCACCACCTCAGGGCAGCCGGCATCGCCATGGCCCCCGGCAGCTTCAAATTTTGCCATCTCATCCGGGTCAACAATGTAGTAGGGCCGCCCTAAGACTTTGGTCTGGATATTGCGGCAGACCACGGAGCCATATTCTTGAATGTATTTTTCGCGAAACTTCCTGACCAGTTCAAGAGTTTTGAATCCGACAGTCTGGTCAAGGTTGACAAAATTATCTCTCTCTCTGCCTAACAGAGAGCCCAGAACCATGATAGCCCCCACATAGGACCCGCAGCTGCCATCAATAGCCCCACCACCCCCACCAGCGAGGCCAGTGGCTGCCTTGAAAATATCATCGTTCCTGATGTCAAGGGCATCCTGGAGCGCGGCTACTACACACTGGCTACAGCCCATTTTGGTCTTTTCGTATTCCTTACCCAGCTCATAGGCTTTCTCAGCGGCAGTCTTTGCCATTGTCCCACCTCCCTTTTAAGAAATACAGTCCAACCAACAACTCCTGCGGTAAAACCCATTATAAAAACTCTAGCAGGTTGCGTCAAGGTATGGTACTCAGGGGAAGCTTGAAGGGGCTTCGCCCCTTCAAAACCTAACCTAGGTAGAGATTGCCTGCGTTGGGTTTGGTGATATTTTTGTTTAACTCGTTAAAAAGTTTATCAATAAGAACATTGTCAAAAACATTGACAAAATCTCGCCACCGTGTTATAAGTTTGCGTATCGCAACATTCAGATATGACTAGAGGGTAGATATTAGCAAGGCACCAGCCCCAATATCATAATAAGAAGGAGGATGAATATGTGAGGATTTATGATAACAGGACCAAAGACAGTTTGTTGAAACTCTAGGAAGGAGGAACAAGTGAAAAAGAAGTTATTGTTAATTCCGTTAGCATTATTGTTAGTCGTCAGCCTGGTTGCTATTGGTTGTGAAGAGGAAGAGCCGGTGGTAACCAAAGATACAATCGTTCTTGGCCAGGCAGTATCTTTCTCCGGCTGGAATGCTATTATTCACGAATCGTTCGGCCAGCCACCCCAAGATCTGTGGATTGCTGAGGTCAATGCCGCCGGCGGTATATATATCGCGGAGTATGGCAAGAGTTTGCCTCTAGAGGAGCTCGAATATGACGATACAAGTGACCATGGCACCATGGTGAGACTGTTGGAAAGATTGATGTTGGATGACCAGGTTGACCTTATGCTCGCTCCTTCTGGCACCTCATTCCTCTTTGCTGCCGCCCCGGTATTCAATAAGCACGAGTACATACTATTGGGACAAGAGGGTGGCGCCACGACCATCACGGATATGATTGGTGGTCTGCCCTACTTCTTTGCCGTCTTGAATTATTCCGACCAACAGATACCAGCTCTGGCTGACATTTTTGAGGAAGTGGGCGTGGAGACGGTGGCGATAACCTACCTTGAGGACCTCCACGGCATAGAGTATGCCGGTAGGGCGGGGCAATACTTTGGCGAGAAGGGAATTGAGATCAAGTACATTAAGAGCCACCCGCTTGGGATTGCGGACATGTCGCTAATATTGAAGGAGGCTCAGGCGCTTGGTGTCGATGCCTTTTGCGCTCTTGGCTATCCCGATGAGATGGTCCTTGTTACCATGCAGGCAATAGCGCTAGGCATTAACTTCAATGCCTTTCAACTCAACGTTGGGCCCAGCTCCTTTTGGTGGCCAGAGTTGTTTGGCCCGGCGACTAACGGAGTGATGGCTATGGGTTCCTGGAGCCCGAAACAACGTCCCGAATCCCAGGAATTCTATGATAGATTCCTGGCACACCATGGTTTTCCGCCTGACAACTGGGGGTCCTTAATGTTTTACTCTTCGCTGCAATTTTTTGAGCAGTGTATCGTAGAGGCTGGGACCCTTGACCAGTCAGTCATAAGGGAAGTAATGATTACAAGTACGTTTGATACCGCCTGGGGACCGTTTGCCTTTTATCAACCCGTTCCCGGAGGGGGCTGTCTTATAGCAACCGAAATGTATCCCGGGCAGGTTGGCCAGTACCAAGACCTTGTGTGGGAAGTCATAGACCCTGGGGATGGGCGTACCGCAGATCCTATCTATCCCAAGCCGGATTGGCCAACAGAATAGTAGACATTGAGTTTAGCGGTAATAATAAGCAGGCTGCCTAGAAAGACGCATTTATGAGGGGGATAACCACTCGCAGTGTGTCTTTCTGGGTGGCCTGTGCCCTTAATTGCCAAAGCTAGGAGGCTATCATTACGATGGTGACATTCCTAGACGTATTGATTAGTGGTTTATTGATGGGTGGTATCTATGCCCTGATCGCCATGGGCTTGAGCCTGCAGTATGGCGTTGCCCGCGTGCTGAACATCGCTCATGGTGAATTTATTATGCTCGGGGCTTTCATCACCTGGACGCTGTACACCGTGTTTGGCATTAACCCGCTGCTTTCCCTGGCCATTGTCGGCCCTATTATATTTATAATCGGTTTTATACTTTACAGGACATTGTTCACCCGTCTTAGAATCTCGGCACCGTCACCAGCCGCCTTTGAGGGCAATTCCCTGTTAGCCGCCTTTGGTCTCCTCTTCATCATTCAAAATATAGCTTTCATAGCCTGGGGTAGTGACCCACATGGGTACACCTATTTAGCCTTTCCGGTCGATATTTGGGGAGCGGTATTTGGAGCAAATCGTTTGGTAACCCTTGGCTTTGCTGTAACCATGGGTGTGGTCTTTTATCTCTTTCTAGTCCATACCCGCCTGGGAAAAGCGATTCGGTCAGCAGGCCAAGACTCAATAACGGCTGGACTCATGGGAGTAAACATTACCCGGGTGCTGGCTTTGTGCTTTGGCCTTGGTGCGGCCATGGCTGGTTTTGGCGGCACACTTATAAGCATGTGCTACATCATTAAACCAACTATGGGGCTGGAATATACCATAATTGCCATCATCGTGGTCGTCTTAGGTGGGCTGGGCAGTATCCCGGGCAGTTTTATCGGGGGTTTTATACTGGGTATCGTTGGCAGCATAGTAACCTATATAGAGCCAAGCTTAACATTGGTTGCCTACTATGCCATCTTCATAATCCTGCTCTTGGTAAGACCGAAAGGCATTATGGGGAAGTAGAGAGATGGATATTACCACATTTACATCTAAAAGGTCCTGGGTACCGTGGTTACTGCTTTTAGTCTTAGCCGCGTTAGCTACTTCACCCCTCTATGCCCCAGGTTATCCTGTCATACTACTGACCAGCATTTTGATGTATATCGTCATTACCGTGAGCTGGGTTATTTTTTCCGGGCCTACCGGTTACATCTCACTGGCGTCGGCGGCATTTTTCGGGGTCGGCGTATATACTGCAGCTCTAGTGGGGGGCGAATTACCCCTGCCTCTCATGATTATTGCTGGTGGGGCAGCCAGTTTCATTCTTGCCCTTCTTGTTGGCGCTTTGACTCTGAGGCTGAGGGGTATATATTTTATTGTATTCACTTTCGGGCTTGTTATGCTCCTCAGGCATCTTATTCTGTTCTGGGAGATTACTATAACGCACACGCGTGGCAGATTCGTTGTCGCAGTAGATTACACCACTGTTTTTTATGTCATGCTCGGCATTTTTGTGGCTACACTGCTTACCGCCTACTTTATCAGACGCTCAAGATTTGGCTTAGCCTTGCAGAGTATCGGTGAAAATGAGGAAGCCGCGGCTCACAGCGGCGTTAATGTGACTTTAGTGAAGGTTATTGCCTTTGCCATCAGCGCTTTCTTCATGGGGGCCGCCGGGGCAATCATGGCGACACGATGGACATATATTGACCCATACATCGCCTTTAATCCGATCCTTTCTTTTATGCCGGTTTTGATGGCTATCTTTGGCGGTATGGGGCAACTTTATGGTCCTGTCTTAGGCGCGGTTATTTTTACCTACCTGGAAGAAGAATTAATAACCAGGTTTCCCTATTACTATATGCTCATTTTCGGCATAGTATTAGTGGTCGCTATCTCATACCTGCCCAATGGACTGGTAGGATTGATACAAAAGTTGATAGGATTGATACAAAAGTGGTGGAAAGGAGGTTCGGCGAGGCAACATACGAATACTTAAGGAGAAGGGGTGGCTCCCGGTAGCGGTAGCTCCCTCCAATTTCCAACAATTGTCAAGGCTTGCCATATAAATGTTTGTTTATATTAAAACTAATTTATCCAAAAGGAGGCTATTATGAGACCGCTTCAAACTGATTTAACCATCTTCGAGAAATTTAAGTTTGAGAAGCCACCTGTAGGTGTCAAGTTCGAGCTCTTTAAACCAGAAGGAATAGAGCAGCTAGACAAAAAACTGGCTGCCTGCGAAATGATCAAAGAAGCACAGCAAAGAGGAACCCCGTTTTACTTCACTGTAGAGAATGAGGATTGCTTCGGAAAAGTACCACTGGGATGGGAGGACATGCCCCCATGGGGCGAAGGCGGACACTTGGGAGTTAAATTCGAAATCTATCAGGAGGCGCGGGCTAACGCTAGAATCTATCAATACCTCCCCAAATTTCCGAGGAATACGGTTAACTATATCGCTATGTCCCCATTAGACAAACTGACCTTCGAGCCAGACCTCTTGATTCTTATGGCCACTCCCAGCCAGGCAGAAATTGTAATGAGGGCAATGGCCTATTCCACCGGTGAGATATATGAGAGCAAGCACGCAGGTGTATTGGGATGCGCCTGGATGTTCGTTTATCCATATCAAAGCGGCAAAATCAATTTCATGGTTACCGGGCTGACCTTTGGCGGGAAAGCACATGAGGTATTCCCTGAGGGATGGATATTGATATTTATCCCTCATGATTGGCTGCCGATTATAGCGCAGAACCTGAAGGAAATGAAATGGATTCTTCCGTCATACACAGATGGTAAGGAAAAGTTTCTAAAACGGAAAGAGGGCTACATTATGGAACTAGTCCAAAAATCCCAGAATCCCTAAATTTAGGCAGAATAATTACCTAAAACTGTTTATGATGTTTTAAAAATTTATTTCTGCCATAATAGCAGGAAAGGAGGGGTGGAAAATGTTAGCCATAATATGTACATTCGAAGTGAAGGATGAAGTAAAGAAGCAGTTAGCCGATATCGAAGCTGCCAAGAAGCATATTGCCCAAGTAATTGAAGGCTGCAAGAAAGTTCCCGGCATGAAGCAGAAATACTTCATTATGAACCCCAAAACATATGGGCAGGGTGCTATGCTGATTTTCGACACACAGGAGAATTGGGAAGCATATCGAAAGTCGGATCTCTTTAAAACAACCGTGCTTGATATTTGCCAAGGAGAACCTAAAATAGAAATATACATCCATACTGCTAATTTGAAAGACGGGGTGCTCCTCTAAGCTCAAGAAGTATTGATTACATGCTGTTATACTTCGGCGACGGTATTACCTAGTCTTGCACCGGGTAATACCGTAATCCCAGTTGTCCTATTTACCCAGGTAGAGATAATCCTCACTGGGTGGAACTTGAGAAGAGGAACAAAAAGTTATTATTGAAAGGAGACGAACGGTGCCCGAGCGAAAGTACTCTTCACTCGAGGAAAATTATAAAGATGTCGTCCGTCAGACTGTCGAAGACTGTATTCTCTGTGAGGACTGTGTTAGGGATTGCCCGATGTTTCCGCTGACGCCACTAAAGGATAAAGCCCCCGAGGAGATCATGCAAAAAATGATAGATTTCTTAAAAGACGGGGCTTTATCGGAGGAAGTTTACCTGAAGGCTTTCAGCTGTGCTGGATGTGGATATTGTTCCGATTCTTGCCCTCAAGGAATTGATCCCCTGCTGCTCCATGAGGCAGTCAAAATTGAGCTGCTTAAACATGGAGAAAAACCGCCCGAAGCGATGAACTTTGTTGTTCCCGGGCAAAGAATGAATTTATATGAAATTCTTTCTGCTCTTCAAACGAAACCTTCCGAGGTAAGATGGTTAAAAAGATTACCTTCCCGACCGGAAAGAACGGAAAATGTGGTGTTTCTGGGATGTTCTCCTCCGGCGCTCCCGCACAATATATTTGCTTTTTTAGATGTCCTCGAAAGAATGGGGATTAATTCTGTTACCCTGGCGGGAGGGGAACTCTGCTGTGGCACCAGTTTTTGTCCTGCGGCCGGTAAGGTTAGGGAGTCAGAAGAGAAGGCCCGGGAGTTGGTCGCCAGCATGAAAGCCTTTTCTCCGGAAAGGGTCATCCTTGTCTGTACCGGTTGTTATCGTCAGTTTACGGAGTTCTTTCCCAGTTTTCTTGAGGTGGATTTTGAGGTTCAATTTTATACTCAGTTCTTAAGCGAAAACCTGGAGAAAATAAACTTTACCAAACCTTTGGCAAAAACGGTAACCTTGCATGAGTCCTGCATGACTCAGCGCACCAAAGCAACTGACTCGGCAAGAAAACTTCTGGAGGCTATTCCGGGATTGAAGCTGGTGGAAAAGGAACAAAACCTCTGCTGTGGGGGAATAGCCAACATGACCTATCCTCCAATGGGTCAAAAGTTGGGACAAATTATGGTAGAGGAGATCTTAAAAGCTGGAGCCGATTATATCGCGAATACGTGTCCATTCTGCGCCTTGGCCTTCTATCCGTACTTAAGGCAACATGCCTTTAAGGTGAAAGATATTGCCACCTTAATCAACGAGTCCATGGGAGGCAAGGAATACGAGAATAAATTGGACAAATACTGGAGATGTAAAAGCGTTGATGAGATAATAGAAAAATCGAGAGAGAATTTTGAGGCAAATGGTTACAGGGAAGAAGAAATGAGGCAAATACTCCCCCTTCTTTTCGCTTTTTCTGATTCGTAAGGATGGCTCCAGTGAGGGATAATCTCGGGGAAATGTCAGCTTTTTGATATGCTACCAAATCTTAAGAAAGGGGTGACAAAAATGGCAAAGCGAATCATTCTTTACAATCTGGCGGAGCACGTGACTGATGAGGAATTCAAAGATTACGTTACCAAGGAAAAAGGGGCTCTAATTGAGAGCCTTCCGTCCGTCAAGAAATACGAACTGGTGAGGATAATGGGAGCGGCGGCGGGGAAGATTCCTTATAAATATGTAGGCATTGTGCATTTGGACAGCCTGGATGAATTCGAAGAGAAGGCTGCCCCAATGCAGAAGTACCAGGATTTTTTGAAGAAATTTATGCCGATGGTAACTGACCTTCAAATCCTGTCTGGGGAAGAGATTTATTAATCTTTAAAAGGCTAAGACTTTCTAGCCGCAACGGTAATGGATGTAACGGGCTGAAAAAGGATTGGGAAAGGAGCCCCCATGAATTTAGAGCATTTATTAACTGATGAGGATCGCCAGATCCGGGAGACAGTAAGGGATTTTACCAAGAAAGAAATAATCCCCAATGCCAAGAAACTGGAAGCCGACTATAGCCTGGTTGAGGAAGTCCATCAAAAGCTTGTTGACATTGGAATTCAATCGGCGGGGTACCCTGCCGAGTATGGTGGGGGAGATGGCTCCAACACTGCCCTGGGCATTATCTGTGAGGAGTTAGCCAAAGGTGACGGGGGGATAAGCCTATCGGCAGGTATCAATTGGGGCATTATTCTTAAACCGGCAATAGTAGTCAAAAACAAGGCAGTTATGGATAGGTTCATCCCGAGTTTTTGCAGTGGCAAGTTAGCCTATGCCTGCCTTTCCATGACCGATGAGGCGGGAGGGGCTGATTCAGAAAACCCTCTGCTTGCGGGTGCCGGGATTAAGACCACAGCCAAGCTTGAAGGCGATGAATATGTCATAAACGGCAGCAAGGCCTGGCCGACTCATAGCGGGATAGCTGAGTGCTATTTGACCGTCTGCACCACTGACCCCAATGCGGGAGACGAAGGTGTTGCCCTGATTTATGTTCCCAAGGACACACCAGGGCTGACATTTGGTAAGCCGGAAAAGAAGATGTTATTCAAAACATCAATAAATAGTTCGATACATTACGATAATGTTCGAGTGCCCAAGGAATTTCGGCTTGCCGGTCCTGGTATGGATGCTAATATTTACCATTTCCTCGAATCGGGAACTGGCTGGCATTCATCAACCATGGCCTTAGGCATTGCCGAGCGTGCTTTTGAGATAGTGCTGGATTATACCGGAACTCGCCTGGGAGGATTTAAGCCAGTAAGGCAGCACAGCATGGTAGCCGGGATAATTGCCGATATGGCGATTGGACTAGATATGATGAGGGCGAGTGTCTATAACCTGAGTTGCATGATGGATCATCTTGACATATATGGTCCGCCGTGGTCACCGGTGTTTATATCCAAGGCAGCCGCCACCAAGGTCTTTGCCGGAGACATGGCGGTGGAAATAGTGAACAAAGGTGCCGAGCTATTAGGCTCAATGGCGATTTCCGAGGACTTCCCCTATGAGAAGTGCCTGAGGGATGCCAAGGCAACCCAGCTCTGGCTGGGGGGACAACAAATCTGCCGCTATCGCGTTGCCAGGGGTTATTATGATTTGAAGAACTGGGCTTAAGTCATTGCTTGACAAAAATTATAAATTCAAAGGAGGGAATCAATGTTAGACCAGACCAGTCAATGGTACAAGTTACAATACCCGGAGTGCTTCGTTAATGAAGAGGAGCGAATGCTACAGAAGACGCTGGCCGATTTTACTGACAAGGAGATTATGCCGGTTCGGGACAAAATCGACGATGATGTCACCCATGAAAAAATAATCAACCCCATCCTGAAGAAGTTACAGGTAGACCTTGGCTGCCAGAAAAACGCCATACCCAAAGATTACGGGGGGAACCAGTTGTCCATAGTCGGGTGTGCCCTGAAGCAGGAGCAGATAGCGCGCGGCGACTACGGCATAAGTATGCATAGCGCCGTCACCGAATGGGTGTGGGTACCGGTTCTGCTAGCTTATCTGGCACCCTTTTCTCCAGCGGCGAAGGCATGGGCCAAAGCGGTGCTTGATGAATTTGCCCCCAAGTTCACGGGCAATGAGCTAGGTGTTGGCTGTTTCAATATGAGTGAAACCGAGTCTGCCTGTGATATTGAGAATTCACTGAATGAGGGCAGAACGATAAAGGTAAGGGCTAAACTTGAAGGTAACGAATGGGTGATAAACGGTAATAAGTTCTGGGCATCTAATGCTGGAATTGCTGACCTCAACTGTGTGGTCTGCAACATGGACCCGAAGCTGGGGATAGATGCCTTTACTCTGGTTTATGTTCCCGAGCCCTGGCCCGGTGTCTCTCATGGTAAGTTTGAGGTCAAATGCGGCATGCAGGCCGACCGAAACACCTCTACCTATTTCGACAATGTCAGGGTACCCAAGGAGTGGGGACTGCAGGGACCTGAAGCCTGGGCTGTCTTCAAGAATACCCTAGCTGCCCCCATGCCTCTGAACTCGGCACATGCCGTAGGTATTCTACAGGGGGCATTTGACGTCCTTCTTGAGTATACAGGAGAGAGGGTAGCCGGTGGCAAACCAATCAGACAGCACCTTTCATCGGCTACCATTTTGGGCGAGATGGCTTCGGTAATCACTGTGGGCAGAGCCGCTTTTCTGGAACTGGCTCATCAGTATGACCATATGGAGATTTATGGTGGCTGGGACACCGAGAGTATGATGGCTAAAGGACACGCGGTGCATGTGTTTATTACCACGAAGCTGCCAGAACTGATTCTGAAGGGGATGGAGCTCATGGGTTCCTATGGTTATGTCCGTGAAAACCACTACGAGAAATATTACCGTGACGCGGCCGTAGCGAAACTGGTTTTAGCTGGTGTGCAGTATGGCTACTTTGCCACCTGCCGGCAATTTTATGACCTAGACTACTCTTCGTTTGGGCCGGGAAAGCTTCAAAAGCCAGCTTGAGGCCTGCTTTTTCATGACATCATAAGAGACTTTTGTGCGATCGGGAAGTGTAAGCTTGGCTCTAATTTAAGCAGCCAATAGTACCGGCGTGAATCCGTGTGCAAATTGTCTTCTTCTAAGGCCAGAGTTCCTGAGCCACATCTTCCATCTGCAAGTTGACAAGCTCCCCTATTCTGAGTCCGGTATCAAGTAGAAGCATGAAAATAGTCCCATTCCTGGCTTGAGAATGATTATTGTGGCTTAACGTATCGAGTATAGCGATAATTTCCGGGTCTGAGAGTGTAGATACTACCTTCCTGACAAGCTTTGGTGGTGTCAGGGGTAAAGTTGGTTAGTCCTAATAGCGGATAAAGCCAGGTAAAAAGGTGGCAATCTGGGGGAAAGCCATCAGTATAATGGTACAAATAATCAATGCAATAAGGAAGGGGAATATCCCCTTAAAGATTTTCTCAATGGGTACATCTGGAACAATCCCCTTAATCACAAATACATTTACCCCTACCGGCGGTGTGATTACCCCCATCTCGCCTACTAGCACAACTATCACCCCAAACCATATCAGGTCAACGTTGAGGGAGATAAGTACCGGGTAGAGGATGGGGATGAGGAGCACGATTAGAGCCATAGCATCCATAAAGAAGCCACCTATGAAAAATATGAAGGCCATGATCCCAACAATACCCATTGTCGGTAGAGGCAGCCCCCCTAGCCAGTCAGCCAACACGAAAGGTATCCTGGATATAGCCATGAAGTGACCAAAGATTATCGCCCCGGCAACAATGAATATAACCATACAGGATGTTCGCAAGGCATCCTTAGTAGCCTCAAAAAGTTTTCGCCAGCTAAGCTCACGCCTGGCTAGGCCGATGACCAGAGCCCCGACGGCTCCAATCGCCCCGGCCTTAGTAGGGCTGAACCAGCCGAGAAATAGCCCCCCGATGACCAGACCGAATAAAACTACGGCCTCAATAACTCCGGTAAGCGACTTTGCCTTCTTCCTCCAGCTGGTTGGGGCTCCAGGGGGACCGAGGGCGGGATTGCGCAGGCAAATAATAAAAACCGTTAAGACAAAAAATAGGCTAAGAAGTATCCCCGGCAATAGCCCGGCGATAAAAAGTTCGCCTATGGACTCCTCGGTAAAAAACCCGTAGATAATGAGGACGGTGCTCGGCGGTATAAGAATGCCCAGCGTGCCGGCGGCAGCAACAGTGCCAGTGGCTAGTGAATCATCGTAGTTATACCTCTTCATCTCGGGAAGGGCTATCTTACCCATTGTCGCCGCCGTAGCCGTCGACGAACCGCATACGGCCGCAAAACCGGAGCAGCCAAGCACGGTGGCCATGGTCAGACCGCCGCGGAACTGCCCTACCCAGTTATAGGCCGTGTCATAAAGCCTCCGGCTGATTCCCGCAGCGAAGGCGAAGGAACCCATGAGGATAAACATCGGGATAACACTCAACGGGTAAGAGGTAAATTGCTCGAAGATATCTCGGGCTAAAAGACTAAGTGCTGCGCCTGTGGTGGATAAGTAAGCAAAACCAGCCAGCCCGACTAAGGCCATAGCGAAAGCGACCGGCACTCTAAAAAGAAACAGGAGGAGAAGAACGCCAATGCCAACAATGCCGATGGCCTCCGGGCTCATCTTTTTACCACCTTGGTTAGTGAGCTAAGAAACTTCTGTAAAAACACCAGACACACCGGGATGCTGGCAAGGGCAATCCCGTAGGCGAAAAGACAACGAGGTATGTGAGCGGTGGCGCTCACCTCCCCTGCGGCTTGCATGGAATAACCAAGCACAGAAAGTCGCCAAACAATCAGAACGAAGAGTCCCAATCCAAGAAGAAGAACAATGCTCTCGGTAACTGCTTGGGCACGCTTGGGCAGCCTGGCGACAAAAAACTCTACCTTGACATGCCGACCAATAATTAAGGTAGCGGCACAGGCAAAAGCAATGGCCACACTCTGGAAAACCCTAACCCAGTCAATAGTACCAAGGAGAGGCGAATTAAAGACCTTAGTCCCGATAACATCGATGCAGGTGACCAACATTATCAGCAGCAGCCCAGCAATCCCTATCCACTCAAACCAGCCACTTAACCGACCATTAAACTTTTCAAATTTGTCTAACACTGAGCTCCACTCATCAGTCTTGGCGGGTGCGGGGGCTTAAAGCCCCCGCACCCAATCATTAGAGGATCTCACCTAGTGAGTCAGCCTGTTCGTTTTATCAAAGTCTACTCTGTCACTTCCGGAGGCCCGGCGGCTGACACAATGTGCCATGCTATCTGTTTCGCCGTCCAGTAGTCACTTCGCTCCCGCAGGAATTCAATCCAGCCTTCGACCTCTGCCTGGGAATAACCGGCGTCCACCATGTTGGCTATATAGTTATCTATTACCGGTGCGACAGCTGCTTGCCATCTTGCCGCCTCAGTTTCGGACAGGTCAAAAAACTCTACACCCAGCGACTCACCATGCGCTTTGCCAACGAAATCTATGGAATTCCACATCAAAACAAATCGCTCCCTGTACTCCCCAACCAGGGTGTCAAAAATGGCTTTAATATCATCCGGTAGATTGTTATAGCTGTCCTTGTTCATTACCACATAAAAGGGATAGGGGAAGTTGATTTGCCAGATTGATGTCACATAACTGACAACGTCAGCAAAATTGAAGTTTTTAAGTGTTTCAAAGTTTGATTGCTCCCCATCAATCTCGCCTTTAGAGATGGCATCGTAAACC
>JAUWYK010000052.1 GCA_030615865.1 Dehalococcoidia bacterium
GCCAATGGATGAGGGCAAGATACTTAATCCATCAATTGCCGATTACAAGCTCATCCGCTCCCTGGATATGCCGGAGACCAAGATTTTAGCGATTGACACTTATGAGCCCGAGGGACCGTTTGGCGCCAAGGAGGCTGGCGAGGGACTGACCAATCCCACTGCTGGCGCCATAGGCAATGCGGTATATAAAGCAGTCGGTGTCAGAATAAATGATTTGCCCATAACCCCGGAGAAAGTTCTCCGAGCACTAAAGGAGAAAAAGAAGAAGATTAAATAAGGCGTTGACGCAAACTAGGCGGGAGGTTAGCTATGAGTTATCACTGCCCAGTGTGTAACAAGGTTTCAAGCAACGCTATGGACCTCGCCCGCCATATGATTGGCCGAGGAGATAAGGTACATAGAGACTGGATTAACTCTAAGGGTTTTAAGTTCTCAGAGTTGCTTACCTTGCAATTCAAGTCTTTTGGCGGCGAGGGTTATAAAGCTCTAGCCGAAGTGCTGGAGAAAGAGACCAAGGTCGAAGATTAGCCACCTTTTTAATGGCTGGTATTTGCAGTTAATAAATGATGTTGCACGACATCATAATTATTGGCGCCGGACCTTCTGGGAGCCATATTGCCCAAAGGTTAAGCCACCTCGGCTAAGTTCCTCTCCCCCTCCGGGAAATGCCTCAGGCTGTGCCGAGAAGGTCCCGTGGCTGCCAATATCAAACCACGGCTCGGTAAAGAGGTAGCCATGGACTTGGTCAACAGCAATAAGGTGAGAGATAAAGCTGCCCAGATTGTCCCGCCTGCTGCCAGAGCAATAGCGGTGCAACAGCGGGAATACCCGTGGTGGGAGGATGTAGCAGGCAGTAGCAATGAGACTGGACTTGGGCTTGGCTGGCTTCTCTTCCAATCCAGCTATCCGGTAACCATCCAGTCGCACCACGCCGAACTGGCTGGCTTGGCTCCTGTCGCCGATATCGTGGACGGCGACCAGGGTGTTATTGCCATTATAGGCAGTAATGAACCGTGAGAGGTCAAACCCAAAGTAGTTGTCACCGGCGATGACCAGGAGGTCTTCCGTGATACCCCTGCTGTCAATCCAGAAATTCAGCGAACCGATTGCCCCCTTTTTCTGCTCCTCGGTCCGGATCTCTTCGACGCAAAGCTCTATATCTCTACCCACGCCCCTCTGCCACTGGCGGAAATCAGCCTCAAACTTCAAATTAGTGGAGACGAGAATTTCCATATTCTGGGGAACCTTGCCCACCAGGTGGCTTAACAATGGTTTACCCTTATACTCCAGCAGTGCTTTAGGCTTATTGATAGTCAGGGGGTAAAGCCTGGTACCAAAGCCTCCAGCCAGTATCAAGCATTTCATAGCACTGAAAAAGATTACCACAGACCTAGCTATCCTGTCTATTGCCGTGGTACCATTGATAGGGCTTATCCTCAACTATACTCCCTGGGGCATCCGTCTCTATCCGGTAGTGGTTTCGGTTCTGGTTTTCATTATGGTCATGGCTGGTGTCGCCTGGTACCGCCGGCGAAGACTTCCCCTGGAGCAACGCTTTGAGCCCCGGTTTCGTCCCCGGCTGGCTCAATTCTGGGGGCGCCAAAACTGCTGGGATAGAGTTCTCATCGGTCTGCTGGTTGTGGCCATCATCGGAGCCATAAGCATGCTGGTCTATGTTACTCAGCCACCCAGGGTAGAACAGAGATTTACCGAATTCTATATCCTCGGCCCTGAGGGAAAGGCAGAAAATTACCCCCGAGTGCTTGTCCTGGGAGAAAGGGCAAAGGTGACCATAGGGATAGTAAACCGTGAGCATGAGGTAACAGAGTATAATGTCAAGATACTCATCGAGGGGCAAAAGGTCGGGGAGGTGGGGTGATTACCTTGGCACATGAGGAGAAATGGGAGCAGGAGGTAAGATTTGCTCCTAAAGAAGTGGGGGAGAAGCAGGAGGTTAAGTTTCAGCTTTATAAGGGAAGTAATAGTGAGGCTTACCACGCCCTTAACTTCTGGATTGACGTGGTAGGCAGTCAATAGTGTGGTTACTTTGCTGAGGCAAAAATATGCTGGTATGAAGGAGAGCTTTAGAATATGCTCAACTGTAATTGGGCAAGTGGCATCCCGCCTTTTTAATTATAACTTTTGCCTCAACACTGAACCATTATTTAATTTCGCCGTCGAGCGATAAAAGGCTGAGCCTGTTTAATCACTCCCCTGCCATATACAGTATCGGCTTTACCCCTTCCCTATGCGGAACATCTTGGTCCCACATACCGGGCATACACCCTGGGTAGCCGGCTTACCATTCTTCATGGTTATAGGCTTAGCATCCCTCATTTCCCTTTTGGCTCGGCATTTCACACAGTATGCTTGCATTTATTAACCTCCTTTTTGATTATTAAAACGATAGACTATTCTTTCCTTGATGTCAATAGCCTAATAATTACACAAATTCAATTACTGCTTACGGCTAATCCCTTCTGGGCAAATTCTGTCAAAACTCTTGTGGAACTGGCAGGAAAAGGGAGAACGAGCACGATTGCAGAAGTTGACAAGGTGGAAAAAGGCTATCCATTCCGTTCAGACAGGCTTGACACTCTGGGAAGACCTATGTGGTAGGATAAAAGTACGCTGGAGGGTAAATGCCCAAAGTGTGGGAGCACTATTACGTTGGGCATGGCGTAATCCACAATGTCAAGTATGCCGCAGGTGTAGCGTGGGGCTTAAGATTACCGAGGATGGTCGCAGTTTTGAAGGTTATTCACCCTTTACTGCGGGAAGATATTTTGTTAATCTGTCCAGTAGTGTCCCCTGTTCTGCGATAAGGAGAAGAACAGATGTGGGCACAACAAGCGACACAGGATTACGGCTTGTTCCCCGAGATACAGCAGGAGCCGAGATGACTCGAATTGGCGAACCAAAAGTTCGTTTATTTGGATGTCAGGCCAAATAAACGCTGCGGGGTAAGAAGGTAAAACCCTGGGGAAGAAGATTATGCAATTAATAGAAGTATTGGGAGCACAGTGTCGTAAACCCAGTGGATTGCTTGGCTGGCTTATGGGTCCCCTGATGAACTGGAGGCACAGACCCATAAGCAGATGGACAATAGAACTGATGGACATCCAACCGGACAATTGCGTGTTGGACATTGGCTGTGGCGGCGGTATGGCGATCAGAGAGATTGTCAAGATTGCTACAGGTGGGTTTGTGGCCGGTGTCGATTATTCAGAAATCATGGTGCAACAGGCGCTGAAGCACAACGCAGCCGCAGTAGGCGCAATGCGGGTGGCAATAAAAAACGGCAATATCTCAAAGCTGCCCTTTAAGGACGAATCGTTTGACAAAGCTTGCGCCATTGAGTCTTTCAATTTCTGGCCGGGCCCAATCGCAGGGCTAAAGGAAGTGCATCGTGTCCTAAGACCCAAAGGGCTGGTCGCCATTACGACGGGGTGGAGCAAAGAGATGCCCAACCAGCAGAGATACGTTGCCATAGCGCATAAGATGGGTTTTTCGCTATACTCCGGTTCAGAGATGGTAGAGATGCTCACCGCAGCCGGGTTCTCTCGGGCACAGTTCAGGCTTAAAGATGGCAAGAACTGGCTTTGCGCCATAGGTATCAAATAGGCTAATGAGACAACAGTTAATCATGCTCCTTCGTTGGCACTATTACCTAATAGCTGATAAAGGGGCACACTTTGTTGACAATTGCGCAGATAGTGACTAAACTCAATTTCAAAGATGTGAAACCGGCAGGGTATGTAGCCTAGCCAGGGGAAGCAGGTGAGTTACATGGAAGAGGTGAGCAATAAGGTCAGGCAGGGGATTGAAGAAGGAGCCGGCACTATCGATGAACACAAGCAGAGGCTCACCGAGGCTGATGTTAAGAGAATTGAAGAGGAAGCAAATCACATCGCATAGAACAAAGTAGACCCAAAAGGGAGGAGAGGCATATGGCAAAGGTAATTGGCGAGACTACGAAGGAGCCTAAAGAGATAGATGGAGTTCCGGATGATGTGAGACGAAGGCTCAGCCTAATTATTAAGGAGGAGGGGAATAGGATAAGGAAAGAGGCGGACCAAGAATCAGCTCACATTATTACCCGAGCTCGGGAGGAATACAGGCAGCGATTAACCAATGTTCTGGCCGACGAGCGGGAAAAGATCGAGGAACGGGCACGACGAGAGTCAGCCGGAATTATCGCCCAGTCAAAAGAACTAGCTGCGCAAATAGCTAGAGAGGCTGAGGAGACAGCAAGGAAACAGGCCGAAGAGGAGAAGAGGCAGGAGGCGGGGCGCATTATTGAGGAAGCCAAACAGAAATCAGCGGAGATTCTTGACAAGGCAAGACAAGCGGCAAAGGAGGAGGCTGAACTGGAATCGGCTTATACTATCGCCAGCGCTCGGGAGGAAGCGGAGCGGATTGCCAGAGAGGCGAGGGGAGATGCGGAACAGATTATCGCACAGGCGAGAAGCGAAGCGGAACGGATTATCACCGAGGCGAAGGCAGAGGTGGAAGAAGAAGTGGCAAGGTTTATAGCCGAGTCGCGGCACAAGGCTGAGGAAGCAGTAGCCGAATTTGAAGAGGTAGCCAGAAGAAAAGCTGAGGAGGAATCAGCCACAATTATTGCCCAGTCAAAAGAACTAGCTGCACAAATGGCTAAAGAGGCTGAGGAGACAGCAAGGAAGCAGGCCGAAGAGGAGAAGAGGCAGGAGGCGGAGCGCATTATTGAGAAAGCCAAACAGAAATCAGCAGAGATTCTTGACAAGGCAAGGCAAGCGGCAGAGGAGGAGGCCAGTAAGATAATGGCTGACTCGAGGAAGGAAGCAGACCAAGTAGCTAATAAGGTGACGGAGGGGGCAAGAAGGGAAGCGCAAGACTCGGCTAAAGCTATTGCTGAGTTGAGAAGGAAGGCAGAACAGGAAATCAAGGAGGCTAAACAAAAGGCACATCAGGAAGCGCAGCTGATTATTAAAAGTGCTAAAGGGGTGGGGAGGAGGGAGGCTGAGGAGAAGTGGGGTAGAATTATCGCTGAAGCTAAACAAAAGGTGGACCAGAATACTAGCGCAGCTATAGAGAGGGCGAGGGAGAAGGGGGAGGAGGAGGTGGCCAAGGTCATAGCTGAACGAAAGCGGCAGGCAGAATGGGAGGCGGCTGAGATTGTTTCTGAGGCCAAACGAGTGGCGGAGCAGAATACCGACGAAGCTAGAAATACCGCCAAGAAAGCGCTTGAGGATTCATATAAGCTTATCGCTGCCGCCCAGGAGAAGGCACAGCGCATTATTGAGGGGGCTCAGGAGGTAGCCGTCAGGGCGAGGGCGATTATGGACAAACTGGAGGAGTCAGAGGAATAGTATAGGGCGACAAAACTTATGTGGTTACCAGGAATTGCGCAATGTTGTCGAGTAAAGCTTGTGGGGTAAAGGGTTTGGTGATATAACCGTCAGCACCAATCTCTTGACTGAGTTTTAGATTGAGTTTAAGGTCTATGGCAGTGAGCATGAGGATGGGAATCGACCTAGTGGTTGGCTCCTTCTTTATCGTATAGCAGCTGGTATACCCATCCATTTTTGGCATCATGATGTCCATTAGGATAAGGTCTGGTTTTTCAATGCACGCTATATCTATTGCTTGTCCTCCGTCTTCTGCTTCAAGAACAATAAACTTCTTCTTTAGCATTGTACGCACTAGCCGTCTAACGTTTGGTTCATCGTCAACTATGAGTATTTTCCTTTTATCAGTCCGGCTCATGTTTTGGTCACCAAACCCTTCTCGTCTTTAAGGTTCTGCTCGCTGTATCCATACTGACTGTAGCTTTGCTCCTCTCCACCGCTGGGGGAGATGCACTTATCTTAAGGAAAGCGCTGGCAACAACCGGGTCGAACTGAGTACCGGCGCATCGCTTGATTTCCTGGAGCGCTTCCTCCACAGTCATTGCTGGACGATACGGACGGTCAGAGGTCATGGCATCAAAAGCATCGGCTACAGCGAGGATCCTGGCCCCTAAGGGTATGTCTTCTCCAGCTACTGTCTGATGAAGTCCGGTGCCATCGTAATGGTCATGGTGATGCTCGACCATCTCGACGACTCTGTCGTTAACCACAGGTTTTACAATACCAGCACCGATCTGGGCATGGATCATAATATGTTCGTACTCGTCTGGGGTAAGTTTGCTTGGCTTGTTCTGAATAGACTGGTCAACGGCAATCTTGCCGACGTCATGCAGCAGGCTTCCCCACCGCAGGTCCTCCACGTCGTCCTCAGGTAGACTGAGCTCTCTGCCGATGGCTAGGGCAATCTTAGTCACCCGCCGTGAATGTCCCGCGGTATACTTGTCTTTGGCTTCAAGAGCGAATACAAGTGCCTCGATGGCACCGAGAAAAAGCCTTCGAATCTCTCTTGTCTGCTGGTCCACCTTTTCCTGGAGATGTTCCTGATACTCCTTAATCTGGAGCTCCAGTCTCCTTTTCTCCAGGGTTTTGTCCACACTCAGGACAACCTCATCCAAATTGAAAGGCTTGCAAATATAGTCGTCGGCTCCCTGCTTCATACACTGGATAGCGGTATCGGTCTCGGTAACAGCAGTAGCCATAATCACTGCTGTGCCGGCGTAGTTGACCTTTATTTCTGGTAGCAGGTCTATTCCCGATTTGCCAGGCATTTTTATATCAAGAATTATCAACTCGGCAGGATTAGGTTTCATCTTGTCCAGCGCCTCCTTTGCGCTGTCAGCCTCTTCACAGTGGTAGCCTTCTCTCGAAAGCTTCTGACGTAGAAGCTTCCTAATCGCCATCTCATCGTCAACGATCAGTATTCTCTCTCGTTCATCCATCTTATCTACTCTTCTTCTGTGAAGAAAGGGTCAAGGCTATCCTTGTCATAGACCTTAACTCGTCAGGTGTGAATGGCTTGGGCAGAAACGGTTTACCAGTTTCCTCTAAGAATGCTTTGATGTTGTCATTGATCACGTCTCCGGTGGTGAATATGACCCGGTTTGTCATTTCAGGGTAGTCATCCTTCAATTGCTGGTAGAGTTCAATGCCGCTCATCCCCGGCGTCCTGATGTCAATAAGGCACAGGTCGTACATATTCCTACGAAGTTGGTCTTGAGCAGACTTTCCATCGACCGCCACGTCCACCTCAAAGCCTTCAGTCCCCAGTGTCCTAACGCACATCTTCGCTATGGCTGGCTCATCCTCCACCACAAGCCCCCTTTTCTTCCTGCCGCTAGCCTTTGTCATGCCTGTACCTCCTTACGCCCTAGCGACTATCAACAGGTAGCTCCACCGCAAAAGTAGCTCCCTTGCTGATTTCGCTTTCGGCATATATTCGGCCGCCATGTCCAGTTACTATCCCGTGGCATATGCTCAAGCCTAAGCCCGTCCCCTTACCGACCTCTTTGGTGGTAAAGAATGGGTCAAATACGCGTCTCAGGTTTTCCCTGGCAATTCCAGGGCCGTCATCAGCGATAGTAACCTTGATAACATTGTTGATCCTCCCGGTAGTGATGACCAGTTTCCCTCTGCCGTTTGCCCCCAGCATTGCCGATTCAGCGTTGACGATGATGTTGAGAAAGACCTGCTGCATCTGAAAATAGTCAACCATGATTTCCGGGAGGTTAGTGGCAAAGCGCGTGTCGACCTCAATGTTGTTTACTTTGTGCTCATAGGCACGCAGTCTCAGCACGTCCTCTATTATGGTATTGATCTGGCTTAGCTGTCTCATGGGTGCATGCTTTCTGGCAAACGTCAGGAGGTTCTTGACTATAGAAGCGGCGCGCTGGGCTTCGCTGTAGATAGTGCCTAAATCTTCCTTGAGATTGTCGGGGATGTTTTCCTCCATGAGCAACTGTGAGAAGCCGATAACACTGGTTAGGGGGTTATTGAGCTCATGAGCGATGCCTGAAGCGAGTTCGCCGATGGAGGCCAAGCGGTCTGTCAGCATGAGCTGTTCTTCCATCCGCTTGCGCTCAGTGATGTTTTTGGTGATGTGAACTGAACCAGCTACCTCACCTTTTTCATCAAATATGGGCGAAGCGGACTCTTGGACATAAATGCCAAGATTGGGTTCAAACACTTCTATTGTAGCTGGCTTTCCGGTTTTTAGCGTCTGCCGGTGCGGGCAGTTTGCCGGAGGCTCTTTTGTCCCATGCATCAGTTGGTGGCAGACCTTACCAATAAGCTTCTTTGGCGTTGTTTTGAGCGCATCAGCAAAAGCCTTGTTCACCCTGACAATACGGTTGTCCCTATCGTGAATGGAAATGAAATCCGTAATAGAGTCAAAAGTCGTCCTCCACTCCTCAGCCGCACTTTCAATCTTTTCCTCCGCCTGCTTACGCTCGGTGATGTCCTTATTTATCCCGGTAAACCCCTTGAAATTTCCGGCACTATCAAAAAGAGGAATACCGCTAGTCTCAAACACAACATGATTGCCATTTTTATGGAGATGGGTAATTTCAAATCCAGAGAAAGGCACCCTTTTAGCACTAATTTCTTTGAAGCGATTAAGCCATTTTCGTGCTTCCACTTTTGGTGTAAAGTCAAGTGTCCTTCTTTTGCCCACTATTTCATTCACCTCATACCCTAGGATATCTTTAATCCTAGGGCTAACGAAGGTAAATGTTCCCGTTTCGTCTGCCTCCCATATCATATCGCTGGTAGCTTCTACCAAATTTTCAAATTTCTCCTCAGCCTGCTTGCGCTCGGTGATGTCGAGCCAGTTTATAAGAAAATAAATTAGCTTTCCCTCGTGCACTATCGGTGCCGAGTTTAGCGCAACCCAAAAACGCTCCCCGTTCTTCTTCTGGAAAATCCGCTCGCTTCTTCTGCCGCCAGTTACCATGGCATTTTTAAAGGCAGCAGTCATTTCCTCCCTTTTTTCTTCGGGCCACCATGGGTACGGAGCTTTCCTGCCAGTAATTTCGGCTAAAGTAAGGCCGGTTAGCTTTTCAAACGCTGGATTTACATATCTTACTGAAGTGTCCGGATTAATAACGAATATTGGGTTCGGTGAATTTTCCAGCAGGCTGGAGCTGAATTTCTGGCTCTCCCTCAGCGTCTCCTCTGCCCGCTTGCGCTCGGTGATGTCCCGGCACACACAGAAGATCAGCTTCTTACCCGCGAACACAGCCCCGTTGATGCTGATTTCAACGTCAATATTCGTACCATCCTTGCGACGGTGATACGTCTCCACCTGGAAACCGGTCTCGTCAACCTTCCGTCCCATCTCGAGCAGTTCCTCGCGTGACCATTGAGTATCCCAATCCCACGTGTGGAGCTCACGGACTTCCTCAGGTGTATATCCGAGCATCTCGGCAAATCGCTGGTTTGCCTCATACACTTTGGCGTTCTCATCGAGGACAACTATCCCATCGAGGGACTGCTCGACCAGGATGCGCCGCCGGGTCACTTCATCGGCTAGCGCCTCTTCTGCCTGCTTGCGCTCGGTGATGTCCAGACAATACTCTATCATCTGGATGACATTTCCTTCAGTATCAAAAATGGGGTAGCCGTTAACCTCAATGTTTCTGACATTACCATCTTCATCGTAATGAATATGCTCCACAACTACAGGTTTTTTGGTTCTCTTCACTTCTTCAAGCGGACAAACATGATCTACGTCTCCGCACGGTTTGACGTTTTTATGGGTGAGGGAATAACAGGTTGGGTTTTCCGATAAATTGCCCAATCCCGCAGCTAGATTGGCCATCTTTATCGTATAATCATTGGCATCTATAACATAGAAGGGATGAGTGAGAGAATCTAATATATTATTTAAGAATTCATTTTGCTGATGTATTGTCTCCTCTGCCCGCTTGCGCTCAATGATGATGAGCAACTGCTGCGCAATGGTCGCAAACCGCTCCAGTTCTAACTCCGTAAAGGGTTCCTTCCTGGAAATATCCAGCAGGCCAATAACTTCACCTTCTGAAACGAGAGGGACTTGTATCACTGAGTGGAGGTCCAGAAGCTTGTAAATACGGGGGACCAGCTTCTTCAGTAATTTGTTTTCGGTACATTCTGCCATCAATCTCTGGATGGCCTCTGGATCGTTGATGATCTGTGGCTTATCCGCCTGCAGCGCTTTCAAGTATAAGCTGCCCTCCTGCAACCGAATTCTTGCTGGGGGGATCTTCATTCCGATTAACTTCTCAATCGAGGACACTACTGCCTGGGGCAGGTTGAGGTTCTGAATTATCAGGTATTTCTTGTCTTCACTGATGTGATAGAACGTTGCTTCGTAACCGGAGAAAATCCTCTTTGTTTCATGGGTCACTAGTTGAAGAATCCTCTGCAGACTGTAACCCTGGTTAGCAGCATTGTTAATCAAGTTGACAAGCCACAAGTCTTTTGATGTCCTTTCGAGCGCCTCCAGCCCCTGCTTGCGCTTGGTGATGTCCCTGGCGATGGTGATATGACCAACAAGATTACCAGAAGCATCCTTTAGCACACTGGTACTTAGCTCACCGGGAAACTCAGAGCCATCAGCCTTAAGCAGAGTGTATTCCACGCCTCTAATTATTCCCTGTTTTAGAGCTTGGCGCATGTTGGTGGCTATCTTCTCATGGTCGCGGGGAGCAATAAGTTCAAAGGCGTTTTTCCCCAAGAGCTCATCCCTGGAACCAAATCCATGCATCTCCACCGTTCTTTGGTTCACCTCGGTGATGATACCATTCAAATCAATAACTGATATCCCATCGGTGACAGACTCAAACATTTTCCATAACTTCTCTTCCGAATCCCGCAGTGCCTCTTCTGCCTGCTTGCGCTCGGTAATATTCCTGTTAATCTCAAGACAGGAAACAATCTTTCCCTCAGCGTCCCTAATAGGATTAGCCGTATTCTCCCAGAAGGTAACCTCCCCCGAAGGTATTACCACCCTCCTCTCCGAGGTGTGTGACTTGCCATCCTTAAACGCCTTTTCTACAGGACACCCATCGCACATCTTTTCTCTACCTTCATAGACAAGGTAGCATTTCTCCCTCAATTGGTCACCAAAGATTTTTCTCACCAGCTCATTCTGATAAATAATGTTAAAGTCTTTATCCTGTATGGTGAGACCATCTTCCATGGCGTCTATTACCGACTGGAGTTTATTCTTCTCGGCTTGAAGCGCATCTTCCATCCGCTTGCGCTCGGTGATGTCCAGCGTCACCTCCACTACGCCCACGACGCGGTCATTTGCGTCTCGCATAGGATAGCCTCGTATAAACCACGCCCTCCCGTCGGGAGTGGTTATTTCCGTTTCCTGCGGTTTACCGCTTTCACGGGCTTTTGCCACCGGGCAGCCGACACAGGGTTCACTACGCTGAGGCCATATCTCATAACAATAGCATCCCACCAACTGCTCAGGAGGCAGGTCAACTGATTCTGCCGCAGCTTTATTTGCCCATAAAATCCTGTGTTCAGTGTCCTGATACACCACATGCTCTGATATGCTGTTGAGAATAGCCAACTTCTCCTGTTCTATCTTTCTAAGTGCCTCCTCAGGTGTTGTGGAGGTGGATAGGTTGCCTACCGTCCTTCCTTTTACCATCTCACATCTCCTCATTTGATCTTGTGGGATTCGTCGGCAATTCTGCTGACATCGCTCTCGGTGAACAATCTCCAGCCCCGCCTATCTCTGTGAGATACATCTTCGAGGATACCTCTCCTTAACCATCGGAGTAGTGTTGACCTGCTTATGCCTGCCATTGCACACACCTCCGCGGTTCTATAATAGGTTTGGCCCCTCATGTTCACTGACATAGTTCAATCTCCACTCTGACTAGGTCTAAGCTATGTCAATTATGTTCGCCATAAGGCAAATTGGGAATCACCCAAATGTACGGATAAGGGCACTATTTCGTACCGGTACGATAGTCCTAGTCGGCCGAGATAATTACCGTGAGCAGCGGCAAAGATGAGACACTCCTATATGGAGAAGGTGAAGGTATAATTAACCAAGAAGAAGGGGATAACGATCTAGACGTATGAGTACAGAAGGAAAGCGGGGTGGTGGGCGGTAGAGGGCTTGAACCTCTGACCTCCTGTGTGTAAGACAGACCAGCTAAAAGGCGGGAAGCCCTTGCCTCCTTTCCAATGTAAGTTTAGCAGGCGTAGGAAAGACCGTTAAGAAAGAGTGCGCCCCTTTATCACACGCAAGAGGTGATGGCTCAAAGCTAAGGGAATGGGAATTAGATATGGAATCAGTGTTACGAAGCAAGAGGTCTTTCTCGCTTCTTTTATTAAGTTTCGCCATCGTCTCTGGTCGGTGGTTTGCTAAGTTGATCATATTCTTTGCCTGGCCGAGTGCTACACGGGTCGTTTTCCTCATGTCTTGACCTGCTTATGAATAGTTTCTAGCTTTTCCTTCGTTGGCAGTTCCATGCCAGGGTAACGTTTAGTCCGCTGTCTCACTTTTTCCCCTCCCGCTTGCTCTCCACCAACCGTTGTAGTGCCCATGCAAAGGTATGTCAATACGGCAGGAATTGACCCTAGTCAGTGTCGGGGGTGTGGGCCAAGGGCTGTCATCAGTCAGAGACTACCCGGCCTTGGTGACCAAACAGGCACTCACCGTAGTGTCCATTTTGTTCATTCGTTCAGTCAGATGTTCAGTACCCCCACCAGATGTAGGGACTAGTGCCTAAGTAATTGAGGAGCTCCCTCTTATTGGGGAAAAACCCCTTGAGCGAAAGGCTTGATGGAGCTGAGCGTTATTGGTAGAGCCTTGCCTGTGATGAAATTGTGAGGATAGTCAGCATAGGAGAACGAGGAGATACTCATTCTTAAGTGGTCCAGCAAAGTAACATCCTGCTGATCTGAACAGTCAACCGACCGTACTTTTAGGCGACACGCACGACTCACTACAGAAGATGGCCGGGAGACCTATCCCTGTTTCTGAGAGACCGGCACAGAAAAACAGGAGCGTCTGTAGGCCTTAGGTTCTAAGGTAATCACACATTCCGATGAAATGTTCTCCAGATAGCCGCGTAGGTCTCCATTACTAACTGGGATACTTTTCGCGAGTACGGCGTTGACCGATACGAATGGGATGTGTTATCCTGTTACTTACACTAGCTCCAAGTTTGTTCAGCAAGCCGGATGAGATGGAAGTCAGAGGGCAGTGCAATCCTGCCAGCGATGATTTAGAAAGGTTGGGGTGAGTAGATTGAGTTCATTTGACAGACAATGGCAGCGCTGGTTTCCGGAAGATAAGGGCGAGAAGCCCGCACCGTCGGCTAAGCACAGATGGACCACCGCTAGGGTATTGTTAATAGTGGCTGGGGTTCTGGCTCTCTTTATTTTCCTAAATATCTTGAAGGGGGTCTATAGTGAGTGGCTATGGTTCAGCAGCCTGGGTTATGGCAGCGTCTATACCACTATCCTGAAGACCAAGGTGCTCGTCTTCTTCTCGGCAGCCATCATCTTTGGCATCTTGTTTTTGGGAAACCTGGTGCTGGCGACACGCCTGGCACCCAAGACTGAGCCAAGTTTTTGGCCTTGGGCCATAGTGCGCCGGCTACAGCCGATACTCAGGTGGAATGTTATCCTAGGAACAGCTCTGCTCAGTCTAATATTTGGTCTGGTGGCCCAGGGCAACTGGGAGGTTGTGCTTCGGTTCTTCAACGGGCAGCCCTTTGGCATCACCGACCCGGTTTTCCATAGAGAGATTGGCTTCTACGTCTTCTCACTGCCTTTCCTTCACCTACTGCGGGGCTGGCTCCTGGGGGCGCTGATAGTCACCCTTCTTGGCAGTGCCGGGGTATATCTTCTCAGCTATACGGTGCAGCGGCTTAGGTTCGACCTTGCCCGGCCGGTATTAGCCCATGTTGGTGGACTGGTCATAGCCATCCTGGGCCTTTTTGCCTGGGGTTACTGGCTTGGCATCTGGGAACTGGTCTTCTCCACACGGGGGGTAGTCTTCGGAGCCAGCTATGCTGATATGCATGCCAAGCTTCCAGCTCAATGGATTCTTTTGACAGTGGTGCTTATCTTTATGGGGGTCATTCTGTTTTCCGTATGGCGACGCAAGTCTCGATGGCTCCTCTACGGCGTCGGGGGATGGATAGTGGCTGCCATTATCGTCGGGGGTATCTTCCCCGGTCTAGTACAGCGTTTACAGGTGCAGCCCAACGAGCTGGCTCTAGAGACGCCCTACATCGAGTATAATATCCAATTTACCAGAGAGGCCTTCGCTCTGGGCCGGGTTGAGGAGCAGTCCTTTCCTGCGGAGGAGGCACCAAGCCGCCAGGAT
>JAUWYK010000024.1 GCA_030615865.1 Dehalococcoidia bacterium
ACCGCTTACCTATCACCAGAAGAGATTGCCAGATACGATATTCACGTTGTGCCGCTCAAGGTTATCTTCGGGTTAGACGTCTATAGTGAGGGGGTGGACATTACCAATGAGGAATTCTACCGAAGACTAGCCAAAGCCGCAACGTTGCCGACTACCTCGCAGCCTTCGGTAAGCGATTTTCCCCGGCTATATGGCGAACTAGCCCAACGTGGTCATCCTATTCTTTCTATTCATATGTCCAGCCATTTAAGCGGGACAGTTAATTCAGCTATGGCTGCCAGAGACAAGTTGCCCCAAGCTCAGATTGAAGTAGTAGATTCACTCTCTCTTGCCCTTCGGACGTTAGTTATTCAGGCTGCCGAGGCTGCTGAAGCAGGACAGACCTTGCCTCAGCTCAAGGCTTCCATTGAAAAGCTCAACACATCCATAAATGCCTTTGGCGTGCTTAGCACCCTAGAATATCTCTGGAGGGGAGGGCGTATTGGCAGTGCCAAGCGTTTACTTGGTTCCTTGCTCAGGATTACACCAGTCCTAGCCTTTGAGGCTGGAGAGGTCAAAGTCCTAGCTAAGGCAAGGACCACCGGTAGAGCTATAGGATATGTCCTAGAGCTTATGAAGGAGCGGATAAAAGGAAGCACCCCCATTCACGCCGTAGTGACTCACACCCATGCCCTTGAGCTGGCTTTGGCACTGAAAAAGGAGGTTCAAGCTCGTTTCAACTGCGCTGAGTTAGACCTTATCGAGCTCGGTCCTGTGTTGGGGACTCATATAGGTCCGGGGTTCTTTGGTCTAGGTTTCTATAGTGAGCAGGACTGGCAACCAAACCAATACTGACTAAAAGGCGTCGGGCTTGAGGTTAGCCAAGAACTTAGTTATATCCTCTTGTTTTGATGGGGTGCCTGTGTTATGATTGAGTTGAGGCGAAGATGATCACGGAGAAGGAGAAGGCGCTAGAGCTAGCTATCAGCCAAATTGAGAAGCGATATGGTAAAGGCTCAGTGATGAAGCTGGGGGAGGCAGTGGCTACACCACCGATTGAAGCTATTCCCACTGGCTCACTGGCGTTAGACCTAGCCTTGGGTGTGGGAGGTATCCCTAGAGGGCGGATTGCGGAAATATTTGGCCCTGAGGCATCAGGGAAAACTACCTTAGCCCAGCATGTAATTGCTGAAGCGCAAAAGCGAGGGGGTACGGCTGCCTATATCGATGTGGAGCATGCCCTTGACCCCTCTTATGCCGCCAATTGTGGGGTCAATATTGATGACCTGCTTATCTCCCAACCTGATGCCGGAGAGGAGGCTCTGGACATTACTGAGGCGCTGGTCAGGAGTGGGGCTATTGATGTGATAGTGATTGATACTGTAGCTGCCTTAGTCCCCAGAGCTGAAATTGCGGGGGAGATGGGGGATGTCCATGTTGGCTTACAAGCCCGCCTGATGTCGCAAGCACTAAGAAAGCTAGCTGCCGCTATCGCTAAGTCAGGCACAGCGGTGATATTCATCAACCAGCTAAGAGAGAAGGTTGGTATTATCTTTGGCAGCCCTGAGGTGACACCAGGGGGCAGGGCATTGAAATTCTACAGCTCGATAAGAATAGACCTAAGGCGTATAGAGACAATCAAGGGGGGAACTGAGGCAATAGGTAGTCGTGTCAGGGCTAAGGTAGTCAAAAATAAGGTTGCCCCTCCCTTCAGGAGTGCTGAGTTTGACATCATGTTTGACCACGGGATAAGCAAGGAGGGTAATCTTATCGACCTTGGTGTAGAGTGGGGGCTAGTGAAGAAGGCTGGCGCTTTTTTCTCCTACGGTGATATTCGCTTGGGGCAAGGTAGGGAGAGTGCCAAGCAATACCTGAGCCAGAACCCTGAGCTTGCTCAGGAGATTGAGCAGCAGATTAGGGCCTCAGCTACCACCACTCATATTACGATGCCCGATGATTAAGACATCTTAAACAGATAGCTTGGTAGGTAATAGGAGTAAGTAAGGCTGAGGCATAGGCTTCAGCCTTATGTCTTTAAAGGGGGTAGGCAAGTTAATGAACAAAATTACCGCCATCCGTTTCACGAAGGCTCGGGGAAAGCGAGTGAATGTGTTCCTGGATGGCAGGTTTGCTTTTAGTTTGGAAGCTGAGGTGGCGATAAAAGAGGGATTACAGGTGGGACAAGAGCTATCCACCAGTCACATTGAAGCACTAGCTAGGTCTGACCACTTCCACCGCTGCCTCAACGCTGCTGCCCGTTACCTTAGCTATCGACCTCGAAGCGAGTCTGAGCTAAAGCAGCGGCTTTACCAGCGTGGTTTTGATGGTGACTGTGTAGAGGCAGTGCTTGCCAAGCTAAAGGAGCAGGGGCTAGTAGATGATACCGCCTTTGCTCAATTCTGGAAGGATAACCGGGAATCGTTTAGCCCGCGCAGTCAGTGGCTAACTAAGTTAGAACTAAGGCGAAAGGGGGTAGCCCAAGACGTTATAGACCAGGTGGCTGATGTAATTGATGACGACGATAGTGCTTATCGAGCCGCCCTTAATAAAGCTCGCAGTTTGCTCACCTCCGACTATCAGAGCTTTCGTCACCGGTTAGGTGAATATCTTAAGCGGCGTGGCTTTAGTTATGGGGTGATAAATCACACCGTGCAACGGGTGTGGCAGAAACAGGGGTCTAGATAGCTTTTACCTTGACTTAAAATTGGCAAAGTGAGTACTATTGGTTAATTATATCTGAATTAAAGCTACAGGAAGAGAGGCAAAAATGCCATGAGTATAACGACAATAAATATAGTAACCATTATATTTGCTTTCATCATTGGTGCGGTGGGTGGGGCTGCATTTGTCTTCTTTTTTAGACGATTTAGGCTTACCCGAGAAATGCGTACAGCTGAGAGGAAGGCCTCCAGACTGAAGGCTGAAGCTGAGTTCAAAGCCAGGGAAGTGGTTCGTGAGGCCAAGGACGAGGCGGAGAAACTTAAGTCAGTAGGTGAGGCAGAGTATCGGGAGCGACGCTCTGAACTACAGCGCCATGAGAACCGTGTGGCTCAAAAGGAAGTGACCTTGGAGCACAAGATAGAAGGTGTAGACCATCGTGAGCGTAGTCTGGCTAGCAAAGAAAAGCAGATAGAGTCCATCCGCACCCAGCTTGAAGAGGCTAGAAATAAGCAGTTAAAGCAGCTAGAGCTGATTTCGGGCATGTCTAGTGCCGAGGCAAAGCAAGCACTGCTTGGGGCTATGGAGATTGAGATGCAGGAGGAAGCCTCTCGGCGCCTTCGCCAGTGGGAAGCCGGGTTAAAAGAGGAAGCTAACAAGAAAGCTCAGGAAATTTTATCCGAGGCTATCCAGCGTTCTGCCTCTGAGATTGTATCTGAGACTACAGTGGCTAGTGTTTCCCTCCCCACCGATGAGATGAAGGGTCGGCTTATCGGACGGGAGGGTCGCAATATAAGAGCCTTGGAGCAGGCTACTGGCGTTGACCTAATTATTGACGATACCCCTGAGGCAGTGACCCTGTCTAGCTTTGACCCGGTGCGGCGAGAAGTGGCTCGCATTGCGCTAAATAGGCTTATCCTTGATGGGCGCATCCACCCAGCTCGCATTGAAGAGGTGGTAGCTAAGGCCAAGGAGGAAGTGGATGCTACTATCTATAGTGCCGGAGAACAGGCAGCATACCAAGTAGGGGTGCATGGATTACACCCTGAGTTAATTAAATTGCTTGGTCGCCTTAAGTTTCGCACTAGCTACGGACAAAATGTCTTAGCCCATAGTATTGAGGTTGCCTATCTAGCTGGTATGATTGCTTCAGAGTTGGGAGCCAATGTTGCCCTAGCTAAGAAAACTGGACTGCTTCATGACATTGGTAAGGCAGTAGACCGCGAGGTAGAGGGCTCCCACGCTGCCATTGGCGCTGACCTAGTTAAGCAATGGGATAAATCCCCGGAAGTGGTTCAGGGTGTCGCCGAGCATCACTTTGAGACTGGCACTGCCGGCATTTGGGGCTTTATCGTCTCGGCGGCTGATGCTATAAGTGGGGCTAGACCGGGGGCGAGGCGTGAATCGCTTGAGAGTTATCTCAAGCGATTGAAAGCACTGGAAGATATAGCCAATAGCTTCAAGGGGGTGGAGAGGTCCTATGCTATTCAGGCTGGTCGTGAAATCCGTATCCTGGTTAACCCGGAAGAGATTGATGATTTGGGGGCAATGAGGCTTGCCCGAGACATTGTTAAGAAAGTAGAGGAAGGTCTAGACTACCCGGGTCAAATAAAGGTTACCGTGCTTAGGGAGACACGGGCGATAGACTATGCTAGGTAGTATGTTAATCCTGGTGGTTGGTGATATTATTGGCAGACCTGGCAGGCAGGCAGTGCACCAGCTTTTACCGGGACTCAAACAGCAATATGGTTTGGATCTGGTTATTGCCAACGCTGAGAATGCTGCTGGCGGTTTAGGCCTAACTTTGGCTGTAGCCAAGGAACTATTCGATGCTGGCGTTAATGTGTTGACCTCAGGTAACCATATATGGGCTCAGAAGGAGATTATTCCCTACCTTGATGGTGAAATGCCTATCCTGCGCCCATTAAATTACCCACCGGGGGTACCTGGTAAGGGCTATATAGTCAATAATCAGGTTATGGTGGTTAATTTGATGGGGAGAACCTTTATAGGCAATTTTGATTGCCCATTTAGAGCTATGGATCAACTACTGGCTGAACTCAAGCACAAGCCGCCAGTTATTATTGTTGATTTCCATGCCGAAGCAACATCTGAGAAAGTGGCAATGGGGCGATACCTGGACGGTCGTGTCAGTGCTGTGCTCGGCACCCATACTCATGTGGGAACCATTGATGCCCGCTTGCTTCCTCAAGGCACTGCCTATATTACCGATATTGGCATGAGCGGTCCAATCGATTCAGTTATAGGTGATGACGCTGAGGCAGTAATTCAGCGCTTTCTAACTGGCATGCCCCATCGGTTATCAGTAGGGAAGGGGAAGACAATCTTCAGTGCGGTAGTGATTAAGGTGGCAGACGACAGTGGCAGGGCAATAAGCATTGACCGTATCGATAGGGAGGTGGAGTAGTGGCTAAGGTAGACCTCCATATCCACTCCACTGCCTCTGATGGTCGGCTTAGCCCGGAAGAAGTTATCTATAAATCAGTGGAGCTTGGGGTAACCATTATCGCCATCGCCGACCACGACTCTGTGGATGGTATTGCCCCGGCTCTGGCAGCTGCCAAAACCTTTCCCCAGCTAAAAGTTATCCCCTGCGTTGAAATTAGTACCGATGTCCCTCAGGGTGAAGTCCATGTTCTGGGCTACTTTATAGATTATACTGACCATGAGCTGGAGGCTACTCTACGAAGGTTACGCAGTTCTCGGCTCCAGCGGGCTCAGGGGATGATTACTAAGCTAGGGAATCTAGGTATCCACATTGAGTGGCAACGAGTTCAGGAAATAGCCGGCAGTGGTTCTATAGGCCGTCCTCATATCGCCCAAGCTATGTTGGAAAAGGGTTATATTGCCTCGATTAAGGAAGCGTTTATTAAGTATATAAGTCGGGATGGTCCTGCCTATGTTGATCGAGAAAAGATGACCCCCGCAGAAGCGGTGGAATTAATATTGCTGGCTGGCGGGTTGCCAGTATTGGCACACCCATTAACCATCAATGACCTGGAGACAATGATTGTTGAGCTAAAGGCAGCCGGTCTGGTAGGTATTGAGGCTTACTATGATGGCTATACTGCTGATGAAATCAATAAGCTGGTTAGCCTGGCTGAAAGATATAATCTTATCGCCACTGGTGGTAGCGACTACCATGGTCTGGATGCCAGCACTGAGACTACGATTGGTGGTGCCGATGTGCCAATGGAGTCAGCGGAGCAACTTATGGCTCTGGCTGAGCAGCGAGCGCTGAAGTCAGCCATACAATAGAGGAAAGCGGTGACTGTTGAGTTAATATTATTGATATTAGCTGCCTATTTTTTAGGTTCGGTACCAGTCTCTTACCTAGCGGCTAAGCTATCCCGGGGAATAGACCTAAAACAATGTGGCACCGGCCAGGTGGGGGCCGGTAATCTGTGGCGAATGACCTCCTGGCGGCTAGGTTTACCAGTAGCCATTTTTGATTTGAGTAAGGGATTGGTGATGGTATGGGTGGCTCAACTGATAGGTCTGCATATTGCCCAGCAGCTAGCGGTAGGTTTGGCAGCAGTCATTGGACATAACTGGCCGGTTTTTCTTCGTTTCAACGGCGGCAGAGGGATTGGCACAACCATCGGCGTAATCATCATACTTCCCTTAATAAATGACATGACACCCTGGGCAGCAGTAGCCTTTGTGGCCATTCTCGTAATTGGTACGCTCATTATGCGCAGCTCACCGCTGCCGGTGCTTGTCAGCGTAGCGGCACTACCCCTAGTTAGCTGGCGGTTTGGTGAGCCGCTTCCTATTACCCTGGGATTCTTGGCTATGTTCCTGATAGTAATTATCAGACGACTCACCGCGCCTCAAGCTGCTGTTACTGTATCAGTTGGCAGGAAAGAGTTACTACTTAATCGCCTTCTTTTTGACCGGGACATAAGAGATAGGAAAGCCTGGATAAGACGGCAACCGGCTAAACAACAGGAAAAGCAAGAGAAAGGTTGACTGTAATACAATGAGATGTGCCACTCACCCTGAGGTTGAGACTAACCTGAGGTGTGGTAAGTGTGGTAAGCCAATATGTCCCAAGTGCCTGGTGCAGACACCGGTGGGAGCCCGATGCCCGGATTGTGCTAAGCTCTACAAGCTACCCACCTATCAGGTCTCTACCAAACACTATCTGAGGGCGGCAGGCACCGGGTTAGGTATGGCTATTGTTTGCGGTATTGTCTGGGGGGTGATAGGGTGGGCGATTCCTTTCTTCTTCATCAATTTGTTGCTGGCACCGGCTGCTGGTTACGCTATTGGGGAGGTAATTAGCCGGTCAGTCAACCGCAAGCGTGGCACCGGGTTAGCTGTTATTGCGGGTAGTGCGCTGGTGGTGAGCTACTTAGTTGGTATGTTTTTCCCGTGGGGGATTCGTTTTGGGCTTTTTGACTTACTAGCTATAGCTCTTGGTATCTATGTAGCTGTCACCCGTCTGCGTTAAAATAAGCTTCAACTTAGAAAGGAGATAAAGTATGGTTCCAAGTCGGGAGATATTCTGGAATATTCAGCTTGGTGAAATACTTTATGTGCTGGCAGCCATAGTAATCGGCATTCTTATTTATGCTGTATACCGTCGCTATAAATTATGGCGGCTGGGCAGACCAGATAATAGGTTTGACCATTTGGGCAAAAGAATACGGACATTCATAGTTACCGGGGTAGTGGATGGCATAGGGCACCGCAAGTTCTTTGGTGTAGCCGATAACTTGGGACATAGGCCTTTTTCTATCAAAGACCTTCTGCCCAGGGAGCTTTACCCGGGAATAGCCCACCTCCTCATTTTTGCCGGCTGCATCATATTGATTCTGGGGGCATTCTTAGATTTTATTAGTCACTACCTCTTCCACTTTATGCACGGCAATTTCTATCTAGGCTATTCAGTAGTTGTTGACGCCGGCGGCATACTGGTTCTAATCGGGGTAGTCTTAGTTATTATCAGGCGCTATGGGCAGAAACCGGATAGGCTGGATAACCAGTGGGAAGACTTGATTGCCCTGGTGCTAATCCTTATCATAGTAGTTACCGGTTTTATCGTTGAGGGGTTCCGCATCGCTGCCACTGAGCTAAAGACCACCCCAGATTGGGCACTATGGTCGCCTGGCGGCTTTGTCCTGGCTGCCGCCTTTAGTGGTTTGAGCCAGAGTGCCCTGCTAACCTGGCACTGGATTATGTGGTGGTTTCATGTAATCATCACCCTCGGGGCTATTGGTTATATTGCCCTCTATTGGAACAAGCTATGGCATATAATTGTTTCCCCGGTAAATGTTTTCTTCCAGTCGCTAAACCCCAGGGGGGCTCTGGTGCCTATTGACCTGGAGGCAGTTGAGACCTTTGGTGTAGCCAAGATTGAAGACTTTACCTGGAAGCAGCTAATGGATTTGGATGCCTGCACCCGCTGTGGTCGGTGTCAAGATAGCTGTCCTGCCTATATTAGTGGCAAGGCGCTTTCGCCCAAGAAGATGACTCAGGACCTGAAAGTCCATTGGCTGGAAAAAGCCCCTTCTTTGCTTGGCGCTAAGCCCCAGGTAGCAGAGGGGAACCCGGGGAGCAATGGCCAGGCTCTTATTGGTGAGGTAGTAACCGAAGACGAAATCTGGGACTGCACTACCTGCCGTGCCTGCCAGGAGGTCTGTCCCGTCTGGGTGGAGCATATTGATAAAGTTATTGATATGAGGCGAAACCTGGTCCTGGAGCAGGCTTCAGTTCCTGAGGCGGCTGAGGGGGCACTGAGGAGCATTGAAGCTAGAGGGCACCCGTGGCGGGGGACTACATTAGCTAGGACTGACTGGGCTGATGGGCTTGATATTAAGATTTTAGCCGAAGATAGTGACATAGACATTCTCTTCTGGGTAGGTTGTACTGAGGCACTGGAAGATAGAAGTGTGAAGGTGGCTCAGGCTCTAGCCAAGCTATTGAAGCTAGCCGAGGTTAAATTTGGTATCCTCGGAGCTGAGGAAACCTGCTGTGGTGAACCAGCTCGCCGCCTGGGTAATGAGTACCTCTTCCAGATGCAAGCTGAGAAAAATATTGAGCTGCTGAAGAATTATAATATAAAGAAGATAGTTACCGCCTGTCCTCATTGCTATAATACGATAAAGAATGAGTATCCCCAGTTCGGGGGAGAGTTTGAGGTTATTCACCACACCGAGTTTATTGCCAATCTACTGGAACAAGGCGGGCTGAGAATTATCAAGGGCAGTAGAGGAGTAGTGACCTACCAAGATTCCTGCTATCTGGGTAGATACAATGATATTTATGAGTTACCGAGGCAGATTCTAAATAATATGCCCGATATAACACTGGTTGAGATGGAGCAGAACCGGGAGAGGGGCTTTTGTTGTGGCGGGGGTGGTGGTCATATGTGGCTGGAAGAGCGCGTTGGCAGGAGAATCAATGAGCTGCGTACTGAGCAGGCGATTGAGGCTAAGGCTCAAATTATTGCTACCGCCTGCCCCTTCTGCCTGCAAATGTTTGAGGATGGAATAAAGGCAAAGGCGGCTGAAGAATGGCTCAAGGTTATGGATATCGCTGAGCTGGTGGAAGGGTCAGCAGTATATCGTCCTTATTCTACATAGTAGTAAACCTTGATAAGAGGGTTAGTTTATTATCGGTTAGTCAGATGAGGGCAGTGGTCTGGGTTCCTGCACCGTCATCAGCTGACCACAGCACTCAACCTCACCCTCACCGGCTTTAGTTATTAAAACCTCGGTTTTACAAACCTCACAAAGATACCTCTTGCCTAATTGATTTGCCATTTTTCTGCAATCCCCCGTTTTACAAGTAAACTGGCTCCGAGCGACTATAGGCTTAAGTCTTTAAAACCATTGGCTGACCACAGCATTTGACCTGCCCATCGCCTGGCCTAGTAACAATCAATTCAGTGCCGCATTTCTCACAGCGATATCTCTTACCAACCTGGTTAGCCATTATGCTTTCACCTCCAAAAATCTCTATCAGCCGTTATGACTGACCATACTGTTCTCTAAGAATCCGCTTCAGTATCTTCCCGGTAGAGGTTCGAGGAAGCTCGTCAATAAAGACCACAGACCTGGGTCTCTTGAAGCCAGCTATCTTGTCCCGACAGAAGTCTATCAGCTCTTCGGCAGTAGCAGTTTTCCCCGGTTTAAGGACTACCACCGCCCTGGGCTCCTGCCCCCATTCCGGGTCGGGAACACCGATTACCGCTACCTCTTGAACCGCAGGGTGAGCATAGAGCACATTTTCTATCTCTTCCGGTGAGATATTCTCCCCGCCACGGATAATCAAGTCATCAGCCCGAGCTGCCAAGTAGAAGTAGCCCTCTTCATCCATATAGCCCATATCACCGGTACGAAGCCAGCCGTCTTTGGTAAAGGCTTTAGCCGTCTTTTCTTCGTCTTTCCAGTATCCGGTCATAACCCTGGGTCCTCTGGCTACGATTTCACCGACCTCACCTATTGGCACTTCCTTATCTGCCTCGTCAACGACCTTCATCTCAACATCACCAAGCGGCTTGCCGATAGAAGAAGAGAGCCTCTTAAGCTTTTTCTGCTTTTCTTCATCGGTTCCGCTGATAACGTGGTCCTCAGGAGTGAGCGTGGTTATGGTGGAAGCGGTCTCCGTCCCACCATAGGCATTAATGAACATTACGTTGGGGAGAAGCTCCATTGCCTTCTTTATCACCTCAAAGGGCATAGGGGCAGCGCCATAGGTTATAACTTTAAGACTACTGAGGTCATACTTTTGGAAATCAGGGCTATCTATAAGCCACTTGAGCATAGTTGGCACCAGCATAGCTCGGTTGGCCTTCTCCCTTTCTACTGTCTCCAGCCATTCCTTGACCTCGAACTGTTTCATCATGGCTAGGGTTCTGCCTCCGTAGGTTGCCGCCAGCATAGCCTGAATTCCAGCTACATGGTACAGGGGCATAGTAAGCAGGTTGGTCTCCTCAATCTCAGGGTCAACCGGGCTCACGTTATCCAGGACATAGACGCTAAAGCTATTGTGGGTAAACGGCACCCCCTTGGGTAGCCCGGTAGTCCCAGCGGTATACATTAGCACAGTGTTATCATCATCGCTAATCTCGACAGACACCTCTTGTGAGGAGGCTTGAGCCAGTAGCTCATCATAGCTCTGCATCCCTTCAGGCTTGGTTTCGATGCAGATGAAGTGTTTCAGCAAAGGCAGGTCAGGGCGCATGGCATTCACCAAATCTACATAGCGTTCGCTAACAAAGAGAGTACTAGCCCCTGAGTTGTCAAGCATATGAGTTAGTTCCCTTTGCTTTGCCCTGAAATTCAGTGGCACAAAGATAGCGCCGATTTTGGCTACGGCATAGTAAGCTTCAAGATGCTGATTGCAGTTGACCTGAAGAATGGCAACACGGTCGCCTTTTTGTATACCCAGGTCGGTTAAGGCATTGGCTAGCCTGTTTACCCGTTCAGCAATGTCTTTGAAGCTGTACCTTTTGCTTTCGAAAACTACGGCTGTCCTGTCTGGGCAGATTGCAGTAGCGATATCAAGAAACTCAGCAGTGTTCACCTTACCCTCCAATATAGAACTAAGCGAAGGCAATTCAGCGAGCAACCTTATTGTAGTTAAAACCCCTCATTAATGTCAACAGTGTTGGGCTCACTCGGAGGTGCGTTGACAATTACGATAAAGTTAGGTATTATTACAAATGTCCCCAAGCCTCTGCCAAGTGCAGCCGGCGAATCTCCACCGTTTACCAGAGGAATGAAACGAGAAAAGCTGACGCCAATATATATCCAAGTTCTATTCCTGGCTAGGGGGCTTCTAAAAAACCAAATAGTTTCATACATTTAGGAGGTGTTAAATGCAAAAAAGAAGGAAACTGGGAAGAGGAGTAGCTATGGTTGGCGCTGGGATGTCAAAATTTGGCCTGTTTAAGGATAAAGACGCAAGGGATTTACTTGTTGAAGCTTATGATGAAATGCTTTCCTCGGTAGATAAAGGCGTCGACCCTAATGATATTGAGGCTATGTGGATGGGGAATTTTACCAGCGATTTCTATGTGCATCAAGGGCATTGGGGACCTATAGTAGCTGATTTGCTTGGGCATGTACCAAAGCCAGTAACAAGAACAGAAGGTGCATGTGCTTCTGCCACACTTGCTTTTAGAGACGCCGTCCTTGCTATAGCTTCTGGATTCTATGATGTCGTTTTGGCTGGCGGGTTAGAAGAAATGTCAAAAGTTACTACCGAGGAGGCTACAGAAGGTCTGGCGCTGGCGCTTGATGGGCAGTACGAAGGGATAGCTGGATTTACCTTTCCCGGGGTTTTTGCGGCTACAGCTAAAGCATATTTTGAAAAATATGGAGCCACCCATGAGCACCTTATGAATGTTACCATTAAAAGCCACAATAATGCTCGTTTTAACCCAAAGGCACAATTCAATGCTTCTGTCCGTGATATTATGAATAGCAGGATTGAGCGCGCCAAGAAGAGAGGCGACCCTGTCCCGACTTGGAAAGATGAGAGGGAATTCCTTCGTGACCTTAATTTTAATCCTATGGTTGCTTGGCCACTACAGGTCTTCGATTGCTGCCCTATAAGTGATGGAGCAAGTTGTATATTACTGGTGGCTGAGGAAATAGCCAGAAACTTCACCGATAATCCTATATATGTCATTGGTATGGGACAGGGCAGTGGTAGACCTCTACATACCAAAGAGGACCTTACCTATTTTGAAGCAAATAGATACGCCGCCAAAGAGGCTTATGAATTATCAGGAATTAAACCTGAAGATATTCAATTTGCTGAGGTACACGATTGCTTTTCTATTGCTGAGATTATTCATATTGAAGACCTTGGCTTCTTCAAGCCCGGGGAAGGGTATAAAGCCGTAGAAGAGGGCTTAACCAGATTAGATGGTCCAAAGCCAATTAATACTTCAGGCGGGCTTAAATGCAAAGGACACCCGGTAGGAGCAACAGGAACAGCCCAAATGTATGAGGTCTGGAAGCAATTAAGGGTTGAAGCCGGAGAAAGGCAAATTCCAAATAAGAATTTGCGAATCGGAGCAACCCACAACCTGGGAGGAACCGGAGGAACTTGTACGCTTAGTATTTTTGAAAGGAGATAAGGCTATGGAGGAAAGACCTATTTCTACCATTTCTTTTCATCAATTTCTCAACGAAGAAAAACTTATGGGTTCAAAATGCAAGAAGTGCGGTACCCTTTTCTCACCGCCTCGTCCTATTTGTTTTAAATGTTTTAGTAGAGAAATGGAGTGGGCTGAACTAAAGGGTAAAGGGAAGCTTCTTACCTTTACCTGTATATATGTGGGTCCTCCTTGGATGATAGCCGAGGGGTATGACAGAAAGCACCCTTACTGCTCAGGAGTGGTGGAGCTGGAGGAAGGGGTAAGGATTGATGCTCGCATTGAGGGGGTTGATGCAACCAACCCTGAAGCTATAAAAATTGGTACCCCGCTTACGGCTGAGTTCCTACACCGTGGTGAAGAGGGGAAAATGAAAACCTTTCTGGCATTTAAGCCTTTATAGCTCAGTAAGGCAAGCGCAAGGTGGAGGGGATACCATAATATGGTCGAAGGAGATTCATATCTATTTGCCGGGATTGACCTCGGTTCCACCATGACCAAGGTGGTGATTATGGACATGGACGGGGGGATTCGCTCTCGGGTCATTGGTCCTACCGGTGCTGAGCATCGCCGCTTAGCCAACAGGGTGATGGAGGAAGCACTAGAGCAGGCTAATCTATCCTTCGATGAAATATCTTTAGTGGTAGCCACCGGCTACGGTAGGATTAACGTTCCTTTTGCCGACCGTCAGATTACTGAATTAACCTGTCACGCCAAAGGAGTGTCCAGTCTCTTCCCTTCAGTCAGAGTAGCTCTTGATATTGGCGGGCAGGACGCTAAGGGGCTCAAGATTCGTGATGGTAAGCTAATCAACTTTGTTATGAATGATAAGTGCGCCGCGGGAACGGGTAGGTTTCTGGAAGTTATTGCCGACGCCCTCGGACTCAAGTTAGAGGAACTAGGAAGTATCTCCTCAAAATCTAAAAATAAGGTCAAGATTAGCAACACTTGTACTGTTTTTGCCCAGCAGGAGGTCATATCTCGCCTCTCTGAGGGGGTAGCATTGGAAGATATTGTGGCTGGACTTCATGATGCTATAGCCAGCCGGGCAGTGGGGCTGATAAGGAGGTTGAAGATAGAGCCTGATGTGGTGTTTACCGGCGGCGTAGCTATGAATAGCGGGGTTGTGAACGCGGTGAGAGAGAACCTGAACTGTGACGTTTTTGTCCCTGAAGAACCGCTCCTCAGCGGAGCAATAGGTGCTGCCTTACTAGCAAGGGAACTCGCTATGGAAGCCCTGGCCAGAGGTGAGCCTGTCGCAAGAAAGGGACGCCGCTTGGAGGAAGCTACTTTCTTCAAGTAGGGGATAAATTGAGTATGGCTTGGTTCAGTTAGCGTGAAGGAAACCAGTTAAACCGCTTAATAATGTTTAAGGCCGCAGAATGGGGATTGGTTTTTCTCTGTACTAAGTCTTCGGCTAGTTTTTCTAAGTAACCGTCTTTATCAATCCTCTGGTTAATATAATTCTTAAGCAAACCTTCCATAGTCTCAATCAACTCTAATTTCGCTCTTTGCTTCCGGCGTTGCTTCAGTTCACCACTACAGGTGAGGAATTCTTTATGCCGGAAAATTTCCTTGGCTAATTCCTCAGTGCCTTTACTTAAGATTGCCTCGGTTAAGACTATACCCGGCTTCCACTTACCGGGGAGGTTAGCCCTCATCCCAAGCATAACTTCCAGTTCCATCCTTAGATTGTCAGCACCATCTCTATCTGCCTTATTTATGACAAAAATGTCAGCCGCTTCCAGGATGCCAGCTTTCATCATTTGAATTTCATCTCCCATCCCCGGAGTCAAGATAATAATAGATGTGTCAGCAACCCTGGCAATATTTATATCTGCCTGTCCTGTGCCCACAGTCTCAACCAAGATAATATCCTTGCCCATGGCATCCATAACATGAATCGTACTCACTGTAGCCTTGGATAATCCCCCTGCCCAGTGCCTTGTGGCTAAGCTTCTAATAAATACATCCTTATCGGTGCTATGTTTTTGCATCCTTACTCTATCGCCTAATATTGCCCCGCCAGTGAAGGGGCTTGTAGGGTCAGTAGCAATAACACCAACTGTCATATTTTCCCTTCTGAAGATACCTATTAGGTTATCAATTATTGTGCTCTTGCCTACGCCGGGGGCACCGGTTACTCCAACTATGTAGGCTCTTCCAGTATGGGGGTAGATGCTGTTCAATTCTTCCACCGCATCTGGTGCCTCATCTTCTAAGTGTCTCATAAGTCTAGCTGCTGCTGGAACATTGCCTTCTAATATTTTGCTTGCTAGTTCTGTCTTCATTTTCTGTTTGTGCCAGCCTGTTTAACGGCTTTATCTCCCATTTACTCAGTTGCCTATCTGGTAGCTATTTTCTCTTTTACCCGTTGTACCACTTTTGGCATTGTTTCTCCAGCCTTAGCCCCAATCAGAACAGTGGCCTGTTGGTCCATAGGAGTAGAGCTCAGATTGATAATAACCAATTTGGCTCCGGAGCCAGTAGCATATATCGGCATATAGGCGGCAGGGTAAACAACTAAGGTTGAGCCAATTACGATAAATAGGTCGCAGTTATATGAACGAATAGTTGCCCCTTTTAACACCTTCTCCGGCAGTGATTCGCCGAAGAAAACAGCATCTGGTTTCAGCAGACCATGGCAAGCCTCACAGTCTGGAATTTCTTCACCCTGGTCTAGCCTAGCTTTAATGTGCTCAAAAGGATAACGCTCACCACAGCCCAAGCATACCACCCACTGCATATTGCCGTGGAGCTCAAATACCTTGTCATCAGGCACCCCAGCCTTTTGGTGGAGATTATCCACATTCTGGGTAATGACACAATCCAGCTTGCCCAGTCTATCCAGCTCAGCAATAGCGTAGTGGGCAGGGTTTGGCTTAGCCTCAGTGGTTAGACCTCCTTCCTGAAGCATCTGCCACTGCTTTCGCCTGGCTTCGGGGTCGCTAACGAACTTCTGATAGGTGAAGTCATCCGGGTCGAATCTTTCCCAGATTCCACCCGGGCTACGAAAATCAGGAATCCCTGATTCGGTGCTAACCCCGGCACCGGTGAAGACTACCACCTTTTTGGCATTGATAATCAGGTCAGCTACTCTATCAGCAAGGGTATCCAGGTCTTGTTCTTGCATAAGGCTCCCCCCTTGTTTTAGCGCGATGAGATAATAAGGCGACCGAGCTTAGCCTCAAGCTCCAGCCCTTGCTCTAGGCTCAAGTCAAGCCCCCTGGTTATTGCCTGCTTGGCATAGCTTACCGCAGTTGGGCTGTAAGCCTTGATTTTATTGGCAAGCCTTTCGGCTGCCGGTAACAGGTCTTGTCGGGATACTACCTGGTTAACCAGTTTTAGGCGGTGTGCCTCCTCAGCCTTAATCCATCTGCCAGTTAGCAGCACCTCTAAAGCTTTAGCTCCGCCTATCATCCGGGGCAGGGTCTGAGTACCACCAGCAGCAGGAATTATACCCAATCCCACCTCAGGCATACCAAACTGGGTATCTTCTGACGCCAGCCTGATATCACAGCACAGGGCTATCTCCAGTCCATCACCCAGAACATAGCCGTGAACGGCAGCAATCAACGGCTTGGTAATGCCGAGGAAAAGCCCCCATACATCTCGCTCCCAGCGGACCTGTCGGGCAATTACCGGCGATGGAGCGGTGAGGAACTCAGTCAGGTCAGCACCACCACAGAAAGCCCTCTCTCCAGCACCCTTAAAGATGGCTACTTTAACCCCAGGGTCATCTTTAATCGCCCCTAGCACCTGATAAAGCTCGTCTCTCATCTGAAGGTTATAGGCATTTAACGCTTGAGGTCGGTTGAGGGTAACATAGCCTATATCGTCCTTCTTTTCGTATATAATTACCTCAAAATTGCTCATCGGTACTGTCTATCTGCCTCATCCCTTCAGATTTTTATTGGGGAACCCTATCCCCTGTATCCCCTTCCCCATAATAGGGAGATGTATTCTTAGCATGAAGGGGAATTAGTTATATAAGAGAGGCTTCGCCTCTCTTTGACTCTCCTTTAGTATATGCTCCTTCAAAGGAGAGGGGGAGTGCTAGGTTTTGAAGGGGCTTCGCCCCTTCAGACTTCCCTATAGTTACTGTCCCTTGAACCGGGGAGGTCTTTTCTGTAAGAAGGCTTTGATGCCCTCTGTCCTATCAGCAGTTGTGTGCAGTAGGAGATAAAGGTCAGCCTCCAAGCGGAGCCCTTGCTCCAGAGTTAAGTCCAGCCCCTTATTTACCGCCTCCTTAGCATATTTAAGGGCAATAGGAGCCTTGCCGGCTATGGTCTTCGCCACCGCCTCAACCTCAGAAGCCAGATTTTCCTCGGTAACCACTTCATTGACCAACCCCACTTCAAATGCCTCCTCGGCATTTATAGTTTCCCCACCAAGGATTAATTCCAAGGCTTTACCCTTACCCACGATGCGAGGCAGCCGCTGGGTGCCACCATCCATGGGGATAAGCCCCTGAGCCACCTGGGGAAAGCCAAACCGCGCCTTAGATGAAGCAAGCCTAATATCACAGCTTAGAGCTAACTCCAGCCCTTGACCTAGTGCGTCCCCGTTAATGGCAGCAATAACCGGTTGCTCTACACCGGCTATAGCTTTAGCCACACTATACAGGGCGCTTAATTCTCCTGACTCTAGCTCGCTGCCACCACAGAATGCCCTATCTCCAGCTCCGGTAATTATGACTACATAAATATTATCATCCTGGTTTACCTGACGACAAACATCTTCCAATTCCTGGGCTAGCTGGTGATTTATGATGTTATCTACCTCAGGTCGGTTGAGGGTTATGTGAGCAATATGGTCTTTTTTAGTGTAGATAATGGTAGTATAGGGCATAAGTTTATTCCTTCTGTTTGTTCATCTTAACTGACTTTGCTACTAGCGTCAAGCTTCCTGCTAGCTTTGATATAGCAGCTAAAATTTGCTAAACTATTTGTAACTGATTGGGGAAAGCATTAAATGAAGAAATTTGTTAGGACTATATCCGGGGTTACCCCGGTAGCAGTTATGACCCTGCCAATGAAATGTCCGGGGCAATGTATATATTGCCCCACCTACCCGGCTACACCCCAGAGCTATACCCCAGGGTCGCCAGCAGCATTACGGGGTAAAAGGTGCGACTATGATGCCAAGAAGCAGATTAAGCTAAGGCTGAGGACTTTATCAGAAATGGGTCACCCCACGGATAAGGTTGAACTAATAGTGATGGGTGGCACCTTCCTGGCTTACCCCAAGGATTATCAATACCAGTTTATTAAGGATTGTTTTGACGCCTTAAATGGTGAGGAATCTGCTGACCTGGAAGAGGCAAAGCGAATTAATGAGACGGCTAACCATCGCTGTACCGGGCTGTGCATCGAGACCAGACCTGATTGGTGCCGGCAGGAGGAGATAGACAGGATGCTCGAGTTTGGCACCACCAGGGTGGAGCTGGGAGTTCAGACCTTAGATGATGAAATCTATCGGCTGGTGAGAAGAGGGCATAAGGTGGAAGATGTAGTCAAAGCCACCACATTGCTCAGGGAGCACGGGTTTAAGGTGCACTACCACTGGATGCCAGGGCTGCCTGGCTCGACTCCGGAAAAGGACTTGGAGCTATCAGCAAGACTATTTAATGATGCCCGCTTTAAACCAGATGGACTGAAACTATATCCAACTATGGTGGTGGAGGGCACTGAGCTAGAGAAATGGTATCGGGACAATCGCTACCAGCCATACGACGCCAGCACCATGGTTAACCTACTTATCGAGATTAAATTGCTAGTGCCCAAGTATGTCCGCATCTCAAGGGTACTGCGTGACATCCCACCCAAGTTTATTGTGGCTGGCTTAAAGGATTCACTACGGGGGGTGATTAAACAGCGGATGAAGCGACAAGCCATTGAATGTAAGTGTATCCGCTGCCGAGAGTATGGTCACCGGGCGCAGGATGGCTGGGAGATAGGCGAACCCCAGATGGTAAGAATGGATTACGAAGCTTCAGGTGGTAAGGAAATCTTCTTATCCTTTGAGGATGAAAATGAAACGCTATTTGGCTTGCTGCGGATGAGGATTCAATCTAAGCCGATAACTAGACTGGGGAATAAGATTAAGGGAAATTTAGCCTTAATCAGAGAGCTACATATCTTTGGACCAGAGGTTCCTCTCAGGGAGCAGAAAGAAGAGGCAGCTCAGCATAAGGGTTTAGGTAAGGCATTACTCCGGGAAGCGGAACGGATTGCTAGTGATGAGTTTCAAGCGCAGCAGATGGTAATTTTGAGTGGCACTGGAGCCAAGGAATATTACCGCTCTGAGTTTAGCTACAGCTCGCAGGCAGACTATATGGTTAAGAATCTATAGGCTTACATTTCAAAGGTTATACTGACCTCAGTATCTGATACCTGCTCTGCCGATAGTACCCTTCCTGGCACACTAAACAGATATAGTTGTTCACCATCCGCCCCACATATTTCTACCTTATTGTCATCAGTTAGTGACAGCATTCTTGTTCTGGAATCTGTCCACTCACCGATAACCTCTCTGCCCATAGATAGGCTAATACCAGGCGTGCCATCGCGAATAACACACGCCCTGACTGTCAGGGTAGTCCGAGTAGGCTCAGGATTATTCCTTTCCAAAGGATGACCTCCTTCTATCACTAACCGTGGGCTAACCTTAGCTATTAGCCAACTGTGATAGGTCAAACCTCAGCCAATTGACTAGGAGCTGGCTGCTCCTCCACTACCAAATCAATGTTTTCCAGCTTAGTGCGAAACTCATCGGGCAAGCTATCAACTGCTTTTGCTACCAGCCACTCAAATCTTTCCCTATTCATAGTCTATTCCTTCAATTTAGGTGAGCCAAAGGAGACTAAATAATTGCCCTAGATATGCAGTACTTAAAATCAGCTTTCCCGAGCTTTCCAGCTAGACCAGATGACCCCGAGTATTAGAAAGCAGGCACTAATAGTGGCGAGAAGGAGGAGAACGGCTATTATTAGGCTAAGGGTTGGGTCGGCCCCGGGTGAAAGAATAAAGCGGGTGAAGTGGATGATGCCACCAATAAGAGCTGCTGTAGTCATTACCGTAACCCATATCACAACTGGCAGGCTTTTTAGCTTTTTCAGATTGGGCTTGATAGCGAGGTAGGCGAGAAAAGCATAGCTGCCAAGAATTGCGAGTATAATCGGGATTACCACGCTCAGGGTGCCCGCTGACGGGTTGATAGTGACCTCCCAGACTAGACGAATAATCGTCGCGCCAAGAGCGAGCGCAATAGTCACCATGAGCCATATTTTAAGCAGTGAGTACTTCATATCAGGTTCCAGCTAGCAAATCTAATTGCATCCCTTCGCCTCGTAGGAGTACTGAGTGTAGCCTAATCCACTAATGGTAATCATCCAACTGCGATAGGTCAAACCTCATGCCATCACGGGCAGCGACTACTCTGACCCCGGTCTGTTGAGACAGCCCCTCGGCTACCTGCCACGGTTTTGCCCGCCACATACTCATACCAAAGTGGGTCAGAATGGCTACCTTGGGCTTTACTTCCACAATAATACGCCTGGCATCTGGCACCGATAGGTGGTCAAAGGGATGGTTAGCTTCTAGAAAAACTACATTTATAATTAACAGCTCACTGGCATAGCTATGGCATAAGCCATCAAAATAACGGCTATCAGCAATATAGGAGAAGGTATGCTCAGCAGTTCTAAATAGCATGCCGTAGGTTTCTACCGGGTGTATGTGCCGGACTGGGGTGGTAAACGAGACATTATCTATAGAGTAGCTCTTGCCTGCTTGCAGAATCTCAATGCCTTCAAGGTAGCTTTTCAGGTATGAGAAAATAACCGGTTCAGTTTCTAGGGCATCAGCCGGGGCAAACAGCCGCCCGTGGGGCTTAAGTCCACCCTGGGTCATTGCCTCAATCATAGCGTTGACATCTGCTGAGTGGTCGAGGTGGCGGTGCGACAGGATGATAGCACTAAGCTTTGAGGCTCTAAGCTTCCGTTTAGTGGACTGAACTATACTGCCTGGACCAGGGTCAATAAGTATTTCAGTGCCACTTAGGTTCAGCCACAAGCCACCTGAAGCCAGAATCTGGTTGGCGACCACTATCCTGGCACCACCGGTTCCGAGGAAGGTTATGCAATCGCCTGACGGGCTCTTGCCTTTCATAGCTAATTAACTATAAAGCATAGCTACATTTTTTACAATCGCTGTCCTAGTTACTTAAAGCCCTTTGACGTGCGATGGCAAGCCGACTAAAATAGCAGCAAACAACTACTAAGGAGAATGATATGGAGCAGATTTGGGCACCATGGCGGATAGACTACATCCAGATGGAAAAACCAAAGGGGTGCATCTTATGTGAAAAACCTAAAGAAAATAATGATGCCCTAAACTACATCCTGTATCGGGGGGACAAGAACTTCGTGATTATGAATAGCTACCCATACAACCCCGGGCACCTGATGATAGCACCCTACCGGCACATAGCTAATCTTGAAGAGCTAACTGAGGAAGAACTCCATGAGCACTTTGAAATAGTTAGCCGAGGTATCAAGATTCTGAGGCAGGTATTTAACCCTGGCGGCTTTAACATAGGCATAAATTTGGGAAAGGTAGCCGGAGCCGGCATAGATGACCATTTTCACACTCACATTGTCCCCCGGTGGCAGGGTGATACCAACTTCATGCCGGTAATATCTGATGTAAGGGTAGTTCCTGAAGCCCTGGCTGGAACCTATAAAAAACTAAGGGGCAAGTTCTGATGTTGAGAAATGGTGCTAAGCAGAACATTATAAAGGAAAACTAGAAAGGAGAAATAGAATGCAAAGTCAACTGAGCTACCCGGAGGTACTAGCTGGCAGAAACCAATTAGGACCTTACCCTATGGAACAGCTTAAACGTCTTGAGAAGCCCACTACCAAAATCACCGATAATATTGAAAGAACTGATGAGAGGGAACACGGCTGGAACCGAGCTGAGCGGGGTGATTTCGGTGATTTTGTACAAAGAGAACATGTTCGTTTCTCCCAGAAGTATCCACTATCAAATACTATGCTAGAAATGCTGTTTACATTTAGGCCAATGGTAGATGGTGAGGTAGCCCCGAGCCAGGCAGCACTGCCGCAGGCACCAGAGCTTTTGAGCCGACACATTAAGAGTTTGGGCTACTTTCTCCGAGCCGATATAGTGGGGATTTGCCAATTACCACAATGGGCAGTATATAGCTCTAACAGAAAGGGTAACCCCATTAAACTTAACCATAAGTTTGCCATTGTAGTCGTCATAGACCAGGACTATAAGACAATGAATGGTTCGACGGGAGACGACTGGATATCCTGTTCCCAAAGCTTCATGAGCTACGCCACCTCCGCTTTTATCACCTGTATGATGGCTAAGTATATAAGACAGCTTGGTTACCCGGCTCGTGCCCATCACTTCAGCAATTATCAGGTGGCTGTCACCCCTCTACTCCTTCTAGCCGGTATTGGTGAAATCTGTCGGGCAGGCATAGTACTTAATCCATTTCTGGGGACTCGCTTCAAGGCAGCGGTCGTCACTACCGACCTGCCGCTAGAACCGGATAAGCCCGTTGACTTTGGTCTTCAAGAGTTTTGCCAGAAATGCATGAAATGCGCCGCTGAATGTCCATCCAAGGCTATCCCGACAGATGACAAGGTTATGTATAATGGCTATGAGGTTTGGAAGTTTGATGTGGAACACTGTACCAAATATAGAATTACCAATCAGAATGGCTCGGCGTGCGGCCGCTGCATCAAGGTCTGTCCCTGGAATAAGCCGGAGAGGTGGACTCATGACCTGGTAAGGTTGATAGTTAAGCACACTCCATCTCTAGACAAGCTCATAATAAAGATGGATGATATCTGTGGTTATGGCAAGCAGGTCAAAAAGGATAAATGGTGGTTTGATCTAGAAGACATAGACGGTAAGCTTCAGATTCCCAGAAAATCACCAGCTCAGAGGTAACAGTTGGTGCCCCCAAGCGAATTCGAATCGCTGTTACCGGCTTGAGAGGCCGATGTCCTAGGCCTCTAGACGATGGGGGCACACCAGTTAAGTATAGCAAAGACAGCGCTAGCCGACAACATAATGTGCTACAATGCGTCAGAAGACAAGATGACTAACAACAACAAGCCGGGTGGGGTGAGGCAAGGAGAACAAGTAAGAAAGAGAATCATTCCCCTTCTGATTATACTCCTGGTCATAGCTATTAGCGTTGGCCTCTTCTTCTTTGGACGCAGTCCAGAGATAGTTGCCAAACTGAGAAGTTACGGCTACCTAGGCGCTTTTCTAATTAGCCTAATTGGTAATGCCACTGTTCTGTTACCGGGCATAGTTCTTCCCATACTTTCCGGTTTGGGCATTG
>JAUWYK010000070.1 GCA_030615865.1 Dehalococcoidia bacterium
CCCGCAACGAGCGCAACCCTCGTTGCCAGTTACTTTGTCTGGCGAGACTGCCCTGCAAAACGGGGAGGAAGGTGGGGATGACGTCAAGTCAGCACGGCCCTTATGCCTTGGGCTACACACACGCTACAATGGGTGGTACAAAGGGTAGCAATGGAGCAATCCAGAGCCAATCCCAAAAAGCCATCCTCAGTTCGGATTGCAGGCTGAAATTCGCCTGCATGAAGTTGGAGTTGCTAGTAACTGCAGGTCAGCACACTGCAGTGAATACGTTCTCGGGCCTTGTACACACCGCCCGTCACGTCATGAAAGTCGGCAACACCTCAAGTCGATGGGCTAACCCCGGTTCTCCGGGGAGGCAGTCGCCGAGGGTGGGGTTGATGATTGGGACGAAGTCGTAACAAGGTAGCCGTAGCGGAAGCTGCGGCTGGATCACCTCCTTTCTAGGGAGATAACCCGGGCAGTAATGCCCTAGTCTCCTAGGTCGGTCGCCGATCTAATAAATCGGTGAATTTCCCTTCCTTCCGCTATTCAGTTGGTAAGGTGCTTTTATTTGAGTAAAAACCTTGGAGGGTAAATTGAGAGAGCTCGTTAAAATCAGCGGCTTTGTACTGATTTTCGTGGGCACGGTTGGGCTACTACTGAACGAATTTGTCTTGGATGCCTCTTCAAGCTGCACCATTATCCTTGCCGTGGCGAACTTTGTTGGCCTGGTTAACCTGGCTTTCGCCCACTTCGGGATGAGGAAAAGCTAGACAGAATAGCTTGATTTTTAGCTGTTTTTCTTTTAGAATTTAAAACGTTGTGTGGGCCATTAGCTCAGTTGGTTAGAGCGCAGTCCTGATAAGACTGAGGTCTCTGGTTCGAGTCCAGAATGGCCCACCATACTGTACGGTAGACAGAACTCCTACTTTTTCCTCTGATACTCCTCTTGGATGAAGACTTATCTTGAACCAGAGGAGGTAGCCCTAATAGAGGAAGCAACCACCAATCTTCGGGACCCCGGCTACTGGTTCGCCTGGCAGAGCCCCGCCGGAGAACATTTACATGCCAGTCAAGCCACATCCACTATGTCGCTGATATTTATTTCCAGCATCCTAACGCTTGCCAAGATTCGGTCAGCATTCCTGTCCACGGCTTGAATGCCCCTGGAAATGCGTTGTAGCTCGGTTGCTGCCTTTTTAATCACCTGGATTTTCTCGGCCATTTCTCTTATTTTGTATTCTTCCGTCACTGCCCTACTCCTTATACCTTAAGTCTTTGCACCTTCTAGCCTTAACATCGTATCTTGGTAAGGTACCATACTCATGAAACTCTAAGTTGTATCCCAAATTAGTCTTTATCCTGAGCTGGTCGACTAACTTAGCCTTGATTGCGTCAATATTACTCTCTTGTCCCGGGATTAGCTCCACTTTCAATGTAATATCATCTATGTCGCCTTTCTTGGTCACCAGCACCTCATATTCATCGCTTAGCTCTGGGATGCTTCTGACTACTTCCTCAATTGAAGTTGGTGCCAGTAGTACTCCCTTTACCTTGATAATGTCATCAGCCCGACCGATAACTCCTCCCTTAATCAGTCTAAACGTTCGTCCACATTCACATTCATCAGGGCTCCACTCAATTATATCTTTCGAATCAAATCTGATGCATGGTTGAGCCATACGGTCAAGGGCAGTTATGACCATCTTACCCCTTTTCTCAGGTGCAGTAATAAGTTCACCAGTATTAACATCCTCTATCTCAACTAGGAACAAAGCTTCGTTAACATGCAAACCAGATTGATGTTGGCATTCATAGCTCCAGGCACCTATCTCGGTAGCGCCTATATGGTCGTAGACTTTGGCTCCCCAGGCCTCCTCCATTCTCTTCTTGGTTGCTGGGATGCTACCTCCGGGCTCACCGGCGACGGTTATCCTTCTTATCTGCAAGTCTCTGGCCGGGTCAATACCTAACTTCCTTCTTGCCGTATCGGACATGCCCAGTACATAGGTTGGTGTTGCCATCAGGGCAGTAGCTCTCAGCTCTTGCATCTTAAGTATTCGTGCCTCGGTATTCAGCACACCACCGGGGATCACCTCGCAGCCCAGTTTCTCGGCTCCGTAGTGCGCTCCCCAGAAGGCGATGAAAATATTATAACCAAACGGTAAGAAGACCCGGTCATAGTCCCGATAGCCCTGGGCGTATAGAATATAGGCCCAAGCTTCAGCAAACCATTCCCAATCCTGCCAGGTATCAGCTTGATATACTGGCTGGCCCGTCGTGCCACTCGTCTGATGGTATTCCGTAACTTTCTCCAGAGGCACGCACAACATATCCCCATAAGGGTACGGGTCTTTCCCCTGAGCAACTCTCATCATCGACTTCTCTACCTTGGGCACCTTTCGTATATCATCAAATGTTCTGATGTCGCCAATCTCTATGCCGGCATCACTGTATAACTCGCCATAGAATTTAGAGTGCTCGTAGGCCCACTTGAATATGTTATGAAACTTCTTTAGCTGCAGCCTCTCAAGCTTCTCACGAGGTAGTGTCTCAAGAATTGGATTCCAGTATCTTTCCACGTCCATATTATCCTCCTAAAAGGCAGTGCAAACTACCATAGCCTGTAATGGATACATATTATTAGCATGTTTCTTAACAATTTCAGGGTCTAGCCATCCACTCTGGTCGGTGTCGTGATAGTCCCATCCACCTCTTCTAAATCAAACCACCACTTGTCTCTCTTGTTCTGTTTTCCGTAGCCCCAGGCATCATCCATCTTGACGATGAGCCTGTCCAAAACCGGGGTGTGCCCAATCATCCACCTTATCACGTCGTGAGTCCATCCCTCCGGCTTGTTCCAAGGACAGACCTTGATACAGGTACCGCATGATGTCCCATTGGGATTTATAATCCTGAACTTGGTGCAGCGCTCTACATCAAGCTTCCAAACCTCATAGCCATTGTGCATCACCTTATCACCCATCGGCAGAGCCTGAGGCGGACATTCAGTGGCGCACTTCATGCATTTCTGGCAAAACTCCTGCAACCCAAAATCGACAGGCTTATCCGCAACTAAGGGAAGGTCTGTGGTAACCACTGCCGCCTTGAAACGAAGCCCAAGAAAAGGATTGAGCACTATACCAGCCCGGGAAATCTCGCCTATGCCCGCCAAAAGGAGCAACGGCGGTATGACAACCTGATAGTTACGGGCATGGTGAGCCCGAGCCGGGTATCCCAACCTTCTTATGTAGTTGGCCATGATACAGGCGATAAAGGCAGTAGTTGAGTAACTTCGGAAACTCTGCGAGCCAGATATCCAGTCACTCCCGGTGGAACCATTCATGGTTTCGGAGTCCTGGTCTACCACGATGACAATAGCAAATTGATGATTGAGTTCAACCGCATTTCCATCCTTATCATGGCTATACACAGCCCATTGGGGCAATCGGCAAATACCAACGATATCTGCTCTTAAGAAGTAACTTAGCCTCTTAATGTGATGAGTCAAAACCTCTGGGTCTTCCGGGATTGGTGCCTTTGAAGGGGCTACCTCACCATCTACCACAGGAGCAAGGTACGCCGTCATATCTGATAGGGCTGCGCATAGGGGGTGCTTCATGACAAATCGCAAGCGTTCTCTGGCTACCACTGGACCAAAATCGCCCCTCAGAGCCCGGTTAAAGCCCTGTTCCCTTTCATCAATTCTCTGAATATTATCTGTGATTCGAGTGGTGGGCTGCTCAACTCGCTTTAGCCTTTCCATAAGGTAAGGCCCCAGTTGTCGCCTGTCAGTTAGTATTCCCCCGTAGCGTGGTCGACTGTTCATCTTGTAGTTCCTCCTTCTAAAGGACCACCGGATATCATGGACTTAGGTACAAACATAGCAAATTCGATTTCATCCGCTCTCGCCCCCCATTTTGCTGACTACTCAGTAGTCTGTTCATTGTTCCTGGCTTATTTCATAAGGCTGGGCAGGAAAGTGGCTATCTGCGGGAAGGCCACTAGGAAAATCGCGCAGACTATCATCGCCAGCCACAGGGGGATGACCCCCCGGAATATGGTCTCTAGTGGAACATCTTTAGCAACACCGCCGGTAATGTAAACATTTATACCCACAGGTGGGGTGACCAAGCCTATATTCAGCATTACCACCATAATCACGCCGAACCATATCCCACTGAAACCCAGGTCCATAACCAAGGGGTAGAGAATAGGCATACTCAGCACTAGAATGGCAATGCCCTCCATAAAGGTTCCCAGGACGAAGAGCAGGAATAGAATCAGTGCCATAACTATATATCGGGATACACCAAGTCCGGCGATGAAATCAGAGAGTCCAAAGGGAATCTTGGTCACGGCCAGGAAGTGACCAAAAACAGTCGCTCCGATGACGATGAGAAATATCATGGCGGTGGTTCTGGCTGCCTGGTCGAGCGAGCCGACGAGAGTACTCCGGCTAAAGCGCCCTGTCGCCAGGGAGATGATGAAGGCTCCGAAGGCACCAACGGCACCGGCTTCAGTCGGGGTGAACACGCCAAAGTAGATGCCCCCCATAGCTACCACGAATATTATCAGCACTGGCCACACCTTCGTCAGGGAGGTTAACTTGTCTTTGAACGCTGCCTCGGGACGGAGAGGAGCCAGGCTGGGATTAAGCCTCACTTGAAGGTAGATAGTAACCATAAACAGGGCAGCCTGAAGGATTCCAGGTAAGATACCAGCTATCAGCAGTTGGCCTATACGCTCTTCGGTAAGTATGCCGTAGAGGATGAGGATTACACTGGGGGGAATGAGGATACCCAGTGTTCCGCCAGCAGCGACACAGGCGGTCGCCAGGCTATCCTTGTAGTTATATCGTTTCATTTCCGGCAGAGCTACAGTGGCCATCGTAGCGGCCGTGGCCGTGGTTGAGCCGGAGACAGCAGAAAAGGCAGCACAAGCACCGATGGTAGCCATAGCCAGGCCACCCCGCAGGTGCCCCATCCAGGTGTCTACCGCTCTATACAGATCGCGCCCCAAACCCCCATAGGAGAGGAACATCCCCATCAGGACAAACAGCGGGATAACACTCAGACTATAAAAACTGGCCGTGGCAAAGGGGTCAACACCTAACTTGGAAAGCCCGGCCTGGGTACTAACCAGGTAGGAATAGCCCAGAAAGCCAACCAGCAGCATAGACAAGCCAACCGACATACGGAAGGCAAAAAGGACTAATAGAACAACTATTCCGATAATGCCGACCAGCTCAGGGCTCATGTTTCACCACCTTAGCTAATGAGCTGAGAAGGTCAACCAGCAAGACGAGGCAAAAGAGCAAACTGCCAAAAGCCACCGTGATTACGAAGGGGTAAATGGGCAGCGACAATACGCCAGACACATTATGCCCTTCAAAGAGACGATTAGCATACACTGCCGACTGCCAGGCTACCAGGAAGAAGAGGCCGAGGCTGAAAAGATAGGTAATACTATCAATAACCGCCTGGGCCCGTGGTGAAAATCGGGACACAACCACATCAATGCTGATGTGCCCCTTGCGAAGCTGAGTGTAGCCTATGGAGAAGAAGACAACTAAGGCCAGCATAAAGTTGGTTAGTTCAAAAGTGCCCGATATTGGCCTGTTAAAGAAGTAACGCCCGGCAACATCCCCCACGGTGAGGAACATCATCAGAAAGAGAACAGCTAACCCCACTCTATGCGCAACCCCATTGAGTGGAGAGATAAACCTCTCCACCCAATGGGCGGCTTTATCTAACATAATGCCAGTTCATACCTTACTTGTATTGCGCGGCGAGCCTAACCGCTTCGTCATAGACCTTCTGCCCCGGGAGTCCTTTGGCTTCCATATCGGCTACCCACTTCTGATATAGGGGTGCCAGAGCCTGTCTCCACTTAGCTAGTTCACCCGCCGGCAGAGTATATATCTCCATGCCAGCTTCCTGAGCGGTTTGGAGACCGACTTTTGCACCACCGTCATATGCGGTGCCACCTATCTCTGACATACGGCTGCCAATGAGGCCTTCTATTATCTTCTGGTCTTTGGACGATATCTTCTCCCAGGAATCAAGATTCATCACCAGGAAGAAGCTGGCAACATAGAAGTCGCCTACGGTCATGTACTTTACCACATCGTGAAGGTTGAAGCTTTTGATCGCCGAATAGGGAACAACGCAGCCGCCAACAACTCCCTTTTCTAAGGAGTCGTAGAGTTCAGATATGGGCATCTGTACCGCTGTCGCCCCCCAGGCCTCAACCATCGCCACGTGGGAAGCAGTAGGTGCTCTCAGCGTCAGGCCCTTGAGGTCGTCCATGGTGCGGATTGGTTTCTTGGTCGTCATTATCTGCCCTGTGTCATGGGCCCAGATGGTGAGCACTTTGACACCGGGATGCTCAGCCACAATCTCAGGGAACTTTTCATAGAGTTCCCACACAACTTTACTCCCACTCGATGCCGAAGTAACCATATTGGGCAACTCAATAACTGAAGTCAGCGGGAACTTACCTGGAGTATAACCATGCAACCCAAAGGCAATATCGGTAACACCGGTTACTGCGCTATCATATTGGTCTGGTGGTTTACCGAGAGCACCGCCAGAATAGATGGTTATCTTTACCCTACCCTCGGTTGCCGTCGCCACTTCCTCAGCAAAAGGTGCCATTAACTTGACATGCATCGGATGCTTTTCCGACATAAAGTGAGACATCTTCAGCTCTACAGGTCCCGCCGGAGCAGCACACGCTGTCATCAAAGGTAGTGCTGCCAATACCAGTATTATGCACATGCCACCAATTAGCGTTAATACCGTTTTTTTCCTCAATTGGAGACCTCCTAATAAGATTTTGGGTTCTCATCTAGCGTGCTGTTACATATAGCACCTCCTTTTTAGTCTGCAGGGTATCTTATATCTTGAAACTTGAGTTTAATCCTCTTTATTACGCTTTGTCAATACTCCAAACCAGAGATGAACCGCTGGATGAGTGGGTAGCATCTAGCCATATTGTTTATCAATCTCACAGCGCTAAATTCTTAACCAAGTTAGGCATTCTGCTAAAAGAGATTATTGCACATCCTCAAAAGGTAGAGGCAAAAAAGGAGAAAATTGGCGAAGGGGAAAGCAGAATTAAGAGGAGAAGTTAAAAGACAGAGGCGACTGCAAGAGGCAGAGAGCAGGTGAGTAAAGGCCAATTCAAAAGTTCTGTCTCTCGTCCAGTACCGCCCACTTTAGATAGGAAGATATGATTAGTGATCACTTGCATGAGGCAACAGGTTAGATAGGATGCAAGGCTATTTAGAAAGCAGCCCGATGGATGGGATGACATTGAAAACACCTGAGCCTCTATTACGTTCACCCGCGTTTGTCAGTGTTTAACGTCGCTCGCCATCTGGAATCTTCGGCTACACTTTAGCTTCAGTTTTCTGCTCCTTTTTGCGCAAAGCCTCTCGCCGTACCGCTAGCTTAGCCAGCCTTTGCTGGAGAGCATCCTCCATCATTTGACCAAACTCACAGGCGGCACACTGGAAGAGACGGCTGCAAATCCGGTAGGAGACATCACCCTTAAGGGCATAGCGGCACAGTCTTTGATTACCGGGTAACTCCTTAAATCTCTGCAGTGCCTCTTCGAGTTCTGGAGCTTCACCACTAGCCATCTTCTCCTGCATTATCTGGTCAAACTCACAGGCGAGACAATCGTAGTTACGGGTGCAGAGGCGATAAGCAACCATCCCCATCTTCATCCAGACGCACTCCTTGGGCTTGACCTCTTCGGCGACAGGAGCCGCCTCTCCTTCAGTGACTACCTCAACCTCTGGTTCTGTTAGCGCCTCTTTTGTCTTCCGAATCCAGACCCTGGTCTCAATGTTTCCCGGAGCAACTGCGAGAACAGCCTGAAATTCCGTTAGTGCCTCCTGGTAACGACCGCTGGCAAAGTGCTCCTTGCCCTGCTTGACACGGACCGGGATTTCTTCTGGGGCTATGGCTATGACCTCCTCAACCTTGGCCTCCTCTACTATGGTCGGTTCGGCTACAGCTGCCTCAGCGACAGCCTTGGGCTTTATCTCCACCTGGACCGGTCCAAGAGTCTCCGTGATTAATTTTTCCAGGTCATTAAGGTCGAAGGGCTTAGGCAAATAATCAATAGCCCCTATTTTCATCGCCTCTACCGCTGTCTGCACTGAGGGATAAGCGGTAATAATGATTCCCTTAAGCTGCGGCCTGTGCGCTGTGGCCTCCCGTAATACCTCAAGCCCATCCTTTCCCGGCAACCTGAGGTCGAGGATGACAACACCAAAGTCCCCCTCGTCGATAGTTTTTAACGCCTCCTCACCCTCCTCCACAGCTTCTACCTGATAGCCAGCATCAGTCAGCCAGTCCCTAAGCGATTCCCTCATAATAGCTTCATCCTCTACGATTAGTATCGGTTTCATCTCACCACCTCCTTTTGTTATTTGTTGACCCTCTTGGATTGTTTGCCTTTTCATCTTATATCACCTCCAACCTATTTAGATGCAATTTTCTTGCCAAAAGAAAAGGCTATCCAAAATACTCAGGATAGCCTAAATCTCTGCTTAAAGCAGAGCTCTAATTGTAAAAGATTTAATCAGCTATTGTCTATTTTCTTTACATTTAATCCGTATGCTCTAGCTTTATTATAGAGGGTCATTCTGGAAATTCCTAGCAGTCTGGCAGCTTGGCTATAATTCCCCCCGGTTTCGTTGAGTACGCTAATGATATGGTTTTTCTCCACCTCTTCAAGTCTTCCCCCCGGTGAAGCCGAGCGAGCCAATAGTAAATTTTCCTGAGGCAGGTCAGTAACCTGGATGGAGGAATTTTTGGCTAAGATAACCGCCCTTTCAATAGCATTCTCTAATTCCCGGACATTACCCGGCCATTCATAATTCAAGAAAAAATCGGTAGCTTCAGGGGAGAATCCGGTTATGTCTTTCTGATTCTCCAAGGCAAACTTCTTCAAGAAGTGCTGGGCTAAGAGAGGGATATCCTCTTTCCTTTCCCGTAGCAGAGGTAATTCAATAGTAACTACATTGAGTCGGTAGTAAAGGTCTTCCCGGAATTGCCCATTGGCTACCGCCTGTTTCACATCCCTATTGGTCGCTGAAATAACCCTTACATCAACCTTAATTAGCTCATTACCACCAACCCTAGTGAATTCCTTTTCTTCCAGCACTCTCAGCAGATGAACTTGAATATTGGCGCTCATCTCGCCAATCTCGTCCAGAAAGAGAGTACCTCTATTAGCGACTTCGAATTTTCCCTTCTTTTGAGCATAAGCCCCGGTAAAGGAGCCCTTCTCATGGCCAAACAGCTCGCTCTCTAACAGGCTCTCAGGTAAGGCAGCACAACTGACAGCGATAAAGGGCTTGCCCTGGCGATGGCTCTGGGAGTGAAGAGCTCGTGCCACTAGTTCCTTCCCGGTGCCACTCTCACCGGTAATCAATACAGTGGTATT
>JAUWYK010000088.1 GCA_030615865.1 Dehalococcoidia bacterium
CAGGGTTACCTACCTCCCAGTAGATGAGTATGGCTTGGTTGAACCTGACGATGTCAGAAGGGCTATTACTGATAAAACCATCCTCATTTCGGTAATGCACGCCAGCAATGAAGTCGGCACTATAGAGCCGATAACCGAGATGGGCAAGATTGCCAAAGAAGCGGGGGTCTATTTTCATACTGACGCAGTGCAAACAACTGGGCACATCCCGATAGATGTGAATAAGTTTGGGGTAGACCTGCTATCTATGTCAGCACATAAGCTCTACGGTCCCAAAGGGGTTGGAGCGTTATATATCAGAAAGGGTACCAAACTGATCCGCTTTATGCATGGAGGTGAGCAAGAGAGAAGACGGCGGGCGAGCACGGAGAATGTTCCTGGGATTGTGGGCTTTGGCAAAGCGATAGAACTTGCCCAACAGGAAATGAGCCAGGAGGCAAAGTGGCTGGCTTATCTTCGTGACCAGCTGATTAAAGGTCTCCTGGAGCGGATTGACCATACCCGCTTAAACGGTCATCCCTTAAAGAGGCTGCCCAACAACGTCAATATAAGCGTTGATTTTGTCGAAGGGGAATCTATGCTTTTAAACCTCGACCTTGAAGGGATTTGTGCTTCTACCGGTTCTGCCTGCAGCTCATCAAGCCTTGAGCCGTCCCATGTGCTCCTGGCACTGGGGCTTTCTCCTGAACAGGCGCACGGTTCGTTGAGGTTTAGTCTGGGGAAGTGGACCACCGAGGACGAGATAGGTCGAGTTTTGGAGGTATTGCCCCGAGTTGTAGCTAAGCTCAGAGCTATGTCGCCACTTTTAAAGAGCCATAGATAGGAGAGGAAAAGATGCGTGATGTATGGTCACTATATAGTGAAAAGGTGATGGAGCACTTCAAGAACCCGAGGAATGTAGGAGAGATAGAAAACCCTGATGGCATCGGCCACGTGGGGAACCCGGTGTGCGGCGACATCATGGAGCTTTACATCAAGGTAAATGACAGCACCATTACTGACGCCAAATTCAAGACCTTTGGCTGTGGCGCTGCCATTGCTACTAGTTCCATGGTGACCGAGATGGTAAAAGGAAAGAGCATAAGTGAAGCACTGGAAATCTCCAATCGAGCGGTAGCTGAAGCCCTGGATGGGCTGCCCCCAATTAAGATGCACTGCTCAGTTTTAGCCGAGGAAGCACTTAAATCGGCTATTGAAGATTACCTTGCCAAAAGCAAGAAGAGGGACAATGGAAATAAATCAAATACCTGAGATTGGTAAAATCTCGCCGGCAATCTTCAACGAGCTAATTCTCCCCCGCTTGGGGGCTAAGAGTGAAAAAATCTTGGTCGGACCACAGCATGGGGTGGATGTGGGAATAGTAGAAATCGGGGACAAGGCAGTGTCATTTACCTGTGACCCGGTGTTTATCGTCCCTGAGTACGGCTGGGAGAGGGCTGCTTGGTTTGCTATTCACATTATCGCCTCTGACGCTGTGACCTGTGGGCTGAAGCCTAGATTTCTATCCATAGACCTGAACCTCCCCATGGAGATGACCAGGGAGCAGTTGGAGATAATGTGGGACACCATGCACCGCGAGTGTGAGCGGCTGGGAATCTCCATCATTTGTGGTCATACCGCCAGGTACGAGAATTGTCACTACCCTATGGTGGGTGGAGCTACTATGGTAGGCGTTGGCGACAAAGATGAATATGTCACTCCTAGAATGGCAAGAGCTGGAGATAAGATAATCATTACTAAAGGGCCAGCTATTGAGGCAACAGGTATCTTCGCTACCATGTTTCCCCAGCTTATTGAGGAGCAATTCGGGCTTGACTTTAGCCGGAGGGCAGAGCAGATATTCTATCAGATGTCAGTGGTGGAGGATGCCATGACAGCAGTAAGCGTTGGCATTAGAGACAATGGTGTTACGGCTATGCATGATGCCACCGAGTGCGGGATATGGGGCGGACTGTATGAACTGGCTCAGGCTGCTGGTCTGGGGGCGAGGATAGAAAAGGAGCAAATTGTAGTTGAGAACTGTGTGGAGGAAATATGTGGCTACTTTGGCATCGACCCTCATGCCTCGATAAGCGAAGGGACGCTAATCATTGCCTGCCGTGAGCATAAAGCTCGGGAAGTGGTAGAGGCTTTGTCTCAAAAGGGTATTAAGTCTTCCATTGTCGGAGAGCTGACTGAACCAGATAAGGGAATAGTTCTAGTAGAAGGAGGGAACGAGAAGAGGCTTGAACACCCTATCGTTGACCCCTTCTGGAAGGCTTTCTACGGTGCCCTTGAAAAATATAGACTTAGTGAGCAGGGATGATGACCATGGCCAGAATAATTGCACTCTGTAAGAGTAAAGAAAAGGGCACAAGGAAACAACCGATGGCCGAAGGTATCATTAAGCAGGATTATGGTCTCCTCGGTGACGCTCATGCTGATTGTTGCACCCATCGTCAGGTAAGCCTGCTGGCTATTGAGAGTATCAATAAAATGCGAAGTTCAGGCTTCGATATAGGCCCGGGGGATTTTGCCGAAAATCTTACCACTGAAGGGATAGACCTGCTCTCACTACCTATTGGCATACATATCTCTATAGGAAAAGAAGCCATTTTAGAAATTACCCAAATTGGTAAGGAGTGCCATATCGGATGCGCTATCTATCGTCAGATAGGCAAGTGCATCATGCCTAAAGAAGGGGTCTTTGCCAGGGTAATCAAGGGAGGCTTAGTAAAGGCAAGAGATACAATAAAAATAAAACGATAGAGATAAAATGGCAAAAAGACTACTCGCTCTATTCCTCATTAGTGCTTTAATGATTATTTTAACGGGGGGCAACTGTATTTATAAAAACGATGAAAAAACAATTGGCATAGCTGTTGAATTTAATAATCATGCTGCTTGTGCTTATATAGCCCACGCTAAGGGTTGGTTTGAAGAGGAAGGGCTAGAGCTGCTACCTATCTTCCAGATTTATGAGTCAGGGGCAGTTGTTGCCGCCGCTTTAGCCCGAGGAGACATTCAAATTGGCTATATGGGGCTGACAGGAGCTATTATGGCTTATGCTCGAGGAGTGCCGATAAAGGTGATAGCAGGAATTCATAAGTATGGTTACGGCCTGGTGGCAAGGCCAGAACTTAAGGAGATAGAAGATCTGCAAAACAAGACCATTGGCTGTCTAAGGGAAGGTACTGTGACCGATCTCCTGCTTAACCTTATGATAGACAAATATCATCTTAAGAATGTAACCATTCTCCGGATGAATCCTTCAGAAGAGGTCATTGCCTTAATTGCTGGGAAACTAGATGCAGCATTCCTTCCTGAACAACATGCCACCATGGCTGAATCCTCAGGATTTCCTGTGCTAATTAACAGCCAAGACTTATGGCCTGGTATGCAGGGAGATGTTTTGGTAGTTAGGACTGAACTTATAAAGAACGACCCCGACTTAGTAAAAAGATTGGTCAAGGTTACGCAAAGGGCCACAGCTTGGATAAATGAGCACCGGGATGAGACAGCGGAAATCATGGCCAGGCAATTGCAAGTCGCCGGAGAGAAAATCTTTCTGGCTAAAGAAGCAGAGCTTAATGTGAATCTAGAAATAACACCCAAAGTTATATCCCGCTCAATGGATAGAATTGAATATACCACGAGTATCGATTCAAAAGTAGTTCAAGATACAATAGGCTATATGGTCGAGTTAGGGTATATAAAAGAGGGGATCAAAGCTGCAGATATCCTAGATTTAACGTATCTCCAAGTGCAGGATAATAGAGATGGAGACTGAGAGGCTTCTCATACAGCGTGTCACCAAGGAAGGTAAGAAGGATACTGAGGATATAGTAATCAAGGAACTACCGCTCACCATCATCTTAAACAATCGTGAGTTGGTAACCCTGCTCTGCTCTCCAGCAGGTTTCAAATACTTGGCTGTCGGTTTCCTTGCTTCGGAGGGGTTGCTCAAAAGCAAGGATGAAATCAAGAAGATAACAGTCGATGACCAGAGAGGTGTGGTACGTGTGGAAACTGAAGAAGACCATGAACATGACAATGAGCTCTTATTCATCAAGCGGCTCATAACTTCAGGCTGTGGGAGAGGAGCTTCTTTCTACAGCGCGGCTGATACTGTGAGCCAAGAGGTACACTCGCTAATGAAAATATCAGCACATGAAGTTTTTGCCTTAGTAAGGGACTTCCAGCATCGCTCCCAGGTTTACAGGACAACTGGTGGTGTTCACAGTGCAGCCTTATGTGATAACAAAGACATTCTGTTGTTCAACGAAGACATAGGCAGGCATAATGCCATTGATAAGATCTTTGGTCAATGTCTCCTGGAAGATATACCAACGAATGACCGTATGATAATTACCAGCGGCAGAATTTCCTCGGAGATATTGCTCAAGGTAGCCAAAAGAAATATGCCTATACTTATCTCTAAATCTGCTCCCACTAATCTAGGGGTCAGGTTGGCCAGTGATTTGGGTGTAACTCTTATTGGCTTCGTCAGAGGAGAGAGGATGAATATCTATGCCAATGGGTGGAGGGTGGTAACTGATGGACAACGGAAATACCAAACTGACTGAGAAAATCCTAAGCCTTAAGAGGACAAGGAATGCTGTTAGTTAATTACCTAAAAAAGTTGACTTAAACCGACAGGTGCCTAAATTTATACGCATCCTGTTGGTTTGGGTACCCCTGCCCACTTACATGCGGAGTTTGCCGGTCCCTGCGGAAAGAGCTCATAGAGCCGATGCAGATTGAAACCCGTTACCTTGATAAGCCTTCTTATCATGGGGCAGATGCCGTTTTCTAGGTAATAGTTCCTCAGGTATTTAATTGCCGTCCAGTGGTCTTCGGTTAATTCGGTTACATCTTCTAATGCAGCGTACGCTTTGGCAACATCTTCATTCCATCTTTCAGTTTCCTGCATAAAGCCATTCTCATCAACTTCGTACATATCGCCGGCCAGTTCCATTTTTGCCATAAAAATCAATCTCCTCTCGGGTTAGTTATTATTTTTCATACCACCATTCTGCAGTTCTTAAGTACTGGAAGCAAGAATATAGTATACCCTATGGGGCTATTAAAGAGCAATCAAAGCAACAGTGTTAGCCTATTCTCCTTAATACTCTCCCCATGTAATGAAAGGCTTTTTAATATCAACCATGGCATTAACAATTAATTCAGCCAGACCGCCGTAAATAATGCTGGATTTTTCCCGTGCCCCATAGTACGCTAACATATCCCGGAATTGCAGCTTGCAGTTTAAGCACGGTGCACATATGTATTTCTTTACCTCCGGCCCGGGCTGGTCAGAGAAGGCATCAAGAACCTGTTTGAATTTCATCCTGCCGGCAACGTACACCTTCCAGTCCGTGAAGTTGACATCGGACATCACGCTTAAGCCACCGCCACCACCGCAACAGTAGTTGTCCACTCCGTGAGGCGTCATCTCACGGAACTGGGGGCAGAGAGAGCGAAGAATTCGGCGCTGGGGCTCAACTATGCCCAGGTTTCTCACTATATTGCAGGGGTCGTGAAGGGTCACCGGGAAATTGTTCTTCGACGGATCGAACTCAATCTTACCGCTGAAAACCAGGTTCTCCAAGAAAGTCATCACGCTCTCCCGTGGTATATTCAGGTCTCCGGTAAGCATCCTGTCGGCTACCGTCATAAAGGCCTTGTGCTGATGCCCGCACTCTCCCATGACTATCTTTTTTACCTTGAGCTTTCTGGCAATCTGTGCATGTGTGGTAGCAACCCTGGCCAGCTGGATATCGTCATAGAACAGACCATAGTTGACGCCATCGTATCCCGGCACTGCCGATGAGAGGGTCCAGCTGATTCCGGCGGCATTGCATAAAATGCTGAAGGAAATCGGGCCCTCCGGAAAGGAGACAATGTCACCGGCGCTGTGAATTAACAGAATATCAGCACCTTCCTTGTCCCACGGTGTCGAGACTTCAATACCGGTGGCTTCGGTAAAATCCTCATCCAGAAACTTCAAGTTGTCCTTGGCAACATGCGGCTTCATCCCGGTGGGGGAGCCGACCTCAAGCTGGAGCACCGTGCCCTTCTCGTGGAGCTCTTTCGGAGCCCAGCCCAGTTCCTGGCTGAAGAGTTTGCGCAGTTCACGGGTGATAAGACCGTTATCAACACCC
>JAUWYK010000059.1 GCA_030615865.1 Dehalococcoidia bacterium
TTGCGGATTGAATGGGTGTCTGCTTCTGAAGGAATTCGTTTTGCCGAAATTGTTACCAACTTCACCAAGCAGCTAAAGGAGTTAGGACCTCTTGGGATAGGCGAAGGAAAAGATCTAGAGCAGTTAAAACTAGATCTTGAAGCAGTTGAAAGTTATGTCCGTAAGAAGCTAACCTCATACTATATTGAGCCGGATAAGTGCCAGGCCTGCATGATTTGCCTTAGGAAATGCCCTGTAGAGGCAATCATAGGTGGCAAGAATCAGATCCATGTCATCGACCAAGAGAAATGCATAGGGTGTGGAATTTGCTTCCAAGTTTGTCCCCCTCGCTTTGGCGCGGTAAAAAGGATTCTTGCTGAGCCAGTTCCTCCTCCTATCCCCGAGGAGGCAAGAATTATAGTCAGAGAGGGTGAAGAAAGATAAAGAAAGAAAATTGAATTCATTCGGGGTCCCCAAAGGTCTTATGACTTTTGGGGAGTTACCCATTTTGTCAAGTGACTGCTACCCCGAAAAGGGATAAAATGAAGCTGATTAACCGAAAGGAGGTAGCAGTCTACGATTGCCCGAGCACCTTTGCGCTCGAGTCAGCCTATTTGGTAAACCCTGGGGATTTCGCCGAGAATCTTACTACAGAAGGAATAGAACTGGTTTCATTGCCGGTTGGCACCAAGGTATCTATAGGCAAGGAAGTCATCCTGGAGATTACTCAGATCGGTAAAGAGTGTCACAGTGGATGTGCTATATTTCGTCAGGTGGGTAAATGCATCATGCCAAAAGAGGGGGTGTTTGCCAGAGTAATCCGTGGTGGATTTGTTAAGGCTGGAGACCACGTGATGAGAAGGATAGGAAAATATGGATAATGAAGTAGAGAGGTTCCCTATGTGCGGCTTACCGAGGAAAGCGAACGTAGCATTGAGGATGTGCTCGCTAGAGAATTTCCCCTTACCATCATCCTGAACAACCAGGAACTGGTGACTCTCCTCTGTTCCCCTAAAGACATAAACTACTTGGCTGTTGGTTTTCTTTTTTCAGAAGGGTTACTGGGGAATAAGGATGAAATCAAAAAGATAATAGTTGACGAAAGAAGGGGCATAGTGCGAGTGGAAACCAAAGAGGGCGGGGAGATTGACCGAGACGTTTTATTCAAGCGGTTCATAACTTCAGGCTGCGGGAGAGGTGCCTCTTTCTACAGTGCGGCTGATATTACCGCTCAAAAAGTGGAGTCACCGGTGAAAATGTCAATTGCTGACGTTTTCACTCTAGTAAAGGACTTTCAACATCACTCTCAGGTCTACAGAGCTACGGGCGGTGTCCACAGTGCTGCCTTATGTGATAGGAAAAGCATATTGGTCTTTAGCGATGATATAGGCCGGCATAATGCTATTGATAAAATATTTGGGAAATGCCTTTTGGAGGATATACTCACCGATGACCGGATAGTAATAACCAGTGGCAGAATTTCCTCAGAGATATTGCACAAGATAGCTAAAAGAAGCATCCCAATAATCATCTCCATATCTGCGCCTACTAACCTGGGAGTAAAAATAGCTGATAACTTGGACGTCACTCTAATTAGCTCCGTCAGGGGAAAGAGGATGAACGTCTGCACCAATGACTGGAGGATATTGCGTGACAGTAGATGATGCCAAGCTGAAGGAAGAAATCTTAAACCTCAAGAAAAGAAGAAATGCCATTGACCTACTCCCAATGATTGTACCACATCTTAAGTTAGAGTTTACTTCCCACTAAACAATCAGCCAAAATGTTCAACTTTCCTACTGATTTGAGCCCCTTTTCTAAGGTAACAACATACTATATTGTTTCAGTCAATGGCTCCGGTAACTAATTTTTACCTCAATGTAACATCGGTGAGCAGACCCCAGCCTCTTTCTTCCTGGCTCCCAATTTAGCGGTTAGATACGGGTTCACTCCTTAAGAGGAAGTCCCATCATACTTCATACGGGTTTGGCCAGGAGGGCAGGGGCACCATGTTGTGCACACGGGTTTGCTCAAATGAGCTCCCGAAAGTGGTGGAAAAGTAAATCGGTATATGCTACCCTAGAAAAGCAAAACAAAACGAGGGCTATTCCCTGCCCTCAGAAGGGAAGATATGCCAGTCTAAAGGATGACGAAATATGCAGATAAAAGAAAAATTAAAGCAGGCGGTGGGAACTGAACTTGTTTCCGATAGTCCTGGGACACTCAAGGCTTACTCTAGGGATTACAGTCTTTTGCCACCCGGAATGTCCAATTATGCGGTACTGCCAAAATCGGCTGAAGAGGTGCAAAAAGTAATAAGAATTGCTAATGAGCACTTGATCCCTGTCATCCCTTGTAGTTCTGAAGTTCATTTCACCGGCTCTACTATACCAAAGCAAGGTGGAATTATATTAGATTTGAATAGGATGAACAGAATACCGGAGATTGATGAGAGGAATAGAAAGGCAAAGATTGAGCCAGGGGTAACCTGGAAGGAATTTCAAGCAGCACTTGGAGAGCACAATTTTATGATGATGACTCCTCTCCTTCCTCATTCAAAGAAATCTGTACTCACAAGCCTCTTGGAGCGGGAGCCTTTAATAAATCCCAGATATGAATATGGTGACCCCCTGTTGGCTATGGAGATAGTGCTGCCCAATGGCGATCTTTTTAAAACGGGCTCGGCCAGTGCCCCCGGATACCCGCAGAGCTTCTCTGAAGGCGCTCAGCCCCAGGGCCCTGGTACCATTGATTTCTATCGCCTCCTTCAGGGGGCACAAGGGACTATGGGAGTGGTAACGTGGGCAAATGTTAAGGTCGAGAACTTGCCCAAGATAAGCAAAACCTTCTTTATCCCTTTTCCCGAGATAGAAGATGCTATTGAGCCCATTTATCGAATTCAAAGGAGAAGGATTGGCTATGAATGCTTCCTGATGGATAAATTCAATTTAGCTCTCATTGTTGCCGAAAGACAGCCTGAAGATTTTGAAAGCCTAATAGCGACTTTGCCCCCTTGGATACTTATTTTAATATTGAGTGCGGCAGGCAGGAGACCTGAGGAGAGGATAGAATATGAAGAGGAGGCTTTAACAGAGATAATGAAGGTGGAGTTTCCCTTTTTGGAAATCTGGGAGGCTCTCCCCGGTGTTCCTGGATTAGAAATGCAATTACCGCAAATGCTAAAGGAGCCTTGGCCCGAAGAAGTAACTTATTGGAAGTTTCGTCATAAAGGTGCCTGTCAGGATTTATTCTGTATCACCACGCTTGATAGAGTGCCGCAATTTGTTACAGTGGTGGGTGAGATAGCAGGAAGGCATGGGTATGATGTAATTGCTCTCGGACATTATGTACAGCCCATCGAATTTGGTGCCGGTTGCCACTGTGAATTTAATTTCTACTATGATCCGCAAAATCCTGTTGAAGTAGAGCGAATTAAAGTGCTGTATAGGGAGGCTATTGAGAACCTGTTAAATATGGGAGCGCTGTTTACTCGACCTTATGGCATATTATCTGACCTTGTGTATAGTCGAGCTACGAGTTACACCGTGACATTAAGGAAAATAAAGAACATTTTTGACCCTAATAATATAATGAACCCTGGTAACCTGTGCTTCTAAAGGGGAGAGATGACAAAAATCAAAAAGGAATTTAATTTAGACGTAACCGATATTAATAATTTCAGATATGATGCGGAAAGATGCGTAGGATGTAAAGGCTGTGTTTGGGTGGATCATATATATATGCCCGGGGTTGAGTTCGGTATAAAGTGTCCCAGCCTGGCAAGGTATTCTTTTGATGCTTACGCCGCATACGGGCGAGAGAAGATTATCTTGGGACTGTTAGATGGCAAATATGACTATACTGCTAGGCTCTTGGACATCCTATACAAGTGCACTCTATGCGGAGCCTGTGATGCCGGATGTAAGCGAAACCTTGATCTAGAGCCTCTACTTGTACTTGAAGCAGCCCGAGTAAAGTGTGTTCGAGATGGAAAGGGCCCCATGCCCGAACACAAGAAGATAGCTGAGAACATAGACAACAGTCATAACCGCTATGGCTTATCCCAGGCTAACCGCTCCAAATGGCTGCCCCCGGATATCAAACCAGCCGCCAAGGCAGACATAGTCTATTTTGTCGGCTGTGCCTCTTCTTATATCCACACTGAGATAGCCCAGGCTACTGCCAGAATATTAACTAACACTAACACCAAATTTATGCTGCTGGACTCAGAGGAGTGGTGCTGCGGTTATCCCCTGTACTCCACAGGTCAGATTGACGCCTTCAAAAAACAGGTAGAACATAACATTGAGGCAGTCAAGAAATCAGGGGCAAGCACGGTGTTGGTTAGCTGCGCTGAGGGGTATAAGACGTGGAAGGTGGATTATCCTAAGCTGCTGGGCAAATCTACAGATGACCTGGGTTTTAAAGTAATGCACCTGGTAGAGTATATTGACCAATTGATTAAGGATGGCAGTCTGAGGTTCAATAACCAGATAAATATGAAGGTAACCTACCACGACTCATGTAACCTGGGCAGGCTCAGCGAGCCCTGGATTCACTGGGAAGGCAGGAGAGGGAAATGGGGTGTTACCGAGCCGCCAAAACCGATTAGACGTGGAACTTACGGTATCTATGAGCCACCAAGGGAAATTCTAAGGAGTATCCCTGGGATAGAACTTGTGGAGATGGTGCGAATAAGAGAAAATGCCTGGTGCTGTGGTGCGGGGGCTGGGGTAAGAGATGCATTTAGAGATTTCGCTTTGTGGTCGGCGGGTGAAAGGCTAAAGGAAGCAAAAACCACCGATGCTGAAGCTATAGTGGTTTGTTGCCCTCATTGCAAGGAAAATCTTGGCGAGTCAATCGAAGCAGGGAAGGAAAAAATCAAAGTTTACGATATTTCTGAGCTACTATATAAAGCGGTGAGGAAATAACCAAACCAGGAGGCTAAAAATGGGCTTAATGAAAGAGGCTTATCAAGCATTAGAGTCAATAGTTGGTCCCGAGTATGTTTCAGAAGACCCGGTTGTATGCGAGGCTTACAGTCCGAGCCGAGGAGGACATGGCAAGGATGCGGCAGTAGAGACGGTATTAGGTGAAGTCCCTATTTGTGTCATCCTTCCCGGAAGCACCGAAGAGGTTCAGAAAATAGTTAAAATCTGCAATCGATACAAGATTTCTTTTGTTCCGGCAAGTACTTATTGGGTAACTCATGCTGGTCCAAGAGCTTCTAACGTACTGTTAATAGACCTTAAACGAATGAACCGGATGGAAATAGATGAAAAGAATATGTATGCCGTGGTTGAACCTGGCGTCGTTCTTTCGCAACTCCAAGAGCAAGCGATGAGGAGGGGATTATATATTACGGTAGGCGGAGGAGGGGCACAAGCTTCTGTCCTAGCTAACCTATTAGTCTGGTCTCTTTCTCCTCTTAACTATAAAAATGGCTTGCCTAATCGTCGGCTTTTAGGAGTTGAATGGGTCTCAGCGGATGGTGAGATACTTAGGCTGGGCTCACTTGCCACCAGTAACAGTTACTTTTGGGGTGAGGGACCTGGGCCGGATCTTCGTGGCATCCTCAGGGGATACATTGGGTGGTTCGGAGGCTTGGGAATTGTGACTAAAATAGGAACAAAGCTCCTTCCCTTCCAGCCGGAGAGATTAGAACCAGTAGGTATCTCACCAGATACAACCCTTCAATTACCGACAAATAGGATGAGATGGTGTAACTTCACCATGCCTAGCCGAGAAGCCCTTGTTAACGCAATGTATGAGATAGGGAATAACGAAATAGGCGCAGCAGTGACCAAGGTACCCCTAATATGGAGGTACAGAGCAAGAGCAAAATCAAAGGATGAATTTTGGAGGCTTTGGCAGAAATCTGGCAAAGAAGACGAGGTTGCCACCTTTCATATACTTCGTGTCTTGCTCATCGGTTATACATCCGAGAAGCAGCTTGAATATGAAGAGCGAGTTCTGATGGATATAATAAAGGAGTATGGGGGGGAGGCTAGAAGGACAAGACAGACTGACGAATCTTGGCTTAAAAACGCCGATTCAGCGAGGATGTGGTTAACAGCAGGAACCTACATGTCAGTGTATGGTCATGTAGAGACACTCGCCTGCTCGCTTAAAGGGGGAGAGGCTTATGCCAAGCGTAAGCGCCAATATACCCCTCCATTAATGGATGACTTTGGAGAGCCGGGATGGTTCCAGCTAACCGAAAACGGGCATATGGGATACCTAGAGTTCCTTACCCACTGGGAGCCCTACGAGATAGATGAAAAGGGAAGGCACAGGGTGGATGAATGGTATTTTATAGCGGGACCAAAGTTAGACATAGAGAAAGGCCTTTATAACTTTTTCAATATCACCTATTCTCCTCTATACCTTGTAGGACCTGAATATGGCCCAAACTATCATGTATGGATGCTGAAGATAAAGGAAGCTCTTGACCCCAATGGAATTTCAAATCCTCCTTATCCTCGCTGTATTGATGAGCTTGTTGAGCGCTGCGATTGGCTGAAATATTAGCTGGCATTATCCTACATCAGTGGTCTCTTTCAATACACTCGCATTGAGCTGAAGTGAACAAAACATCGTTTTGTTCAACTCCTAGGACTGGCTAACCGATGAGTAGCTAATATGCATCCGATGCACTGAGTAATCCTGGCAGACTATAGTTAGAGTAGAAGCCTTTACCGTGGCTTCGACTTTTTGTCAGCCTTGGCTCGATTCTGACCAGTCGCCCTTAGCTTCCGTAAGAACCTGGCTATTGCCTTCTGTATTTCCTCAGTTTCCCTAGTGTCCATTTTAGTAAGTTCGGGGCACTTTCCGCCCTGGATGTAACGGGTCAAATGCCCAGGGTTCCTCTGCTTTCTCCTTATCCAGCAACTCTATAGCTTCTCGTAATCCCTTACCACTGAGGCTTAAATACTTTTGGGTTGTGTCCAATCTGCTATGTCTCATTAGTTGTCTAACTGCTTCTGGATTAGCCCCCTTCTCAACTAGCTGTGTGCCAAAGTAGTGTCTGAGAGAATGGCAATAGATAGAAACCCCAGCCTTCCTGCTAAACCATTCAAACTTACCCGATATTGACGAAGGCTTGAGTCCAAAGAGGGATTGCTCTGGCTTCATATTCTTAATGTAGGGTCTGAGAAGTGTGGCAATTGTATCGTTCAGTGGAACTATACCGTCCTTTTCCCCTTTGCCTGCTCGGACAGTCAAGATACCTTGCTCAAGGTGAATATCCCCAACTCGGAGATTGGTAAGCTCTGTTCTGCGTAATCCCGTATTGACAGCTAGGTGGATTAGTAAGGTGTCCCTACGGGCTAGTCGTTTGTGAGTTGCCTTAGTTTCTATCGCTTTGATAAGTGCGTTAATGTCAGCTTCTTCTACATAAGGTGGTAGTCGTGCTGGCTGTTTAATCCTCATATCAAGCTCTTCTCCATACCACTTAAAGAATGGTTTGAGGACTGCCACATACCGAGCCAAAGTAGCAGTCTTGCGGTTGGCAAACTGGCTGAGAAATTGCTTACCCAATGCTGGCATTGGTGGGAACTGACCCAAAAACTCGGCAAAGTGCCTTAGTATCCTGCGGTCCTCATAGAGTCCCTTTGCCGACCTGTGCCGACAGATAAGCTCGGCGTCGTAAGCCTCAAAAAGCTGGTCGTTTGTCATTTGCCTCAGCCTCAATCTTCTTTTGCCTTCCTCGCCTAGAAGCATTACCAAAAGTTCCCGTATTGGTAAGTCCTCTAGGTTATCGGATAGAAGTCCGACTTTAGTGGCAGCGGTCAGATTTGAACTGACGACCAAAGGCTTATGAGTCCTCTGCTCTACCACTGAGCTACGCTGCCAATGAAATTTATACCACAGATTGAATTAAGCTGTCAATTGAGGTAATTGCGAAATCTATCTGGCCTCGGTAACATGCTTCTTTAATGCCTCAGGGAGTTTGCTGTTATCATTGGTAACCGCTGGGGTTATGGGTAGTTGACCATTTGCCGCTATAATAGCCATCCCTTCAGCACTCAGCAGAAAATCAACCCAGGCTATCGCCAATTCAGGATGAGTGGCACTCTTGGGTATCGTTACCCCATAAATTATCGGCTTGCCCCTTTTAATCAGGGTTTCCCCCGGTTTCTTGCCGGCAATCTCAACCTGTGCCATAGCATAGTAATCCCTGAACTCCTCGCTGGATAGGTCAATCTCAACCGGTAACTCAATAAAATTCAGCTTGTGCTGTTTGGCAACAGACACATACTCAAAAGCATAGTCTAGGTCACCAGATTCCAATAGAGCAATGAGGCCGACCGATTTTGGTCTCATCATCTCACCGGGAGCACCATAAAGCATATCATTTAACCCAGGCACACCATAATAGTCCTCAGCTAGTTGCCATACCATAAGGGTTCTATAGCCACAGGGGTCGTGGTCAGGGTCAGCGCGACCATATTTCACCCCTTCACGCTGCAGAATTTCATACCAATTGTCCTTACTAACCTCATCAGCAAATTGAGAGCTATCGGTATAGGCAATAACCATGCGATTACAGGCAAAGGTTATGTACCAGTCAGTATACTCGGGAAACATCAACTCCGGAATAAGGGTATAATCGGCGGAAGCAACCACATCTGCCTCTCTGCTCAGCTCAGTAACCTTACGAATGCTAATCGAGCTACCTGCTGACTCTGCCCTTATCTCTACATCAGGATAGAGCTTATTAAACTCCTCACTTATCTGAGCAAAGGGTATGGTCAAACTGCCGGCATGAAATATGGTAAGGGCAACACCACCTGAACAGCTAGGCATCAGGCTCAATATCAGAGCCAAAACCAAAAATAGGCTTGTAGCTAATCGTTTCATCAAACCTCCTTAATTTTGTGCCATATTCTGTTGACTAAAAAATATGGACGGCTGATGCCTTAAAGGTTATGTAAACCTTTTGCCCTTCAGCCAGACCCATCTCCTCAAAGGAGCGACGGGTAACCAAACAGATAAAGTCTGGCGGAAGGGTAACTGTCAGATACAATGTCGACCCCTTATCAGCAATACTGGTAACAGTGCCACAAAACGAGTTACGAGCACTAGACCTGAGCGGCTCAGGGGAAATGAGAATATCCTCAGGTCGAACTGAGGCGTGGAGTTTCCCTCTAAGGTCAGTAACTACTATCAGCTCGGTACCTTCAGTGCGAAAGACGGTATTTCCATCATCTCTTTCTACCACTTCACCGGCAAAGATATTCCTCGCCATAGCAAAGCGGGCAACAAACTCAGAGGCAGGCTGCCGAAATATCTGCTCTGGAGTCCCCACCTGCTTTATCCCCCCCTCACCTAAAACGGCAATGCGCTCGCCCAAAGCTACCGCCTCCTCAAAATCATGGGTAACATGAATAGTAGTCACCTTCAACTGGTTATGTATTTGGCGAAGTTCTTGTTGCACAGCCTCCCGACTTTCCGGGTCAAGGGCACTTAACGGCTCATCAAGAAGTAGCACCTCGGGCTTGATGCTCAGTGCCCTGGCCAGAGCTACCTTCTGCCGCTCCCCCCCACTCAGTGTGTCAGGACTCCTATCCAGAAGGTGGACTATCCCCAGCAAATCGGAAAGCCAGTTAAGCGTCTGTGTCACTTGCTGATGGGGCAGCTTATGAAGCCTCAAGCCAAAAGTGATATTCTCGGCTACTGAAAGGTGAGGGAACAGGACATGGTCTTGGTAAACAATACTTATGTTTCTTTTTTCTGGCTCAAGTCGTGTCACCTCCCGTCCCCCAAGCCATATCTCCCCACTCTTAACTGGATATAGACCAGCGATAGTCTCTAGGAGCACCGTCTTGCCAGACCCAGTAGGTCCCAGGACAACAAAATACTCGCCCTCGTCTACAGTTAAATTAACATCTTCAAGCAAGAAATGCCCCAGGTCAACACGCAGATTCTTTATCTGTATCATGTCTTCTGCCCCCGATACACCAATGTTCTGAGAACTACAAAGATGATGACACATAACAGGATAAGTAGCACCGCTACCGGCCTGGAGTACGCCAAACCATAAGTCTCAAACCTCTCAAAGATGAGAGTAGGAGCTATCATCGGATGATATGCCAGAATAATAACTGCACCAAACTCGCTTATCCCCCTAGCCCACATCATGATGTTGCCAGCGACGATGCTTCGCCATGCCAGGGGAAAGGAAACTCGGAAAAAGGACTGCCATGGTGAGGCACCAAGGGTACGAGACACCTTCTCCAGTCTGACATCCACCTTCTTAAACCCCTCTTTAGCCGAATCAATCAAAAAGGGGACGCTAACGAAGAGCATAGCAATAACAATACCAGCAATAGAGTCAACAAAGTCGATTCCTATCAGGTGGAAGCCCTTGCCAACCAGAAAATTACGACCAAAAACAAAGAGGAGGGCGATACCGGCTGCAGTATGTGGCACCACAATAGGCACATCAATAAGCCCCTCCACCAGGTTCTTGCCTGGAAAATCAAATCTGGCTAACAGATAGGCTAAAGGCACCCCCAGGAAAAAGCCAATGGTAGTAGCTATCAAGGCAGCATACAGAGTGAGCCAGATAGCGCTAATGACCTTACTATCAAGAGCAGTATCCAGCAGTATCTTGGGGTCAGAGGCAACTATCATCTTAAATAGAGGTACGATAATAAATAGAAAAATAACCAACCCGAGCAGAACAAAGGTAAATGTCATCCTGTTAGTGATAAACCATTTTTTAGCCAAAAACCACCTCCTGACATTGCTATTTGCTGCGCTTGGCATTAAAAAAACACTTCAAAAGGAAGTGCTTGAAAATAGACCTATGACTACCCACAAGCTCTCCTTTCCAAAACACGGGAGGCATCGCCGTTTCCAACGAAACCCTATCGGCCAATCTCCATTGGTATACCTTCAGGAGAATAGGCTCGGAGACAAGTGTTTAATTTTTAATTGATATTATATCATATTTTCCGGTGTAACCAGTAACCTCCTCACTTCCTCTTCCTACTCCCTAGAGCAGACCCTACCCGGCAACTCAGGCGCTTTTTCACCGCCGTGAAACTTTAATGAAACTTAAACGCCAGTTTTATGAGTAATTAATTTCAGCAGCCTAAGATAGAAGTGCGCCTATAAATAACTTGGGTAAGTAGAGGAGGACAATGATAATCAAAAGCGCTATTAAGTGCCCAAACAATATGGTTATGGTATTTGATGAGGACGAGGAACAAATCCCTGAATACCAGGGTCAATACGAAGAAGTAAAGGAACGCATCCTAAAAGATGCTCCGCCAGAGGCAATATTTGGTCAGTGGATTGATTATGAGACTGATATAAGAACAGTTCCGAGAGAAGAATGGTAATCAACTAGCTAAGCTCTAACCGGGAGACGAGCTTTGAATAAAAATAGTGGTGATAAAAATTGAGAAACAACCCCATTTTCACGGCTGGAGTGCACCAAGCACTATCCGAGCCAGATGACTTCGGATTGCTGAACTGTGTCTCAACCAAGGACACTGCTCAGAACACAGCATCTATAGCCCTCACCCCCAGGGAGTCCCAGATTCTAAGTTACATTGCTGACGGTAACTCAAACAAGCAAATCGCTTACATCCTGCAACTTAGTGAGCAGACAATTAAGAACCATGTCAGTACCATCCTACGTAAGCTAGATGCTAATGCCAGAGCTCACGCTGTCGCCCTAGCCATAGGCAACGGCTGGATTTCAGTCAAATAAAAACCCTCCAATATGACCCCGGAAGCTAACCACTAAATAAGCAACTTCATCCCCCGATAAATACGCCCTATCTGCCATTGGACTTGCCCTTCATTTAGCTATATAACATTACTAAATACCTACTAAATTCTTACTAAATGCCTATTGGCATATTTGTGGACTTGATGATACAATTGGCATCAAGATGGTAGTTCAGGAGGAGGATAGCGAGATGGTTAAAGGAAGGATGGCAAGCAAATCATCTACCTCCGCGCCACCCAAGACAAAAGAATTAAAAAAATCAGTAGAAAGACTTCAGGCTTTGATGGACGAAATTCCCACCGGCGTAATGAATGTGGACATCAAGGGCAAAATCACTTATGTCAACAAAACTATCCTACAAGCTACGGGCTATTCACGCGAGGAGCTGGTCGGTAAGAATGGGTTGAGGCTTGGTCTATTTCCCCCTGAAACTCTAAAGCTCTTGGGAAAACGGATGAAAGAGAAGCTAATGGGGAAACCTCCCAGTCCTCTGGAAATACAGTTCAAGCGCAAGGATGGAGAATGGATGTGGATTGAAATAAGCGGCAGGGCGCTCTGGGAGCATGGTGTGCCTGTCGGCGTCCAAATCGTCGGAAGGGACATCACCGACCGCAGGCAGGCTGAGGAGAAACTAAAAAGCTCGGAGGAGCGGCTAAAAATACTATTTGAATTTGCACC
>JAUWYK010000116.1 GCA_030615865.1 Dehalococcoidia bacterium
CCAGCCAAATCCAGCCTATCCCTATAACCGGGATACTGGCCAGAGGGAACCAGACCTCAGCCATCACCTCTTGAGGTCGCCCGGTGCCACCAACCCCACGGAATGTCGCGGGCTTAACAAGTCTAGCCCCCCCGAGCATCACTACAAATATGATAGCTAATATAAGAGGCCACCATCCTGATGAAAATAAAAGGGCACACAGCAAGAAGCCCAAGCCGCCAGCAGCGTGCCCGATTTTGCGTGAAGTGTAATGGGGAACGTTCAGGTCAAACAGGATATTGCTCATGTAAAGTCCGACCAATACTGCCCCAGTAATCAAGACCAGATAGGGGATTTCAGCTATCATTCCAGCAGCCAACTTGGTCTCTCCCATTTAGGTAGGGGCCATCCTCGCTCTATAAAGGTTTGCTCAATAGCAAGTAGCCTCTCTTTTATCTCGGGTTCTTTTTCGATAAGAGGTGCAATAAATTCAAGTCGCTCAGCTACCGCCTCAGGCTTCCAGATTTCCTTGCTTATCTCCTCTAGTTTCTTCTCTACCTCTGGAGGAAGCTCCGGGGGTTTGGGGTATAGAAGCTCTCTAAACGCTTTTGGAATGGGATGTTCAGCAAGCCTTTTTGTGCACTCGTGGTAAGTGGCTAGATATCTAAATAACCTAAGGTAACCCCTTAACCGCAGTTGAGCAGCTTTATCCGGCTCTCCTGGAAAGGGGAGAAAGGCTTCAGTTGGTGGCAACGGTGGCGGTGGTGGTAATGGGGGCAACTTATTCACCAAGATACTTTCCTCCTATGATATGCCAGTGTTCGTGGTCTCCAATTTTTCTTGGCTCAGTCCTGATTGATTCATAGTTAAAAAGATAGTCAATGGTAGCCATCATTAACCCTTTTTCTTGTTCGCTAGCAGACCCATGGTGATTTAACACCACCATCGGGATAAGGCACGTGGCACAGTCAACAATAGTGCAAGTCTCAGTTTTGTAATAAAGCCTGGTTTTAATATCCCCACCAACTAGCTGACAAAGCTCACATGCCATTATTAAGCCTTCTGCCTAAACCCAATTTTCCTAGCGATGGTATCAATAAACTCCTCAGTTAACTGCACCATTTCTTCACTGTCATATGATGCCAAATCGCCAGTGATAATCAGCCAGTTCTCGGTATAAGCCTTCCTCATCAGTCCCTTTTCCTTGAGCATGTCGATAAATAGGTCAACACCATAGTAACCTCGCTCCGGCATACCCAGGAAGATAATCTCATTTCTAACCGCATCTGGCTTATCGTCAAGTATATGGAGTTTGCCACCCATCACCTGAAAATAAAGAACGGTATGCTCCTTCTCGGTAGGGTCATCCACTATCAGCTTACCTACTCTGCCTTCGCCCTCGTTTTTCTTATCTGGGGGGATTTTTTCGGCAGCCAAGTCTTGAAATTTAAGGGCAGATTTGATTATGCGACAGATACGGTTTTGAGTTTCCATCATAACCCCAATCCCTTTTTAATCACTGCCCTCTCTAGCTTAGCCCGGGTAGATAGGACTTCCTGCTTGTAGACTTTGCCTTTTGAATGTATAACCTTATCGGCTAGCTCATCAAAGTAGGGCTTGAGCCTATCCATGCTATCCACTTGCGGTATTGACACCAAAAAGGCGATGCCCTTATCTTGA
>JAUWYK010000087.1 GCA_030615865.1 Dehalococcoidia bacterium
GAAAACAAAAAGGCTGGATATCAGTGAATAGATATCCAGCCTTCGTTAATCCTGATTCCCACAGTATCGACTTTAGCTCTTTCCTATCCTGAACATTTTAGTCCCACATACCGGGCAGACGCCTTGAGTCGCTGGCTTCCCATTCTTCATGGTTATCGCCTTGGCATCCTTCATTTCTCTCTTGGCTCGGCACTTGAAACAGTATGCTTGCATTGGTCTACCCCCTTTTTGTTACGAAGCATAAGCTATTCGTTCCTGCAATGTCAATAGTCACACACCCAGTTAACAGGTAACACAAGCTTGTTTTGTGACCTCAGGATAGAAAAACTAGACGTATTTCTCGATGTTAGGTCTTCTTTGTATATGCGGTTACACGTTCTAGCGGTTTGTTCCAATCTGTGGGTGTTTACCCGTGCTGGAACAGGCTATACTCTAGGGCAACGCCCAGGAGCCATAGAAACAAAGAGGGAGTCCCTAAAGGGACTCCCTCTTTTGTAGGCTGGCTCCACTGGACTACTCGAGCGGCTCATACTCGTTACCGGTATCATCGAAGGTGATCAGATCAGTCTCAAACAGGAATCTATCAGGCTCCCAGGAGATGACCTTGTAAATAGGATCCGGAGACTCAGCGTCGTAGCATTCGGACGGTACCAGCCAGATCTTGGCGCCATGGGCATGGGCATAGTTGTCTGGGGGTCCACTGTAGTCGTGTACGTCAATATTTGAATCAGGTGGACAAGGCAAATCAATACCATCCGCGTCTAGATCCTCGCGTAGATTAACCGAGCCAGATAGGGTGAAGGTGCCATCAACAGCGGTACCACTGGCAATCAGAGCACCGGGATTGTCGCCGCCCCAATTTGTGAACCTTTCCACATGGTCGGCGTAGTAGATCAGGCTGTAGTCGGTATCCTCAAGGCCGTACCCCCGGAAGTCGTAGCAGAACATGTCGCCTTCGGTACTGTACTGCAGCACACCATAGATCTCATCGTCAATTATTTCCCAATCATTGTCGGGGTCCTTGTTCTCTAATCTCAGCTGGGCATCAGTGTCGCACTCACCGCCTAGTATAGTGATTTGCAGCTTAACTACTGGCTTGACGATAACCTTGACCTCATCGGATTGACTGGCCCCGGTAAAAACAACTGATTTCTCAAGATCAAAGTCGAGGAGGAGCACAGTTACTGCATCCTCGGTCACCTCGAAGGGGCGGACAAATCGCAGTTTCCCACTGGGCAGTTTGGCCTCGACTGTTTTCGTCTTGGGCCCATCATTCCCATCCAGGTCCTCTGGGTCTGGAATGTAAGTCACTGTGACCCCTTCTTCTTCGTTCATAATCACGCGAATTTGAGTATATTTACCCGCGTCTATGGCGTTTTCGGCCAGCAAAACTTTGGCCCCATCATCCCTGAGTTGGGCAAGGTCGATCTCTCCTGTCTCAAAGGTTCCGGGAATGTCTTGCAGTTTTATCCACCCTCCGTCACCTCCTGGTCCGTCAGCAGCCTTGTGGACCCATACTTCAGAGAAGTACACCACCACACTCGTCACTTCATATCCTGGAGCATCGGTTACAAGTACCCTAATGGTGCCAGTCGATGGGCCAGCGCTTGGCGGCTGTGTCGTTGGACTGGGTGTTGGTGTAGGTTCGGGAGTTGTTGGACCAGGCGTTGGCGTAGGTTCGGGAGTTGTTGGATCAGGTGTTGGCGTAGGTCCAGGAGTTAGAGATGGAGCCCCTGGTGGAGCGCACCCGGCCAATAGCATAGCTGCTACAGCTAGTACTGTCAGAAATACAAAAACTCTTTTCATTTTCGCCTCCTCCTTCTATGGTGCAACGGATTTTGTGCTGTCTAATCTATATAACGCAAGCGCCGCAAATGTGTCAGGTCAGTGCCTGGTTTTACTTTGGTACTAGGATTAGAATAAGGAGGGTTAATCGGATTTAGTCGGGGCTCTTTGTTTCTCGTTGTCAACCTTGTCTGGCCCTCTTCCTTTGCCTTCTATTGCCTTGGAGTCGGCACCACTCTGGTCGACCTGGGGCTTGAGAATGTACTTTATTCCACTCTTGGAGCTACCGGCGGCAACTACTGTTAAGTCATAAGTAAAGCTAGTTACCGTATCAGTAGTAACTTGGAATTGCTTTGAAATTTGTAGTTTCTGACTAGGTAGCTTAATCTCTACTTCTTCACCTGTTTCTTTCAAAATACCGTGGACACCAGCGACCTGTATGAAAACCTTTGTGTACCGACCTTCAGGGACATTGCCCCTCCAGATTTCCTGGGCTTTCTCGCCCAGCAAGAGGGTCAAATCTACCACTTCCACCTGCGGGTTAAGCTCGATCCATCGGCTTACCTCGCCCTCGCCCTGGAGACCGATTTTGGAGATAGAGAGCTCAAGACTCCGGAAATCACCAATAGCATTCACATCGTCACTTATCAGAAAGACAAAGTTGCCTTCTGGGCTGGGCTGAGGACTAGGCATTACAGGTAGCGGAGCGGGCTCTGGAACCGGTTCCGGGGGGAAGAGCATCGGCCTTAGCCCAAAGTAACCTATTACGGCTATTAATATAACTGCGGCAGCGGGGACCCATACTCTTGCCCAACCGAGTAGCCAGGGGAATAGCGGCTGCCTTGTCTCTCCCCTTCGCTCCAGCTCTTTAAGAGCGGCATTAAAGCGCTGCCTAGCGGCCCTCTTAGCTCTGGGTGAAGGCACAAACGAGTACGCCTCTTTCGTCTGCAGTATTGCCCGGAGCAACGGCTCAAGCCGCTCCGCATGCTCGGGATAATCTTCAAGGCACGACTCGAGGCTTTCCCCGCGATGAAGGCGGTCTAGACACTCGTCAAGTATTCTGTCAAACTCATTTGCCATGCTCTTTTGTTGTCCTCCAAAACCTAAACATCTACAGCGAGCAGCTTGCGCAACTTCTCTATAGCCGCCCGCTGCATCTCACGTACAGCTCCGTCGCTCTTATCCATCACATGACCCACTTCCTTGGAGGTCAATCCAGCAAAGAAACGCAGGCCTAATACTTCTCTTTGCTCTGCGGTAAGCTGTTCCATTGCCTTGTTCACACGGTCAAGCTCGATATTCCTCTCTGCTACAGTCAGGATATTTGCCCCACTCTCTATCTGCACAGTATCAATGGGAACGGTCTTACGCTTTGTCATTTTCCTCAAGTAGTCCACTACCAGATTATGGGCGATCCTGAATAACCAGGCCTGCATTGGGACACCACGCTCTTTGTATGACTTAAGGGACTCAAGAGCTTTCAAGAAGACCTCACCCGCAAGATCTTCGGCGTCAGCTCTGTTGCCGATGCGGGCATAGGCATAACGGGCGATCCTGTCGTAGCACCCCTCGTACAGGCTGGCAAGCTGACTCTCTTTATTCCTTCTTTCCTCTGCTGCTGACCCGCCTCGGTCAATACTCATGCTCTACGACCTGTTACCCAAGACTACCTCCTATATTATATTGAAAACTGGTTACAATGCCATAGCCTGGACTAGTACTTTCGGCCTCCTACAATAGATAACGAAATAGCGCTGCATTTGTCAGTTCAAATTGACAGCTACCTGTATTGACTGGCTTCCGGCATAAATAGAAAGGCTGGATACGCTTCATCTTCGATATCCAGCCTCCTGTACTCGGTGCGTCCACCGGGATCTTGGGCTTAACGCTTCCCTATCCTGAACATCTTAGTCCCACATATGGGGCACACACCCTGAGTCGCTGGCTTTCCATTCTTCATGATTATCGCCTTAGCATCCTTCATTTCCCTCTCTGTTCAGTTCTAATTACTGCTCACCACTGCACAAACATGGGCATGTCTGATTTCTTGCACTTACGATTATCCTTCTGGAAAATGAAACTATAAATATAATACCAAGGCTCTTAAAAATTTAACAACAGTTTTATTGCTTAAGTGTCAAATTAGCTTCTGCAGCTAGTTTTTGGGCTATTGATAGTTGCTTAGCTTCTTCTTCAGGCCAACCTACTATGTCTGCGTGCCGACATGGTACCGGATCAGGGTCTGTCTTTAATTCCACTCCTTCGACTACCCCTGCTTTAATGTCAGCTACCCCATATAGTCTTCGCGGTCTTTTCATAGTAAGTATTACCTTATTTTGCCCCATATCCCATATATCATCAAGTTTTAGACCATCAAGCCGACAAACGGATAATCGTTTATCAGATGGTGGTATAAATGCTGTAAACTTTACTTCATTCTTTGTACGCGCAAAATGACCACTTGCAGTTAAGTAACGTCCTAACGATTCCTCTGGACTAACTTCACTTGATAATGCCAACTAAACTTCCTTACGAATACACCTTATTGATATTATCTAGAATCGTTTCAGGTATACCATCAGAAAAATATTCAACACCAAAAGTGTTAGTTGCACCATATAAGCCAGCGTATGACAGTTCATTCATGCTTCCAACGATTACCGAGAACAACTGGCGTTTCCCTTCACTCCATGTGAATACAACTTGGCCAGTTGGTACAACGTCGACCTCTGGAGATGGAATGTTTGAAGGTAGAGATAATGCTAAACGTAGTGCATTTCCGTACGATTGTTCATCGATGCTCTTTGCGTCATATCCATCCCAGTTATCCGCAGAGTACTCCTGCCTAGCTCTAATAAGTGCCCCAAGAATTTGGGAGAGTTTATCTCCAAAGCTTATTGTCCTCGCAAAACTCTGCTTTATTCCGTCTGATTCATCACTAATCGTCCTAGCATCCGAACTCACTCCGAAGTTTCTGTAAAAGACCACCGGATTCTGTCTTCCTAACGCAGAACTTAATGTTTTCATTCGAACATCCTCGCAGTTTTCTCTGTAATCAATTCGAAGAACACGCGATTTTTTAATTCTCGCATTCTATTAATTGTTGGCCAAATGCTCTTTTCACTTATACCCTTTACATTCTCCTTAAACACGTCAACGTCTAAAATAATTCCAACGTGTCCAGTCTTTGGGCTTTGAACTTGTGTCTGTATGATACTTGCTTCCAAATCCTTCTCACGAACCACTAACCTGATAAAAAATTGCCTTAATATTTGGGGTAGTGTCTTAGGCAATACAGGAGACGCGGTAAAATATTCCTCTAAATCTCCTTCAAGAGGCATATCTATTCTGTTTATGTATCGTACAGATATCCTTTCTATAACTTGAGGCGACGACCTCGAGCTATATAATTCCCACAGCCTCTTAGATTCATCTAACACCATTTCCCACTTTGTATAAGGATGTAACCTACTGAATGTGAAGCCATCTATTCTAAATTGTGCAACTTCCTTTTTATCCCTGGATGTAAATCTGTACCCCTTTATGTCTTCATCTTCGTGAGTTTCTACTACTGGTTTAGCATCTTTTACTTCAATGGAACCTGTTATGAGCCAACCCTTTTCGACTTTTTTATATCTGCCAGATAATTCCTTTTTTAGCGACGAAAACTCCTTCTTGACATCAAACCCAACAGGAAGTCTAGCTCGAAAATCAATTATCGCCTCAACTATTGGAGCGTTCTTTAGATGTCTTGCTTTGGCCACGTGTTTCTATCCCAATTTGCAGTCGTATTTATATCGTGTCTACTAGATACTGTACACCAATTTTATGAGGTTTTCAAATAAAAGTCTATAGGACTTTGACAAGTATTGGCCTCTCCAGCCCCCTGTTAGCAAAAAAGGGGAGCCTTTCGGCTCCCCCCAGTTTTTTTCTGCAAGTTCAAGTCACCACTGAACAAACATGGGCATGACCACGTGGATGTAGTTGTCCACCCCTACCGGGCGGACAACGCCGGGGCTTGACGGGCTGGTGGTCTCCAGGGCTACCTGCGCCTCATGAAGCACACTCAGGACATCGGTCAGATATTTGCCATTGAAGGCAATCTTGGCCTCCTCGCCCTCAACTACGGCATCAATCTCACCGACATCGTCACCGATCTCTTCCGACCTAGCGGAAACTACCACCTTGCCCGGGGTCAGCTCTCCACCGGGGGTTACCACCAAGCGGATAATGCCACTGCCATCACGGGCAAAGATAGAGGCGGTCTTGGTTGCCCTCAAGAAATCGGCGACACTAATCACCGCTCTGGTAGTGTAGCTCTGGGGGATAAGCTGGGCATAATTGGGGAAGGTACCCTGAATCAACTGGGAAACCAGCTCAATATTCTTCAGCCGAAATAGAGCCTGACCCTTGTTGGGGTTTACCATTACCTCCACCGCCTCCTCCTGCTCAGCAATAAGCCGATTAAGCTCAGCCAGTGTTCGTGCTGGAATA
>JAUWYK010000044.1 GCA_030615865.1 Dehalococcoidia bacterium
CTCTATGCGGGTCATGGCACCAACCCACCCCACACAGCCTACCACATGGCAGTTGTCCAGTAAAGGAGTTTTAGCCCCTCCAGCCGGAAGTAGCTAATTGACAATGTTAACTGGCGTTGATATTATGTTATTGTATAATGACATTGACAGATACTAAGCTAACAGCATTTTGCCAAGAATACTGCCGAACTGTTCAAGACTTATCCGGCGTAAGCTCAGTTGAATTCATCAGCTTGGTATGGAGAATAACCGAGGAGTAGAGCCCTTCATCAGTTAGGCGGACAGGCAATCCTCCTTTTTATTTTAGTGATGGGCTCTACTCCACCCCATTGTAATGTGTGATTACCAATTAGGCAACGAAGATATACAGAAAGGGGGTGGAAGATTTAAAAAGTGTGACTGTTAGAAAAACAGAAAGTCTGCTGACTACCTGTTTCGTCAAGAAGCAATGAGAATTGACAAAATATTTATCCAGATTGTAAAGATGTCATTACAGATTGCAAAGCTAAAAAGGAGGTAAATGCCCTCCGCAGATATGATTTTTGGGCGGTTAGCTCAGTTGGTTAGAGCATCTGCTTTACACGCAGGGGGTCACAGGTTCGAGTCCTGTACCGCCCACCATAGCCTCAATTTTAGCCGCCGAACCTGCCACTAACCCTAAAAAGGGCAACTGCCTTCCCCAAAATGCACGCAATGTAGCACAAAGTTGTAGTCTGTTATCCAATCAAGGTCTAGACTATCAGTGTAAGGAGTTTGAAGTGATGACACTTCAAGACGCACTGGTAGCCTATAAGACCTACGCTGGGGCTGAAGGTAAGAGTCCTAAGACTGTCGCCTGGGTTGTCTCCAGCGTGGGCTACTTTGCCGAATTCTTAGGCCCCGAGCAGCAAGACATCGGCACTATCACAGGTAATGACCTGCGCCGGTTCATTATCGCACTCCAGGGTAAACCGAAGTTCGCCAATCACCCCTATAATAAACCGCAGCGGGCGAAACTATCGTCACAGTCCATCGAAACCTATTGCCGGGCAATAAAGGCCTTCTTACTGACGATAACTACGTTTCTGTATTAACTCAATATCCACCTCATTTCCAAAGGCATCATTAAGAGCTTTCTGTAGATTCTTAAAAGTCTGCGACTCTTCCATTTCGATGACTAGTTCTTTATCATCTAAGACCTTCAATCTCCCGAATTCTTTTATCACCTCAATTACCTTAGACGGATCCACCGTCACCCAACCTTTCATCCGACGTACCAGCTCTTCACCGTTGAAAGCCCTCTCAATTGTAAGGTCAATTTGCCTGTGTTTTGCCTCCCAACCAATAACGGCTGGTTGCACGACTATAGGTGTGACGGGGTCATGCACTACAGCACATCTAAACCATAGTTTTGCTCGAATCATCCCTCCAAGGCTCCTTTCGCCGTTTGATTAGCTGTAAACTTAGCAGGATTGTTCGTTTGCAGATATTAGTATGCCAGAAGTAGAACGCCGAGTAAAGTATCACCTGTAGCTCTTGTCCCCTATCATAGATTCCTTGACAATGAGTGGAAGTATCATTTATGTTTTGTAATGGATTAGAGTGGAAAAGGAGGGAAGTTGATGGACCTGTTTGAAGCAATGAGGGATAGAAGAAGCGTACGGGCCTTTAAGCCTGCCCCGGTTCCTAGAGAGATAATTGAAGAGATTTTAGAGCTGACAATCAACGCTCCCTCTGCAAACAACCTACAGCCATGGGAGTTTACTGTAGTGGCTAATGAAGAAAAAGATAGACTGAGCCGTAAACTGATTAAGGCGTACAAGGAAAAACAGATATCATGTGGCTCTGGAGCTGTTAAGCCTCTTCCTGAGACTTTCAGACAAAGAGGTATAGCAACTTTGGAGCTAATGAAACCACATGTTGAGAGAATCGGAGTATCTGTCGACAATTTCATCAATGAAGGAAGTTGCGATTTCTATGGAGCACCCGTTGCCATCATCATCTGTCTTGATGACTGCTTTTCTGATAGACAGATGATTGATGTTGGTACGGCTTTGAGCTATTTAGTACTTGCCGCTCATGCTTTTGGATTGGTAACATGCCCGATTGGTCTAATTACTGCCTACGGAGATGAAATCAAAGACGTGCTGAATATTCCAGAGAATAAGAATGTAGTCATAGGAATTGCCTTGGGTTATCCGGACTGGGAAAATCCCGTAAGCCAGTACAAATCTTCGAGGGAGAGCTTAGTCAATTTGGTGAGATGGATAGAGTGAATTAATCAGTCGACTAAGCGTTGTCAGTGATATCAGTACGAGCAAAGCCAATCCTTAAGCTCGGTTGAGCCTGTCATCCCAGAGGTAAGCATTGAGGTATTTGATGAAAAGCCACCTTTTAGCTCTCTTCCTGACTTGCCAGCTTCAATCTATACTATAAATTACGTCTCCTAAAGAAATATCCAAGTTCTTCTACATTTTCTCCAGAACCTGGACGTATGAGAATTAATCTTTGAATTCTCGGTGTCTTGCCAACGAGGTGGTTATTCTGTAATATTTAACATAGTGCATCGTGGGGTGTCCGATTCCTTGAGGAACATGGTGGTCAATTAACCGGATAAACGACAATAATATTAGCTTGTGTAGTACCGGAGGAGGAAAAGGGATAGAGGTGTCTCGTCTTCCAAGGTGAAGGGGGTAAAATGCCTAGTAAAACAGTTTCCATAATCATTCCCGCTCTAAATGAAGAAGACACGGTCGGAAAAGTCATCGATGAGATACCTAAGGAAGACCTACAGAGAAAGAGATATAGGGTTGAAATTCTAGTCATTGATAATAATAGTACCGATAGGACTGCGGAAATCGCTAGAGAAAAGGGGGCAAAAGTTATAGTAGAACCAGCAAAGGGCAAAGGCCGAGCTATTAGAACAGCATTTGAATCGGTCAGTGGTGATTTCATATTCATGCTGGATGCGGATTATACATATCCTGCTACCTACATCCCCAGAATGCTTGAGGTTTTACAAGAGAGACACGATGTGGTAATAGGTTCTAGGCTTAAAGGACAAATGGCAGAAGGGGCTATGAGTAAAACGAATTTGGTGGGAAACCGATTGCTTGCTTTCATGGCTAGTACCTTATATAGAACTAAAATAAGTGACCTTTGTACCGGGTACTGGGGCCTCACAAGAAGAGTCATCAGTGACCTAAAATTAGATGCAACAGGATTTGATCTTGAAGCTGACATGTTCATAGAGATAGCTAAGAGAGGTTACAAAATAGCAGAAGTGCCCATCTACTATAGAAGGAGGATGACCCCTCCCAAGCTCAGTGCCCTAAAGGATGGACTTAAGATAGGGTGGACACTCGTAACAAAGAGATTTCAATAAAGACATAGACTGCTGTGACCTTCGTAGGAGTAAATCTGATGTTTGTATCGGTTATTGTGTGTACTTATCGGAGCGATAACTTCGAAAACGTACTGGACGCAGTGGCTAGCCTACTTAATCAGACCTATCGGAAGACGGAGATTATCATAGTCGTTGATGGAAACGAGAGTTTGCGTGAAAAGATCGCAACAACCTATAACACTCAGGGCAATATCCAGGTCGTCGCCTCAGAAGAAAGTATAGGCGTATCTGGAGCTAGAAATTTGGGTATCAGAAGGGCACGAGGCGATGTTATCGCCTTTTTAGATGATGATTCAGTTGCCGAGAAAAGATGGATAGAGGGTGTAGTCGATACTTACCAAAAGAGTGATGCTATCGCGGTCGGGGGGACGGTCTTGCCCATATGGCTGGCGAAAAAGCCAGACTACCTGCCTGAAGAGCTTTATTGGTTAGTGGGCTTGACCTATGACGGATTCGCCAAAGAGGGTGTTACTGAGGTTCGCAACGCATTGGGGCCGAACATGAGTTTTAAAAAGGAAGTTTTTGAAAATTTGGGCTTATTTAATGAGAACTTCGGTTTTGCCAAAAAAGGAAGCTCTTATATCCAGGCAGAAGAGCCAGAGTTCGCTTTAAGAATGAAAAACAAGTTTGGTAAGGGGTTCATTTATAACCCTGAACTCGTAGTTTATCATAAAGTTTCCGAATCAAAGACAAGGCTGAGAATATTGCTCAGAAGAGCCTTTTATCAAGGTTACTCCAAAGCGTTGCTAAAAAGACTTAGCCCTTCCCCTAAACCCCTAGCTACTGAAGAAGTGTACCTCAAAGATTTGCTCCTCAAGTACATTCCAAGAAGGACAACCGGGGTTTTCCTGAGGTCTAATCCATTAGCGGAGATAAAGCAGCTTCTGGTCTTGTTTGCCTCTATTTTTGCCGTGGGGCTTGGCTTTATCTATGGACACTTGAAAAGCGGTTTAGCAAAGTGGGAGCTAGATGAATAAAGCCATAATTACTCCCAGCTCACTGGAATATGTGCCAACAAAGGGTAAGAAGAGAGGCTAAAATGAAAATCCTGCAGGTATGCAATCAATACTTCCCTGCTATTGGTGGGGCTGAAGAGTACGTAAGAAACATAAGCGAGAGGTTAGCCAAGAGACACGAGGTAACCATGTTCACCACAGATAACTTAGGTTTGCCAAGACACGAAGAAGTAAATGGAGTCCTGGTCAGAAGATTCAGAAGCTTCTCTCCAAACAATGCCTACTATGTATCCCTTGACATGCTAAAGGAGCTCAGGAAGTGCCAATTTGACATTGTCCACGGTCACAACTATCACGCCCTGCCGCTGTTCTTCTCCCGGTATGCTAAAAAAAGGAGGTTCATCGTGACTCCTCATTATCATAGACGAGGGGTTACTCCATTTCGGAATATTCTTGTTAGACTATATAAACCCTTTGGCAAAAAGATATTTCAGGAAGCGGACAAGGTGATCGCAACCTGCAATTACGAAAAAGACCTCCTGATGGAAGACTTCCCCATAGAGAGCGACAAAATCGTGGTGATTCCAAGCGGGGTTAATCGGAAAGAGTTCCGTGGCTTGGAAAAGAAAGAGAGGGAGCATAAGACAATTCTATGTGTAGCCAGATTGGAGGAATTTAAAGGGGTTCAGTATGCCATCCAAGCTCTGCCCCTACTGGAGCAAAGCACGCGCTTAGAAATAGTGGGAAAAGGACCTTATAAGGAGACCCTGATAAAACTGGGTGCGAAGTTGGGAGTAGCACATAGAATTGACTTCTATCAAGACCTGCGAGGGAGGGAGATGCTCAACAGGTACGCCAATGCCGACCTGTTTATGTTGCTTTCAAAATACGAAGTCTACCCCATTACAGTTCTAGAAGCCTTGGCATCAAAAACTCCATGTATCGTTGCCAATACCTCGGCCTTGAAGGAATGGGTGGCCAAAAAGAACTGCTTCGGCATAGATTATCCGATAAGCAGTGACAAACTGGCAAGCTTGATAACTGAGGTTATGGAGAGTAAAGTCGGGGAGGTAAAGCTTTGGGATTGGGATGAGGTGGTGCGAGAACTAGAGCACATATATGACTTGGGTTAGGGCTGATTCAATATGAGCACCAAAGAAGGCAAGTTTGGGAAGCAATATTTTGACTGCATGTATGGCAGTAGTATCTTAAAAGGTAAGCGGCCGCTACAAGATAGGTTCTGGGTCAGATACATTAAAAAGCATAAACGGAGTGGCAGATTACTAGACACTGGCTGTGGAAAAGGCTTCTTTTTGGAGCATGCTGAGAAATGGTATGAAACTTACGGCATTGATATCTCTGAATACGCTATTGAACAGGCTCGAAACAGACTTCATAACACCAAACTATATATCGGGGATGCCAACCGCCTTGATTTTAACCATGACTATTTTGATATCATCACCTGCTTTGATTTACTAGAGCACTTGGATAATCCTGAGCTAGCTGTCAAGGAGTGTTATTCCAAACTCAGGGAAGGCGGGTTGTTTATTTTTAGCGTTCCCAATACTGATTCCTATGGGCTCAGTTGGCTGAAGAGAAACTGGAGTGGTTATAGAGACCCAACGCATGTATCTCTGCTGTCAAATGAAGAGTGGAGCCAGTTGCTGGAAAATAATGGTTTTAAACTAATAGATAGATTCTATGATGGACTATGGGATTCGCCATACTTCAAAGTAGTGCCTGTCTTCATTCAGCATATTTTCTTCAAAATCTGTTTCACCTTGCTCTTTCCCTTGCTTGGCATTTTGAGCATTAAGCTTCCTAGGAAATGGGGCGAGGGTGTCATTCTGGTATCTATTAAAGCTAGTAGCGGAGAAAAACAGGAGCAAAAATAATAACAGTTGAAAAAATCGGAGAAGATAGTGAGTGACTCCCCCCTATGAGTTTGAGAAACTTCTACACACGTTTACCAATTGGAGAGAGTGTACGGCATGAAAGAAACAGTAGACGTTGTAATTGGCACCCCGATTTACCGTCAGGGAGCATATATCATAGACAAGTTTCTGTCTAATCAGAAAGAGATTCAGCAAAACTATCCGTCATCTGAGCTGGTTTTGGCTACCTGTGAGAATGATTTCACTGAGGAATTGGGGAGCCTCCTCAGTTTTTGGTGCCTAAGGGGAAGGGTTCTACTCTATGAAACGGTAAAGCCAGAGTATGCACGCAGCCGGAAATGGAACATAGTCTGCGGCAGAGATGCAATACGCCAATACATGCTATCTAAAACTCAGGCGAGATACCTTTTATTTCTGGATGCAGATATGACATTTGACCCATCGGTGATAAAGATAATGGAGCGGGAAATACAAGGTTATGATGTCGTCTTCAGTGGGTATCCGCTACGGGATTACGGGACTGGGCTTGCTGGATCAGGATGCCTTATGCTCACCAGAAGCATTCTGGAGAAGCTAGGGTTTAGGTGTTATGAGTTCAAGAATGGTGAGGTGATAGTTGAAGACAATGTACTTGAAATGGATCTATTTCGGTTAGGTAGCCGGATTAAGAAGGGTTTCTTCCTCTCTCTCAGCCACTACAAAAGTGAAAATGAGGTCAGGCATATTACCCCCCAGCCAGTGGGGGCGCTTCGGAGAATAACTAATTCGGCATTTGTGAGATACGTACTTATTAAAGCCAGCATTATGACCCAGCATGATATACCTTGGAAGTTAAAAGTTCTCCTCAATAAGTTCCTAGGCACTGTAAAAAGGTAATCACAGGTTGCTAATTTGAGCAGGCATCTTTCCAAGCACTCTCGCAACTTCCCTCGCTCTACTAGCCCACAGCCAACGATCGCAACCTTTAAAGGCTCCTTTACTCCCATTCTCTACCTCGTGATTACTATTGCCCTAAACTCACCTTGCACGATAATACGGCCTCAAGGCAAAGAGAACATAAAGGGTAACCATCCCTTGGGCTGCAAGCCAAACATAACCAATCCCGACTATACCAGTTATCGGCATAGAAAAGTAGCTGCCTAGCAACACAGCAGTGGCTATGAATCCAGAGATAATGGCAAGCTTCCCTACCCTGCGTTCAACGCGCAGGAGACTATTATAAACATGATTTATCCCCAAAAACAGGTTTGATATGCCTAGAATCCATAATAACATTAAACCATTTGTTGTATAGCCCTCGCCAAAGAGTGAGAGAAGCCAATTGCCTAATAGGAATAGAAGGACAACAGCTGGGATTAGTAGTAAGAAGATCAATTTAAGAGACCTGCGCACATTGACCCCCAATTCATCCTCAAAGTGAGAGCCTTCAGCGAACAGGGATTGGGACACAGCCAGAGGGATGGCAGAGAGCAAGCCAGCGATCATCCATGCCATATAAAAATAGGCATTATGTGCTGGCCCTATGAGATTAACAACCATTATGGGCAAAATCAGGGCTGGAGCTCCGGCAAATAGAGAGTTGAGGTAGCTTCCTGCTGAATATCTCCACATCTTGCCCATTGCACCGACGTTCAGCTTGGGCACTGGCCTGTATTGATTCTGGACCCTGGGCAGAAGAAGGAGCACGGAAACAGCCATAGCAACCCCAACAGCAATGCCCCAAGCGGCAGCGATACCAAAGGTGTGGAAAAAAAGAGCCAAAAGGATGGGGAGTGGAATCTTAAGCAATGAAAAAACGGTTCCCTTTGGCAATACAAACTCAGCCCTTCTGCTAGCTATGAAGATAGAGTCTGTTAGCCCTGAAAGTGCAAAAAGGAGGACAAAGAAAGCAAAGGCTGTGGCGAATATTGGATTCTCTCTAATGAAGCCTATAGCAGGAGACCACAGGTTTAAGCCAGCAATAAAGATTGCTGCCAGAGCCAGGGCCACAATTCCACTGAGAGTGAAGCAAGAGTTTATAATATCTACCGGTTTCTCAGCTTTAGGCAGAAAGCGAATAAGGGCAGCACCAAAGCCTAACTCACTTAGCAGAGCCAAAAGAGTCATAGCGGATATTATAGCTGCCCCCCAACCTACCTCTGCTTCGGTATAAAACCTAGCCACAACCATCCAGAAGAAGAAGCCCAGCCCTGTCGTCACTATAGTGTTGGCCATCAAGAAGAAAGAGTTCTTGTATAGGGGGCTTTTAATATGTTGTAGTATGGCTCCGGTAAGATGATTGCTGAACATTGAGTAATTATACTTTAGAAAAGTGTGACGGGCAAGAAAAATGAGCGGGCAAAACCATCATAGTCTTAGACGCTTCATTCCACATATTCAAAGGTTTTTACTGGCTGGCTTATGGCTAGCACTGCTGTGCTACTATCGGAGCTATGTATCAGCCTATAGTGCTCCAGTGCTGCCAAAGGAACCGGGCTAACGAAGGGATTAGTGCCGACTATTACACAATTAGCTGACCCCTCTCTTGACATATAGGCAGTTGCCTCTTCGTAGCTGGGGAAAGATTTTGTGCTGGTGATTTGTTTAAAGGCCTTACCTTCGAGACTGACCTTTTCCTGATACGAGATCACCAGTGAACTGTCTGGGATTACGGCTTTTCCGTCAAAATTATACAGCCTGGTAGATAATGAGCGATAGTATTCGGGGTAGAAGAACTTCACCGGCATCAGTTTGCCGTTCTGTGGCTTGTAGTAAAACTCCTGAAATTCAGTCGGTTCCCTTTCTGCCCAAGTGGCAATTGCCCAGAATTTGCTTGTAGCTGTGGCGTAGTCAACGACTACATATCTTGCCCCTAAGTCATCCATTATTTTGTTAGCTGAAGCCTCATCCTGAGCAGTGAAAAACTGCGCCGCTTGTGAAGCACCCTGTTGAAACGGGTTGCAAATCGGTATCCGGTGACCAATACGAGTAATCCAGTGTCCATAGTCCCACCAAGCCATTATGCCGTAAGCAGACTCAGGATACTCATAGCTTTCTCCTGGTGCCGGTGGATCATAGAGCTGGTAATAGAATTCGGGGGTGCCGAAGGGCTCTGGGGTATTTTCTCTGATCCAGGCCAAGGAGCTGCACCAAGCATCACTAGGGGCAAAACTCGCCTGTTTGGCTATAGGGATTGCTAGCTTAATATTAGGGTAAAAAACGAGGAAGAAGATAACTATTACTCCTAGAGCCATGGTTAATCGACGGGTGGTGGGGTAGCGACCGCTTTTCTGGCTTTTTTTAGGTTTCGCTTTCCTCTTTCCCGTTTTTCGTAAGGGCTCAGGTACCGGTCTCCTGAGACTGATAAACTCAAGGACTAGCCATGAAAGATAGCCGGTGAGCAAAGCCACATTGACGGCAAGGTAGTAGGCGAAGCGACGCTGCCCTAAAGTGGCTCCCAGTACTAATAGGCTCCACACTACTAGAAGGCTTTTTTCAGCACCGCCCTGCTTAACAACGAGGTAGATTAAAATGCCAAGTGAGATGAAGGTCAGGAAAAAGCTAGTCGTGAAAGTTTGCCAGGCGATTGAAAGTGACAGGTCACCGCCGGGGAAGAGAAAGGGCACCACTTCGTAGATAGTGCGGGAAGCAGCTCCCGGTGCGAAGAAACCAAACTTGCTTACCATTGAACTAATGAGGGAGGGACTAACAAGATAAAGAATTCCCAGCCCAGCCAGTCCAAGCCCAACTAAGGTCAACGGGTAGTAGGCTGGCTTTATCTGTTTACTCGCCACCAGCCCTGACATACCGCTCAAGACTAGAGGTATCAAGGTAGCAATAAGCAAGGATGGCAGATACAGTTCGCCAAACAAAGTTTGGGGCAATGCAGGCAAGCTGAGTGCTAAAGCGACGAGCATAGATAGACTACCTACAATGCCTAAGTAGTCGGTGGTTTCACCCCTTAGATGGTCAATGATGAACTGAATTACAAAATAAACGGAGATGATGAAGACAAAGAGCAGCCCACCTACCCAAGAGAGGAGATAGAGCCCCAGGAAAACGCCAGTAAGCAAGCTATAAACAAGGGGTCTGGCAACAGTCTCCCACTCTCGGCACTTTATGTGGTTGAGGGATAGTCGTCTTTGCCTGGCAGTTTTGATAGCCAGAATCAGAAAAAGGATGGCCACGGTGCTAAACAGCGTCTCGGCAACATGGTGGTCAGTGAAGCCTAGTATTGACCGATGCAGAAATTCACCGGGCAGCAGAGCCAGTAAGCCAGCCGAGAGTACACCAGCCCAGCGACCAAATAGTTCTTTGCCTATGAAATAAACGGGTATAATGGTCAAAGCACCCAAAACTGCTGGGAAATTGACAGCGACCACATCAACAGTGTGCTGAGTTGGCGAGCCCAAGCCAATCACAAAAATAATGCTGACAAGAAGCCAGTCAAAGAAGGGAGGCCAGCCTACTTGGGCACCATTGGGGTAAAAGGTGTAGGGGTCAAAGGAGATGGAATGAGGGAAATTGTATAGCAGGCTGTCCACCAAGCGCATATGGTAATAGGCATCGATACTTGTGAACTTTACCCACTCGCTGCCAAAGACCTGGTCATAGGGCAAGTGAATTCGGAAGCATAGGGCAATGGCGAAGAATAGAGCCAGCATTATGCCAGCAAGGACTTTTGGAGGAAATCTACTTTGTCTCATGGGTTAGCCACAGCCTGAATTGTATCACTGCAATAGCGATGGAACAAGTCTTCAGGCCACAGAGGCAAGATGTATAAAAGGAGTCAGCTCAAAGTGCAAGAGATGACATCTTTATTTACTGATAGGGTCAATTTTTCTGTGTGAGCCTTCGCTCAAAGTACCTCAGGGGCAATGGGAGTGACTATCCGTTATTTTGGAGATTTGTCCGTGAGGATACAGCAACGCCGCTCACTGAGGCCATAATTACTGAGAAACCATATCCAATTAAGGCTTTAATAATCGAAGCCTGTAACCCAATTTTGACCTGGCCCAATACCAATAAGGTCAAAAAAGCCTTTGAGAAGTTAGATCTGATGGTGGTTGTAGACCTGTTCATGACCAATACCCCAGAAGTTCAAGACTTCCGCCGCGACCGAGTCATGTTTCTTCTAGCTAAACATCCTCACGCCTGCCTGCTTCTTACCATCCGCCTCCACCTCAGTTCGCCGGGCTGAGCAAGGCAGAGCCGCCTCTTAGCCAAAATGCAGCGATTACTGAAGCCAAGCGCTGTCTTAGATGTGACCTCAGGCTCTTGTTCTCCAAGCCTATTTGGGCACCGAAGGAGGAGCTGTGGGTAGAATTCACCGCGGAGAATGTGAGCCAGGTTCAAGAGGTGGAGGGAGTCTACCAACTCCTGGATGAAGAGAAGAACGTCATTTACATCAAGGGAGCGATGAACTTGCACCGGGAGTTGGAGGAGCAGTTAGAAGTTCAAGAGAAGGCTCGCTACTTCATGTATGAAGAGGAACCGATGTATACTAAGCGGGAGAGCGAGTTCCTGCAGCAGTACATCGCCCAGCATGGCCAGATGCCCGAGGGGAACCGAGAGCTGGAGGACCTCTTTTAGCCGTTTTTACGTTACGTCGTGATTGTTTACCAATTGGGTGCTCCCACCCACCCTCCCTTGGGAGCTTTGCTCACTAGCCTCAGCGGGTGGGGAAGAAGGTCGCTAAACACCCCCAAGCCTGTCATGGTTTGATTTTTGCCCTAACCGTCAGATATACTGCTCCATAGGTTTAACGGTGGAGGTAAGGACGTGGAGAAGCAAACCAAAGAAGTTATTATTAACCAGGCAAGGTTATCTGTAATCCAGGGGGATATCACTATGCAGTCAACCGATGCCATAGTTAATGCTGCCAACCCAGGGTTGATGGGAGGGGGCGGTGTGGACGGCGCAATTCACCGGGCTGGGGGTGCGGCTATCCTGGAGGAGTGTCAGCAAATCGTGTCTAAACAGGGACATTTGCCCACAGGCAAGGCGGTCATCACCACTGGGGGGAAGTTGAAAGCAAAGCATGTAATTCATACTGTTGGTCCCATCTGGTATGGGGGCGGTAAGAATGAAGTCGGCTCTTTAACCAGTGCCTATCAGGAGAGCCTGAAACTGGCCGCAGAAAATAGCTTAGTTAGTATTTCCCTTCCCTCAATAAGCACCGGAGCCTATGGCTACCCTGTAGCTAAGGCGTCAAGGGTAGCGGTGAAGGCGGTAGCTTCATTCCTTAGGCAGCAGGTTACCTCAATTAAGGAAGTGGTATTTGTGCTCTTTGACTCCAGAACCTATGAGGCTTACTCCTCGGCTCTGGAAGAGCTAATACATCAGCCATAGAGGCTATAAGGCTAGCCTAGATTGGAGCCTCAACAGTTACGGTTGTCCCCTTGCCCGGCTCTGATTGTAGGGTTAGCTTGCCCCCAATGAGCTGGGCTCGCTCTTGCATCCCGGCTAGACCAAGCTTGCCAACACTGGCCAGGTCGTCTATTCTTTCTGGTAACTCAAAGCTCTTGCCATTGTCTTTAACCGTTAAAACGGTCTTGTCATCGCCAAATTCTACTGTAACCCATGCCCTTGACGCTTCGGAATGCTTCCACACATTCCTTAACGCCTCTTGAGTGATGCGGAACAGCACTAACTCTGTCTCAGGAGGGAAACGGCGTATAGAACCAAGTACCCCCATACCTATAGCTATCCCAAAGTGCTGGCTTAGGTCAGCGGTCAGCCATTCCAGTGCCGGCAGAAGGCCTAGGTCATCCAGTATGGATGGTCGCAGGTCTTGACTAAAACGGCGTAGCTCGTCCAATGCCCTGTCGATCTGTTGGCGCAGTTCCTCTAGATGTGTGAGGTCCTGTTTTGAAAAATGGTCGGTGGTAGAAATAAGGTTATCCAACTGACGCGAGAGTACTACCAAATCCTGAGCTGTGCCATCGTGAAGCTCTCGGGCAATGCGCCTACGCTCCTCCTCTTGAGCCCTGGTGACCTGCTGAAGGTAGAACCTCAGGTTCTCTTTCATCTGCTTTTCCATAGCTACATCTCTGGCGATCTGCTCTGCCATCAGATGCTCCTTCTGATAGAGGCGGGAGTTCTCAATGGCAACCCCGATGTGGTTGGCAACATGAGAAAGTAATTCTATCTCCTCTGTGGGAAACTGGCGAGGGCCACGCGTTGCTACACAGAGAGTGCCCACTACCTTGCCTTTGGCTTTCAACGGTACAATCAACGAGGCTTGAATTCCTTCCTTTTTCACCACTTCTCTGGTAAGTCTAGGGTCTTGGGAAGCATCCTCTACCAGTAATGGCTCCCCAGTCTGGGCAACCCTGCCGTTGAAGCCTTCACCCATCTTTAGCCCTTCTAAGCCAGTGGCGGATTCTTCAGATATCCCTTGATAAGCTTTAAGCACAAGCTTTTGTCTGTCTTCATCCAGGAGAAATACCAAGGCAACCTCTAAATCCATTATCTCCCTGACCTTATCGGTAGCAGCCTTTAGAACCTCTTGTAGCTCCAAAGACTGACTGACAATAGCCGAAACCTCGTTTAAGGCAGCCAGCCGTTTCTCGTTACTCTTTATGACTTCAATATGTGATTGAAGCTCCTGTTGAGTTGCTTCCAGCTTTAGTACCACCTTCTGGCGGCGCTCCTTTTCCCTTCGGTAGCCCTCGAACCATAGGTTCACCAGGCCGCCAATGAGGATAACACCACCGGTCTCAAGCAAAGCATCAGGCAGGTATAGAGAGATTAAAAAAACACGAGGCAGCATAATGACGAGGGCAACCGCCAAGCTAGCCAGACCTGCCTTTATCCCGAAGATAAAGCCGATATAGGTTACAGGCAGCAGGAAAAGGACCCGTTCCATAGCGTGCCTGGTTAGACCCAGAAATGAGAAGAGAGATGGTAAGCTTGTGCCGAGTATCTGTTGCGGGTAGTGGAGGACTATGCCAATGGCAAACATTGCCACCACAATCCAGAAATGAGGGTTACGTATAATCCTCGGCGCTCGACTTAATATATACGGAGCCATATGCATAACATCCCCGAGCAGTTAAACGAGGCGAAAGGTTAGTTCAGGTCTTCCAGGGTGAACCAGCCTTTTCTTAACCCATATAATATCGCCTCCGTACGCGAACCAACATCTAGCTTATTAAAGATGTTACCTAGGTGAGTCTGAACCGTGCGTGGGCTAAGGAAGAGCTGCTGGGCAATATCCTTGTTGCTTATGCCTGTGGCGGCTAACTTCAGCACCTCCATCTCGCGCTCAGTGAGAGGCTCGATTGCTTTTGCCTCAGTGGTATCGGGGGCTGGGGATATCAGGAAGTCTATAACCTTACGGGCGACTGCGGGATGAAGCACTGACTCGCCAGCATGTACCGCTCGAATAGCACCAATTAGTTCATGCCCTCGCACATTCTTGAGCAGGTAGCCGGCTGCTCCCGCCTTCAGCAAGGCACAGATGTACTGGTCATTATCATAGGCAGTGAGTATTAGCACCGCCACCGCCGGGTAAAGTGCCTTTATCTGCTTAGTAGCCTCTATGCCATTAAGCTTAGGCATAGCGATGTCCATTACAATTACATCCGGCCGCAGCTTGGTAGCCAGCTCAATGGCTTCCTCCCCATCGCTGGCTTCACCAACAACTTCCATATCCGGTTCACGCTGCACAAGCTCGCGAGTGCCTTCCCGCACTATGGCGTGGTCCTCAGCCAGCAGAACCTTAATCCTACCCATAACATCCCCTCTACTGCAATTATAGCCCACCTTAGCCGGCACTTCAACAAAGGAGATTGATAAACAGTCTTATAGTAGTGTAGGCAAAACGGCCTAATTTCAGCGTATGCGGCTAGTAGGAAATGCTTAGTTGATGGGGTTTTAATTAGGTCTTTTAGGTAACCAAGAATGAGCACTATACCCGATGGCGCTTGACAAGCAATATAGTAACCTAAGAGTAGGAAGAAAGGAGGCAGGAAGATGGGAACGAGGGCTTACTTCATGGTCAATGTGGAGAAGAAATCTTGCCAGAATGGTTACCAAGACATGTTGAGGGACTTGGAAGCCATACCAGAGGTAAAAGCTGTGGAGCGAGTCAGTGGTGCCTGTGACCTTCTGGTGAAGGTGGACGCCCCCATCAGGATGATTTTCGTAGCTAACAAACTGATGGCCAAGGAATGGGTCAAACGCCTGTATGTCCTCAAGGTTGAGCCCTTTAAAGGTGATGACTATCAAGGTCTTAGTATTGATGAGTTGCTAAAGCTCAAGAGAGTTATTCCGGCAGAAACAACTTGATGGCTAAAGAGCCCGGTGCTACGAATCACAGGCTGACACGCTCAGAAAGGAGGTAGGAAGATGGGAACAAAGGCCTACTTCATGATCAAGATGGCGAAGAAATTCAATGAAGATGGTTACTACGAGGACGCGGTGACAGAGTTGGAAGCAATGCCTGAGGTAGAGACTGTTAAACCGGTTTCCGGGGTGTGTGACCTGTTGGTCAAGGTGGATGCCCCGATAAGGGTGGTTCTGGTAGCCAACAAGATATTGGCAAAGAAATGGGTCAAACGCCTCCATGTTCTCAAGGTTGAGTTCGCTGAACCTAGTGAGACCCCAAAGCTCGCCGCACAAGAGCTTCTGAAGGCTCAAGACAGCTCTCCCAAGTAAGCAATAACTTGATAGTCGGGGTTATATGGAAGGCTGGCTCAACGAGTTAGAAGATGGAGATTGATAAGGAGAGGTAAATTCTGATGCAAGAGGTATGGGTAATCGCTATCAGACTTGGTTTGCCGATGGTTATTCTTTTTATCATCGGCTATTTAATGCAGTGTAAACAAAAAGACAGGCGAGCTCAGGAG
>JAUWYK010000093.1 GCA_030615865.1 Dehalococcoidia bacterium
TTGCGGATTGAATGGGTGTCTGCTTCTGAAGGAATTCGTTTTGCCGAAATTGTTACCAACTTCACCAAGCAGCTAAAGGAGTTAGGACCTCTTGGGATAGGCGAAGGAAAAGATCTAGAGCAGTTAAAACTAGATCTTGAAACAGTTGAAAGTTATGTCCGCAAGAAGCTAACCTCATACTATATTGAGCCGGATAAGTGCCAAGCCTGCATGATTTGCCTTAGGAAATGCCCTGTAGAGGCGATCATAGGTGGCAAGAATCAGATCCATGTCATCGACCAAGAGAAATGCATAGGGTGCGGAATTTGCTCTCAAAATTGTCCCCCTCGCTTTGGCGCGGTAAAAAGGATTCTTGCTGAGCCAGTTCCTCCCCCTATCCCCGAGGAGGCAAGAATTATAGCCAGAGAGGGTGAAGAAAGATAAAGAAGGAAATTTAGGGCTTAGGTGGCAAGGCTAAAAGCCAAAGTAAAAGTTCTTTGTTTCGTCCACTCTAGCCCCACCATAGGAGGTGAACGTGTCGCCGGTTAGCGCAACCTATTGGGGCATACCGGGCTATGTCATTTTCTGGGTCTTGTTCGCCATCGCTGCCGGCTTATTTGCGCAGAGGCTTTATTTCCTCTTTCGCCTCATGCGTCTGGGGAAGCAGGAGAACCGCTTCGACAGAATAGGGCAGAGAATCAAGACTATGCTGGTCGAGGTTATCCCTCAGTGGTGCAACCTGAAAACCGTCACTCGAAAGGACCTGGCCGGGATAGGACACGCTCTGTTATTCTGGGGCTTCAGCCTGTTCCTCATAAGTTACATCATCTTTATTGGCTTGGCTGGAGGCTTTGGCATTTCCCCGGTGATTGAGCGCACCACCTTTGAGATAGGCTATTCTTCCATCCTAGATATTGCCGGGGTGCTGGTAACCGTAGCCCTAATCTTGGCAGCTATCAGGCGTTATGTCATAAGACCGCAGAGACTGGAGGCAACTGCTGAAGCCGCCATCATTTTGATTCTGGTTTTTGTCCTTATGGTGCTCAATGTTTCCGTCGTAGGCTTTGGCTATGCTGCCCATAATGTTGGCGCCTCCTGGCCCCCCCTGGGGGCAGCTCTGGCTGGTTTCCTTAGCGGAACCGGCCTTCCACAAGGCACACTGGAGGCAGCCTACCAGGGAGTGTGGTGGCTGCACTACGCGCTGATCCTCGGCTTTATGGTCTATATTCCCCGCTCCAAGCACCTGCACATTCTTGCCTCCCCCTTCAATATCCTCTTCAAACCACTGGGACCTAAAGTGGTGCTTGAGCCCATCCCTCTTGAAGAGACGGAGACCTTTGGCGTATCGAAGATTCAGGACTTTACCTGGAAGGACTTGCTTGACCTTTATGCCTGTGCCGTGTGCGGTCGGTGCCATGCCAATTGTCCCGCCCAGCTTAGTGGCAAGTCCCTCTCGCCCAGAGAGGTAATTCTGAACTTGAAAGAGCATTTGCTGGAGGCGGGCCCTGGATTGCTTGCCGGTAAGGCGGAGGCATCTTCGGAAAGCCGGGCCAAGACTATGATCGGTGATGTGGTAACCGAGGAGGAGATCTGGGCCTGTACCACCTGTGGTGCCTGCCAAGAGGAATGCCCGGTCAATGTAGAACACATACGCAAGATAATCGACCTCAGGCGAAATCTGGTGCTGGCGCAAAGTAAGATGCCAGAAAGTGCCCAGCTTATGCTCAGAAATATGCAGTCAAGAGGACACCCATGGGCTGGAGTCCAGTCGCTGAGGTTGAGGGGCGATTGGACAAGTGGTCTGGAACTCAAAATATTGGCTGAAGGTGATAACGCTAATACCCTATTCTGGGTAGGTTGCACTGGGGCTCTTATTGAGCGTAATGTCGAAGCTACTCTTTCCATGACGAGGGTGCTGAAAGCGGCTGGAGTCGATTTCGGGGTATTAGGTGATGCCGAGACTTGCTGTGGTGACCCGGCACGAAGAGCAGGGTATGAGTTCCAGTTCCAGATTATGGCGGAGCAAAATATTGGAACTTTCAAAAGCCACAACATTAAAGAGATTGTTACCTCCTGTCCCCACTGCTATAATACCATTAAGAATGAGTACCCCAGGTTCGGCGGCGATTTCAAGGTGGTTCACTATACCCAGCTAATCGCTGATTTAATCAGGCAGGGCAAATTGAAACTTACCAACGAGCTGAATTCTATACTCACCTATCATGACCCCTGCTATTTAGGCCGTTATAACAGCGTATATCTGGAGCCACGCCGGATATTGCAAGCTATCCCCAAGACAAAGCTTGAGGAAATGGAACGCTCGCGAAACAAGAGCTTTTGCTGCGGCGGCGGTGGTGGACTCATGTGGATAGAAGAACAGCCCGGTACAACAAAGATTAATCAAATGCGTATTGAAGACGTTCTCAAGACTGGGGCTGATACTGTAGTGACTGCCTGCCCTTATTGTTTACAGATGTTCGAGGAGAGCATCGAACATAAAGATATTAAGGACTCGTTGAAGGCAAGAGACCTTGTTGAACTAGTTGAAGCAGCAATGAAGCAGTCTTAATTAGGAGAGGAGTAGTATGCATACTATCGTCTGTGTTAAACAAGTACTTGACCCCGAGATACCACCGGCCAAATTCAAGATTGACCCCGAGGCGAAAAAGGTTATTCCTCCCCCCGGAGTGCCGCCTGTGATAAGCGTATTTGATGAACGAGCAGTTGAGGCAGCATGCCGGCTCAAAGATAAACAAGGCGGCAAAATAACAGTGATAAGCATGGGGCCAGGGAAAGTTTCTGACGTGGTAAAGCACGCCATATCTATGGGGGCCGACGAAGGATTTGTTCTCCAGGATGAAGCCTTCGAAAGCTTGGATAGCTTTGGTATTGCTTATGTCTTGGGGAAAGCTATCCAGAAAATTGGCGGGTATGACCTGGTTCTGTGTGGCCGACAGTCCGCTGACTGGGGCAGTGGTCAGGTTGGCTCTATTCTGGCCGAAATACTTGGCATCCCTGTAGTTACCCTCGCCTGTGATATCGAGGCAGTGGACAAGAAGCTTAGGGTAAAGAGGATAGTGAAGGATGGCTATGAAGTACTGGAAGCTCCTATGCCAAGCCTGGTTACCGTCAGCAGTGAGCTTGGTCTACCTCGTCTTCCCGCTGGAATGCGCATCATGATTGCTGCCCACAAGCAGGTTCCGGTCTGGACGGCGCAGGATATCGGGGCTGAGTCCTCGCAGTTGGACAAGGCTAACGCCCATACCGAGGTCACCAGTCTCTCTGTGCCGACCCGAAAGACCGAGTGTGAGATAATTACCGGGGATACTCCTAGCGAAGCTGCCGCCAATCTAGCCTCAAAGCTTGTTAAGCTGATATGATTATGGAATGAACGGAGGACATTCAATGGATAGTCATAAAGGTGTTTTGGTTTGTGGTGAGATCGCTGAAGGGAAACTAGCGCCAATTACTATAGAACTCCTTGGAGTCGGAAGAAAGCTCGCCAATGAACTGGGCGAGGACTTAAGCGCCCTATTGATGGGTAGCAAAACAGGTGGCTTGGGTCAGGAGGCAATCGCCTATGGGGCTGACAAAGTCTATGTTGCTGAAGACAGTCTCCTGGATAATTATAACTCCGATGCCTACACTCAGGTAGCGGCTGACCTTTGCCTGAAAGTGCTTCCTTCTATTATGCTTCTTGGCCATACTGATGTCGGTTGTGATTTAGCTCCGCGACTAAATGGTCGCTTAGGGGGTGGGCTCGCTATGGATTGCTTGGCGTTATCCGTTGACCCGGCGACCAAGCTCCTGGTCTCGACTAGGCCTGTCTTTGGTGGTAACGCCCACGCCGAGGTGGTATCAAGGTCTGCCCGCCCTCAGATGGCTACTCTAAGACTGAAAATAGTGCCGCCAGCAGAGCGCAATGACTCTCGGCAAGGTAAGGTTATTCTTGTAGAAGGCAAGATCGACCCTTCGGTGCTTAAAGTCAAGGTTGTCGATCGGATAAAAGAGGAGGTGGAAGGGGTGAAGCTGGAAGACGCTGAGGTAGTCATTAGCGGTGGGCGTGGCATAGGCAGTGCTCAAAACTTCGGGATGCTCCGGGAGCTAGCTCGCGTTCTGGGTGGCGCTGTTGGTGCTACTAGGCCTGCCTGTGACGAGGGTTGGGCGCCGATGCCGCTCCAGGTGGGCCAGACCGGAAAGGTGGTCAGCCCTAAACTATACATAGCCGTAGCTCTCTCTGGCGCCATACAGCATATCGGTGGCTGTTTGGGATCAAAATACATTGTGGCTATAAATAAGGATAATGAGGCTAATATCTTCAGCGTAGCCCACTTCGGTATCGTCGCGGATTATAAAGAAGTCTTACCTGCTCTGACCGCGAAATTCAAGGAGCTACTATCAGCATAAGCCGCGGATTTGCCAGAACCCTGGAGAAAAGGAGGCGTTGGCACAGTCAGGCATTGACATGAAAGTCAGGAACAGTATATGTTATAGCCCACTGCGATAAGAAACACAGGCACAATAATACTAGTTTTGTAATGCTTCAGTCGTTTTCGGACAAACCTCCCATACGGAAGAATGGTTTAACCGGGCAAGAAGGCTGAATTTCTATTTGCGAGGATTTAAATACTTATTTATATTGCAGAAATAGTAGTTTGCCTCGTTCAATGTTAGAACCCTAGAATGTTCCGCATAGATATCCAAGCCCCTCTCTGCCTCAAAACCCCGCTTATTTATTCTAATAATCTCTCATGCTGGAGGTTATTGCTCTTCCATTTTTGATTGCGACTCCTAGACCGGTAGGGAGAGACAGACCAGCTAGGTTATCACATATAACAAAAGAGGCTTTTGTTTAATACTTGCTTGATTTGTTACCTCATTACACAATGTGACGGAACGTTCAATTTGCAGGAAACAGGGGCCCGTCTTTCTTGGATGGTTCGAGTCCTCTTAAGCCCGCCAAAGGGGACGAAACCTAGAACTTCCTGCAAACCTTGAAGTGAACGGGTCTGGTTGAGGAAGACTTTTTTAGTAACCTTTGTTTAGCCGGGAGGGAAAGGTGGACTCCAAACCTGTTGGGTAGCAGTCACATCGTAAGCTCTGTAGCTTAGCCACCGGTTGGCCGCTTGCAATGCATGCCTCAATACTCTTGAAAAGCTCCGATCAAATGCTCAAAAGATAGTAACGAGTATCCTTAGTAATCAAGAACTGAAGGTAAGGGACGAGATTAAAAAGAGTGGTGCTGGAGAAGCTGCGATTGAAGACATGGCAAAGGGAGTGGTCGAGGCTCTATGGAGAGGAATCCACGACGGTGAACCTGAGAAAAGCCATAATCTCATACGAACTAAGGCAACCAAAGAGGGGAGTACTCAAGTCCTTTTCGGTGAATCAGCTTCAATTACGATGATTGAATTGGTGGATAACAATCTTGCTAAAGAGGTGGAAAGAGTCTGCAAATGGACAACCAAGAACCTATATATTGAGTGGAAAGAGACTTTGGTTGATCCGCTTAGAAATGGTTTTGACACTATGAAAAAAGCAACCGAGGAACTTGACAAAATGTTAAACCCGCTTATCCTACGCCCTATGATACTTCGCACTCGGTGTGAGCTATGTCCTGCATAGTTATAGATGAAAATATTATTATAAAGAAGTGAAGAAAGGAGAATAGGATGAAAGGGAGCATTAGACAAAGAAGTAGAGGTTCTTGGGAAATTACGATTGATACTGGCCGAGACCCGGCGACAGGAAAGCGCTTACGGCACTATGAGACCTTAGAAGGCACTAAGAAGGCAGTTCAGCAACGGATGCAC
>JAUWYK010000053.1 GCA_030615865.1 Dehalococcoidia bacterium
GTCCCCCTCTCCCTCAACCGTGGTGTACGAAAGGTAAAACTCCCACGGTCTCCTCGGAGACGCTATACGGAGGCATAGGGATGGTATAATACACTCTTGCTTCTGATTCATCTACCTCAATCCTTTCTACAAAGGACTTGAGGAAGCTCCTCTGCTCAGTTATGGAGGATTTCGCCAGCAAGCTTCTCAGGTCATCGGCATATTCCTGCACTACTTGGGGGTCAGCCATGTCCACACTCTCATAGCGTAAAATCTCCTCTGCATCGGTCTTTGCCTGCAAGAGCTCCTCCTTCTTCTGGGAGAGAGCCTTTATCCTGGGGGCAAGCTCTCCACCCTTAAACTCTCCTGTCTCTACGGCATCGTAGAGCTTGCTCAGCCTGCTATCTATCTCTTCGATTTGAGCCTGAATAAACTCCAGCCTTTCCCTATTCTCACTACAGGATTGGCACAACTCCTCATTAGTCAGCCTCACCAGCTCCTCTAAGTTCTCTTCAGTAAGAATATAGCTCTTAATGCGGTCTATGATAAACCCCTCGAACCTATCCTTGGGCAGGATGGGTGACGGGCATACCTCCCTGCCCTTTCTGCGGGCATTACTACACATGTAATAGTGGTAGCGATGGCCACTTCCCTGGCCTACCATGGCTGCACCACACACTCCACAGCGCATAATGCCACTCAGTAAGTATGGGCTGTCTACCTCCCTGGGATGAATAACCTTGGGTGCCCTGGCTGCCAACCTTGCCTGTACTTGTGTGAAGGCAGTCCCGTCAACAAGAGCGGGCCAGGCTCCCTCAGTCCGCAAGGGAACAGTGCCATTGATAATTTGGCTCGGATTCTTTGTCCGCTTACCCCATACCATTGTTCCCGTGTAGGCTTCATTATGGAGTATTTTCTCAATTGAGGTTGCCCCCCATTTCTTACCTGTCCTGGAGGATATGCTATCGCCATTGAGGCTCCGAGCAATGGCCTTGAGCCCCTTGCCTGTTAGGCACTCCCTAAAGATACGTTGCGTTATAGGTGCTGTCTTAGGGTCCGGCTCAAGCTTGGTCCTTGACGTAGCACCATCCTTCACTTTCACCCTGACATATCCGTAGGGGGGTCTACCACCGTTATAGAAACCTCTGCTGGCATTTTCTCTTAGGCCTCTCAGCACATCCTGGGAGAGATTGGCGGAATAGAACTCATCAATGACCTCGATGATGCCCTCCAGCAACTTCCCTGAGGGGGTGTCCTCCACCGGCTCATTAATAGAGATTACCTGAATGTCACGCTTTCTAAGCAGAGATTTATAGATTATAGAGTCTTCCCGGTTTCTGGCGAATCTGGATAGCTTCCAGACAAGGATGGCCTCAAAAGGCGTAACCTTCTGACGCGCAGCGGCAATCATATTCTGAAAGCCCGGCCTGTCTATAGAGCGACCGCTCTCTGCTTCATCAATATATTCCTTGACCACAACATAGCCATTACGAGATGCATATTCCCTCATCGCCTTAAGCTGCGCCGAAATAGAAAGGGCAACATCCTGTCGCTCCGATGATACCCTGGCATAAATAGCCGTTTTCATATCTGACCTCCTATCGAAATCGGTTACATGCCCAAACGCCGGCAAATCCTGCACTGTCCCGGGACAAGACCCATTGAGGATATCTCCTCAGCGGCTTGTCTTGCTTTAACCGCTGACTCTTCCACCATCTTATAGGTCTTAGAAACACTGTTTACTTCTTCGTGTTTTTGCATTAAATTACTGATGGCGCTAATCAAATGATCCCTGTACTCCTGTTCCGCCCCCGGAGCATGTGCCAGAATAGTCCCACCATATCTAACATCACCGCTATTAGCATCTACGATGATGTTGTCCTCGAAGTCGCTGGTATCGGCAAGTCCCAGCAATCTTTGAGTTGCCATTTGGAAAAGAAAGTCCACCGAGTGAGAGTAGATAAAAGCACCAGCTACAGGTTCATCTGCGAGCACATATTTTCCCCGCTTTGCTAACTCTGATGCCTCAAGCCCTTTTCCATCATTCTCGAGCAGCTTTTCTAAACTTCGTTTAAGTACCATTCTTTCCTCTAGGTGAGAAGCCAATATTTTTTTCCACTGGTTGAGCAGCTTCCACAAACCTTCATATTTAATATGCTCTTCAAAGAAACGCCAATCGGCTTTATTCTCTACGTTCAGTGTAATGGTAAACACTTTAGGCTGCTCCCAGTATTCATACTCTGCTTTACCTCCCTCAATCGGAATCAAACTAGTAGAGGTCTGCCACTTCCATGGTACTTGTTGAGTAGAGGCAGGAGGATTTAGTGCCGATAGGATTTCGTGAACGATGCTGAGCAGCTTATCGTTGTGATTGCGAATTGCATCCTTCAGCAAATCGGCTCTCGCCAGGTTTACCACTCTTTCACGTCGAGCTTCCGCAATGCCTTTCTTGATTACCCTTAGATCACGGTGATTTTGAGATGCTATAGCGGCTTCGGATTTACCTTGCTCGTAATCTTGTAGCCACCTTCTCTTTTCTACTATTGGAATTATTTTTGGCATTTTCTCCTCTCACTCTTGACAAGCCTTTGCCACATCTAATTGTAGCTATTTACACCATTATAGATACAAATAACTCATCTGTCAAGCCTCCTATTCATTAATATAGTGTAATTTGTATTATGCTAGACTATAAATAATGAAAGAGCTACCTGGCAAGCGAATTCCCAAACCGGTGTCGGTTATAAACAACGAAGAACACCGGGTTCAGGGCCTCAAAGTCCTGGCCGTTATCATTGCCCGCAAATATTTAGCCAGGATGAGAATCAAAAATAGAGGAGCCGATGGCTCAACGAGGAAGCAGCAATGATGCGAAACCAGGCCTTATCGCAAGCAATGACAAAGACCTACATTGAACCTGAAGATGTAACCCTACTGGAGAAGGCAGCTACTAATCTCCGCGATATTCTGTTGATCAGATTACTGTTTAGGCTCGGATGCCGTGTAAGCGAAGCCCTGGCTTTAACGCCCGACGACATAGATTTCGATCGCGGCAGCGTTAGAATAATGCACCTGAAGAGCCACACCAAGCTATCTTGCCCTGAGTGCGGGGCCAGACTGGGAATAAACCATGCTTTTTGCTCCAAATGCGGCTGTAAGGTGGAGAAGGCATCAAGCCAACAACAAGTACACCGCCGACAGAGGGTATTGCCCTTGGATAGTGGCACCTTGAGCCTGCTGAGAGAATATATTCGCCGCGGCGGTCCGGTTATTTGTGGTAGTAAAAAATTCATCCTTGGCATTAACCGCCACAGGTCATGGCAGGTAATTAGGGACTGTGCTGAGAAAGCAGGGCTGCCCAAGCTGGTTAGTCCCGAAACAGGAAAGATACACAACATAAGCCCGCACAGATTAAGAGACGCCTTCGCTGTCAATGCTATGAAGCTCGATGACTCAGGAGACGGGCTGCGGCTTCTCCAGGAGCACCTGGGTCACGCTAGTTTTAACACAACTGCCAAGTACCGGAAGATATCCGGCACTGAGCATCGTGACTGGTACGACAAACTATGGCACGAGGATGGTCAATAATGAATCGTTATTATCTGGGATAATGGTGCGATGGTTGAGCTGTTGAGGCCAGAGAGGGGCGGTTTCCTGCGCCTCTTCGGCTGCGGCTGGTTTATCAGGGAATTCCTCCTCGGATATGCCCCCGAGGGTTCACAGGTTGTCGATCCTGATATCGGTGCTCCTCAGGCTGACATTTTCTATCACTACAAAATGGCTCTCCGTAAAGCTACTGCACTGGATAGAGCCACCAGAATGGAGGAAAGAAAAGCACGCCGCGAGAAGCGCTCTATTAGTCCCGATAATATAGAGAAACTTACCGGGAAGTATCTGGCTCGTATGCCGTATAAAGCCAATGGATGCCGCTACCATAGTTTTGTCGTCTACTTCTCAACCCTTCAGAGGCTGGGGTGGGTTGAGCCCACTGGCATGGAAGAACCCTCAGCGTTTCAAGATCATTACCCACCGGGGCCACCCAGAAAGTATTATCGGTTAACGCAGGCTGGACGAGAGGCCGGCGATGCCGCATGGTCCAATCCACACTCCACGCTCTATGGTAAGGGATAGTGAGGGCTCACCTGAAAAATAGGAGTAGACACCCCCTTGGCTTTTTGAGGTAAAAGTTATGAATAAAAAATCTTGGTCAATTTGGTCAAGAGCGGTGGTCAAATAAGTCAAATGGTCAATCAAAATGGCTGGAATGCTTACTATTAAACCTGAGCAGGAGAGAAAAGTGGAAGAGGAACAAGAGCGGCAGCAGAATGAGAAGACTGAAATCTCCTTGGCTGAAATCTTTTTTCTAAATCCTGAGATTAAGAAAGGACTTCATCCACACGCAGCAGAACGCCACTACGAGTGGCTAATAGAAGTCTTCCAAGAGATAGCCCAGCTTACTGGAGATGGGGAGAAGGTTAATGTAGACGCAGATTTGGATACATATCTAACCGATGGTGATAAAGCTTGGGCTAAGAAATACAAGGAAGGTATATTAGAGTGGCGCCATAAATGCACAAACATTGGCAAAGGATATTCGCCCTACCCCTATACCACTTGGGTCACCTCCGACATGTTTGGACTCAAATCATTGATAAGAAAGGCATATGAAGCTAGAGCAGAAAAGTTAGAAGCTGAGCGTAAGCAAAGAGAGTGGGAAGAGAAAAGCGACGTTGCCTACGAAGCAATAAGTCCACCCGATGCCGATGCCCACAAATATCTTACCCCTGAGGAATATCAAAAATATGAGGATAGCATCCCTGGAGCTGTGCGGGTCTACATGGAAAAGGGGAAGTTAGAAATCGGTCTTAATGATTCATTTGATTATCGCCAGTCGTTATGGTTGATAAATTACAGAAAGGAGAGGGAACGACAAGAGATTAAGGATAGAAAAGAGAAAGAGCGACAACAAATCATCGCTAATCTTGCAGCTAGAGAATTTAACAATTCTCTTAGCAAACACATAGCTGGGTTAAAGTCCAAACTCAATAATAGGCCAAGAGACCTACAAAATTACTTTACCGCAGGAATTCGAGATAAGCGATATACCGGTCACAACTTTGATTACGTCCTCGATGATGAGCAAAAAAGGAATTTCGACCGTACTCTGGTCAGCATCGCAAATGATAAATTGAAACAGATTATACCACGAGACTTGTTAGAATTCATAAAAATTCCAGACACATATTGGAGGCTTTACTTCCCACTGCCTTCGATTAGCTATAGTTTTGAGGGGATACCATGCCTTGATTTTAACTTTGATATTTTCGTTACTGCCCATGCAGAGGTCCTATTAACACCAAAGGTAAAAAAATTTGGCATCTGTAGCTTTAACTTACCAGCGGAAAAAGAAGGAAATGTTTTGATACCGCTAGAGGAGCCCAAACTCCTCGGGTACTTCCATATCCTACTTACCCCAGAGGAGCTTGGGGGCTATGTGCCTTGGGGGACTATTCCTTTGGTTCTTCTTAATTGGTTATTCAAGGGGGGCACAAAGCCCTCGGGCATTACAATTTCAGAAGCCTCAGACGATAGCATTACATATAAAGTCCAAAAATTCAAGGAAGAAGTTGATATACCGGATAAGTTTGCTGACTATCTTAAGAACATAGGCAGTATTGATGAGATGATTAATATGGGTATTGTGATCGAGAAGGTCGCAAGGGTTGCAAAAAACGAACTGGGTGATCTCAAGGTCGAGCATGAAGCTTCGCCCTTGAAAGATAGGGTAGAAAGAAAAGATACGAAGAAGGCAAAGGCGTTTCGACTTTTCGATGGAGGCAAGACACCAAGCGATCGTGAGGTAAAAGCGCTAAAGATTAAGCCCAAAACTAGCTATAACTACTACCAGGAGTGGAAAAAATTACTCGCCTAATGATTATGATAAGAACTACCCTAAAAACTACCCCAAAAACTACCCCAAAAACTACCTCTAAGGACTACCTCTAAGGACTACCCTGAATGGTAGTAAAGGCATTACACTTTTACTACCCTCCCCCTATGGCATTGTCTATGACATTGAGGGTTGACGGAGAGGTGGGCATAAGAGTAAATTCACCTATGCCGGTTGCTTCCAACGGCCCGTTTTTACGCGGTGCTTCGAGTAGGATTACTTCCTTCTCAAAGGCGTTCTTCACAGGAGGATACTTATCAGTTACCCAGGCAACCGTTTCGCCATGATAATAGTAGTGACAGTCAATGGTAGTAAATGTAGGGTAGTAAATTTAGGTATGATTTACTACCATGATGGTAGTCGATCTATGGTAGTAAAACGTGGTAGTACAATGATGTTAGTAATCAGATATAGCTTTAATGGTGATCCCAATGGTAGCATCAGGAGTAAATAGTGGTACTACCCCGGGGACTACCTCTTGGCTTACTGTATCTGAGACATCTTTGGAGGTACTACCCCGGGGACTACCCTAGGGACTACCTCTAAGGACTACCCTGAATGGTAGTACAATTAGCTACCGTTATGGTAGTCAATCCATGGTAGTAAATCGTGGTAGCACAATGATGGTACTAATCAAATATAGCTTTAATGGAAGTCCCAATGGTAACTCAGGAGTAACCAATGGTAGTATGATTCGAAGGCAGCGGGCTTCTACATTTCGAGCAAAGGTTATTAGTGGGCTATGTCAAAGGTCACAACTCGGGTTGAATGGTCAATACGTCGCACAAAAAGATGAATTGTATACGGAATGACCGGGGCTACCAATGTTAATTTTTAATCACCAACGTCAGCACCAGCGCCTTGTTGAGGCTCACTGTTCAATGCCATAATCAGAAGCCGAGCGACAAAACTTTCCATGACATTGGCAAGTTGCAACATATTAACTGATTCTTCTGCTATCTTACCATCGTGAAGTATCTGGCTCCGCCAGTTGTAGCAGCGAGCGAAGAAATCAGCCGATGACTGTCCGTTAAAAAGATCATTGGGGATTAGGCGATCAGCCAAGGAACGGCCAGCCTGCCTCTTCGATTGAAACTTTAATTTGTCGAGACCACTTATCATTGAATCTCTTGTCTGTTGATCTGACCTTGGAAGCCGTGTTTTAGTTGTATCTTTAAACTCTTCCACTAATTTTTCTACCTCATCAGAGCGCTTTGCCTCATCTAAGAGTGCTTCAACTGCTGTAACAAGCGTAATGAAGCGACTGCGTGGGGACACATCAAAGAAGGAGCTTGCGTAAATTTCGCTTGCAAGCACCTGCTTTTCTGTAAACCGCCGACTGGTTAGGTATTCACGTTGGAAGGTAGCTATTAAATTAGACGGATCTTTGTCTACCTTTGCCTTCGCATTGAAGCTAACGAACATCAGATTTTCGACATGTTCATAGACATCAATGCCATGTATATCCTGCCTGACAGGGCGTCCACGTTGTTTTTCTAGCATCGCCAAGTATTCTTTCGAGACATAACTTCGTTGTTTGCCGTCACCAAAATCTATACCCAAGCGTTGCTCAATAGCCCAGTAAAGAAGTGCTCGTTTAGATTTTTCAGCAGCGGCTCTGGCTTGATCTTCAGAGGCAAATGGCCCTCCTATGATGGCAGCGCGATCATGATTTTTTATTGGCGTTCCGATGACATCACTGCATAACCTGAAGCACTCTCCAGGCGGCAAGACTAGGAGTTCGATTTTCTCTACATCGGAACCGATTCGATACGCCTCGGGAAAATTGAATCGGAGTCTGAAGTCATATAAGGGCATGGTTAATGCTAATTATAGCACCACTTTAGCTTTGGGACAAAAGACCGCTCAATTCAAGTGACCCCCTTTCAAAGTAGTAAGTAACAAAATGACGGACTGTTCGATGACACAAAACGCTAGAAAGTGCAGTGGAGATTATAAAAAGAATAGCTAAGCTTAGGATTCTTAGAAACCGTAGAAGGGAAAGCGAAGTCTAAGCAATAACAGGAAGGAATGGGCTATAATAGTATCTTGTCAGAATAGATTTTGCTGTCGTAATGGATCCTATTGCGGCACACAGAAGTCTCTTAGAATGAGGCTCGATATGCCATGAAAGGTGGTGAAGGATGGAAGCAAAGAAGAGAATTGGAATTTTGACAGGGGGTGGGGATTGCCCTGGGCTTAATGCGGCAATCCGAGCAACTACAAAAGCTGCACTCAAGATGGACTATGAGGTTATGGGCTTTCATGATGGTTGGGAGGGTCTGCTTTTCAATAGAAGCGAGGCATTGGATAGGATTAAAACCTCAGGCATCATTGATAGAGGGGGTACAATTCTCGGGGCTTCAAGAACAAGCCCGCTCAGAATAAAAGATGGGCCCCAACGAGTACTTGATACATTTAACGAATTCGGATTGCGGGCACTTGTGGTTCTGGGGGGTGAAGGTACTCTAAGCGTAGCTAGCCAATTATATGAAATGGGCCTTCCTCTGGTCGGGATACCGAAGACCATTGACAATGATGTCAAGGAGACAGATTTTACTATCGGCTTTCAAACGGCTGTTCAAATCGCCACGGATGCTTTAGATAGGCTTCGTTCCACTGCTGCAAGCCATCATCGGGTAATGATCCTTGAAGTGATGGGCCGCCGTACAGGCTGGATCGCTACATATGCCGGTATGGCTAACGGAGCGGATGCCATCCTGATACCCGAGATTCCAATGGATGAAAAAAATACGGATGCACTCTGTCAAATGCTGAAATCAAGAAATCAAAGAGGAATAAACTTTAGCATTGTAGTCGTGGCGGAGGGAATAGAACTGGCAGGAGAAGTAATATTCAAGCCAAGTCTTCCAACAGACAAAAATGAAGACCCGGACAGGCTGGGGGGAGTAGGACAAGCCCTGGCTGCACTTATTGAGAGGAAGACAGGGCTGCACGTCAGGGTTTCTTCATTGGACTATATCCAAAGAGGTGGCACACCAGTAGCCTATGACCGGAGCTTGGCTACCGCTTTCGGGGTTAAGGCTGTCGAGCTTATCTCAGAGAACAGATTTGGAAAGATGACCGCTCTGAGGGGAAACAGAATTACCAGTGTCCCTCTGCAGAAGGTAGCAGATGGAATAAAGACCGTAAACATGAGTGCTTATAAAATAGCCAAAATATTCTTTGGGTAGGAGTGTAGATCCAAAAGGCGACGCCTTAACAATAGTCAGTAATGTGCAATGGTAGTCCGGCGCATCACGCCGAGCGCATAGCTATGCCGCAGATTGTATCAGAACTAGAAGAAATTTGGATGCCGGGGGAAGGAATAGCTATTTAAAGAGTTTTCTCTGAGCTAATGTAATAAAGTTAATTGACCAGTATCAGTGAGAGTGCCTTGTGAGCTTTTAACATTGGCGATGGATTCAAAGTCTGAGAGCATAAGGCGTTTTCGCTTGTACTGATCTGAGAATTCAGTGAGTTTACCGTAGTAAATGACTTGCCAACCGCTTTCACTAAATTGAGTGGCCAACATGGGCTCCTTCATTCTAGATTGCAGCAGAGTATCCCGCTCTTCGGGTAGCACTAGATAGCGCTTTACCGGGTAGGGAACATTAGCACCACCCAGCATAGGATGGTACTGCCAGATACAAAATTGGTCTTGACACCAGACCAGACAAGACATTATGCTATCTAATGGCACTAGAGGGGAGCAGGGTCGTCGAACTCCAAAACCGCAGGTCGCGGGTTCGAATCTGACCGCTGGCTGGTCAAAATCCCTCCTGCAATACTTTGGCTAGCTCTTCCTTGCTTAAGGTTGCTATGCCCAGCTCCTCAAGTGACATGCCTTCTTGGTGATAATCGGTCTGGTTTATCACCGAGGCCAGCTGAATCACGGAATCGATGACAGGGGTGGATACATTGAACTTTCGCGCTAGTTTGGCAATGGGCACTAGCCCGCAAGGAACATCCTCAGTTATATATCTGCTCTTCACCGATGACGGGCCTGATATCTTAGCTACAGCCCCTTCCTTATCCAAGGAAGCTCTAAAGTAGGTTGACATAATGGTGCTCTTCTTCCAGAAATCCTCTTCCGGGTATTCAAGCATGGTTACACCAACAGTACCAGCTACTTTGGATACCTCTTCAAAAACCTCTCTAATCCCTCTGGATATTGACAGGGTATTCCCATCCCGGTAAAGGTAAAAGTCCTTCCCTGCAGCATCAATCCAACCGGCATTCATAACGCTACCGACAGGGTGAACAACAGGGTTTAGATTGTTCAGAGAAGTAGCCAGAACATTCTCACCAGCGACTACGGGATACATATGCTTTACATCATTTATTACCCTATCTATGTTCCTTGCCGGTAAAGTAGCCAACAGGAGCTTAACTCCCCAGACTATTATCTGTACTGTACCCGGCGCCACCAGCCGACAGCCCCAGGGAAGGGTATGTCCCTCAGCGAGGGTAATGTCTTTCCTTACCCCCCTCTCTTTTAGTATGTTGGCGAATAATAGTGCCGAGAAGTTTCCTGACCATTTAATTATGGTTTGCCCATCCTCCAGGTAGGGCACTATGGAGTTAAAAAAGCTCTTGGCCCCGATGGCGGGGACAACCAGCATAATGTAGCTAACACCCCCCAGCGCTTCGGGAGGATTTGTTGTCACCATGTTGAGCTTAGCCGTGTGTTTTTCTCCCCAAGCATCAATAAGGTCTATTGCTTGCCGCTCAAGCGTTGTGCTGATGCTTTCCTTAAACTCAGGCGCTTCATACATATTCACCTCATACCCTTTTAGGGCCAGGTCAGCCGCCATAGCATGAGCACCATTACCACCACCTAGTACGGCTATTCTTTTTAGGTCTGTCATCTCTTTTCCTTATTGATGGTAAGAGTTTTTCCTAGCTTCCTGCTCAACGTCTGAGCAATATTTTATCTTCAATAAACTTTCTACCGCTGGCTTTTTCAAAAGCAGTTATTAGGTCATTGATGGTGAGCCCAGTCCGCTGCTCCGGATTCAAGTCAACTACAATTCTACCTTCATGCATCATAATCAGCCTATTGCCGTAGCGCAGAGCAAGCTCCATGTTATGAGTAACCATCATGGTGGTCATCTTTTCCCGCTGCACAATCATCTCAGTTAACTCAAGCACTATCTTAGCTGTCCTAGGGTCTAAATTAGCGATATGCTCATCAAGCAGTAGTAGCGCCGGCTTACTTATAGTAGCCATGACCAGAGCTACCGCCTGCCTTTGTCCACTTGAAAGCGTGCCCACGTAAGCATTTAACCTATCTTCTAATCCTAACCCTAGAGGAGCTAAAGTCGAGCGAAAGAGTTCCCTGCGCTGTTTATTACTGGCTGCCCTTAGTCCCCTTGGTTGCCCACGCAGCACAGCCATAGCTAGGTTCTCCTCTATAGTCATCTTGGCAGCAGTGCCTATATTAGGGTCCTGATATACCCTGCCCACATATGCCGCGTGCTTATATTCACTCAAGCCGGTAATATCATTACCATTAATGATAACCTTGCCACCCCTTTCCGGAGGGAAGACACCGGCAATAACATTAAGCATTGTAGTTTTTCCAGCGCCATTGCTACCAATAATGGTAATATAGTCCTCAGCATTGACATCTAGCTTGATATTATCTAGCGCTTTGACCTCGTCTACAGTGCCCTTAGAGAATATCTTGGTTATTCCTTTAAGCTGGAGCAAGCTCTTATCTTCGCCCATAAAATATCCCCCTTACCATCTTACTGCTGGCGGTATCCATTCGCGCCGCGCCTTCTTCTGTATGTATGGAATTGCCAGGGCTATAATCACCAGCACTGCCGTGATCAATTTCAAATCACCCGGGGCCATGCCCAACCTTAGGGCAACGGTTATAAATAATCGGTAGACGAAAGCGCCGCCCACTACCGCCACCAGCAGCCTAGCCACGCCCCGGGGACGAAATAGCGCCTCACCAATTATCACCGAGGCCAGCCCCATTACAATCATCCCTATCCCCATCCCCACATCAGCAAACCCCTGACCCTGAGCCACCACGGCACCGGCGAGGGCAACAAGACCGTTGGAGATAGAGCAGCCGAGCAATATATTCTTATCGGTATCTACCCCTAGAGCCCGCACCATCTGCTCATTATCACCGGTTGCCCTCAATGACAGACCAATCTCGGTACGCAGAAACCAGTTTAGAACAAAAAGGACGATAACTGCAAGCACCAAAGCAACAGTGATTGACACTACAATACTGCCGCTCCTAAGTCCCAGAAGTTCGGCGACTTTATCAAAGGCAGTTACTTCGCGAAGGAGTGAAACATTAGCTCCGCCCATAACCCTCAGATTTACGGAGTACAGCCCCACCATCATAAGGATGCCAGCCAGTAAAGCCGGTAGCCTTAGCTTGGTATTGAGTAACCCGGTGGTGAAACCAGCACATAGACCTACACCAATAGCAGCCAGCATTGCCAGGAAGGGGTGCACCCCGGCTACAATTAACACCGCTGCGGTCCCCCCACCAAGGGTGTAGCTTCCATCCACAGTAAGGTCGGGGAAAGCAAGCACCCGCAATGTAAGGTATACGCCTATAGCAACTAAGCCAAATACCAACCCTTCATAGAAAGAAAAAGACAATACACCACTAACAACATCCAACAACGCTTTCTCCTATTTGAGACTTGGACGAACATCTTTTTAGCTATTCAATTGCTGACGGTTACCGTTCCGCTGGTGCTTATTCTATTCTTCTATTACTATGTCGGCTTCATCTATCACTGCTTGAGGGATGGTTATCCCCATTCTCTCCGCCGCCGCTGGGAATACTACGGTTGACACTGCGCTCTTCATCGGGGGGATATTGGCTATGCTTTCACCCTTCAATATCCTGGCTGCCATGTATCCCGCCTGCTGGCCTATCCAGTAGTAATCGCAGCTACAACCACCAACCAGACCCTTGCCAACCATGCCCACTGCCGAACCAAAGATTGGTAGCTGGTGCTCCTCGCCAACCTTAATTATGGATTCAATTCCCACGCCGCCTACCGTATTGCAGGTAGGAATCCATACCGCATCACACCTGCCAACCAGTGACATCCCGGCAGCATAAACATCGGCAGTTGTGGCTGCTGTAGCCTCAACAATGGTAAGCCCATAGTCTGGAGCAATCTCGTTAAGTATCTCTGCCTGCACCGAGGCGTTCACCTCGCCGGCGTTATAAGCGATGCCCAGTAGCTTGACGTCAGGGAGAACTGACAGAAGAAATTCCACCTGAGGCGGCATCTCAAACCAGTCGGCGACCCCGGTTACATTGGGTGCTGCCTCTGTCCAGCTAGGCACTAGTCCTGCCGACACCGGGTCAGTAACTGAGCTGAAGATTATCGGTATATCCGTGCCCTCGGCAGCAGCCACTGTCGTTTGCGCCGATGGAGTAGTTATGGCGTGGATTAGGTCTGGCTCCAGGGAGACAAAGTAGTCGGCGATTGAAGCTGCCACCGTCATATCACCTTCAGCATTTCTTACGATAAATTCAACATTTTCCCCCTCAATAAAGCCCTCCTCAGCCATAGCATCAATGATGCCCTGGCGGTTGCTATCTAGGTCAGGGTGAGTAGCTATCTGGGTTATGCAGACCGTGTACACCTTCTCCTCGGAAACACAAGAGCTCAGCGGCAATGCTAAGGCTAGCACCAACACCAGAGAGATACCAATAATTGCGGTTAGTAAGCCTCTCTTTTTCACTTAAAAACCTCCTCTGAAATCACATTCTACCAAGGTTTCATAATACCTACCATCTATCACCCCCCTTCCTTATGGTTTTTTATTATACCAAATAATACATCCAATTGCTTCACCATTAGTTGGGCTTATGTATATATGGATAAAGGAGGTGCCCTAGGTGGCTTCGGTTAATGTTTCCACCACTTAGCAAGCAAACGATCTCAGAACCACTGGGAATGTTAGCTTTTTTGAAAAGGAGAGCCGCAAATCCGGCTGCTCCCGCTGGTTCTGTTAGGAGCTTACACCGCTCAAGAATCAAGCATAGGGCTTCTATCATTTCGTCATCTGACACTAGAACGAGTTCATCAACATACTTTTGCACCAAAGCCAAATTCAGCTCTCCAACAAATGGGGCAGCTAAGCCATCTGCAATAGTGTCTATTTTATCTAAGTGAACCACTGCCTTCTGCTGGAGACTTTGCCACATAGCCGAGGCACCAACGGGCTCCACACCCACAATTTTAACCGCTGGCTTCTTTAACTTGATAGCCGTGGCAATTCCTGAAATCAAGCTGCCACCG
>JAUWYK010000083.1 GCA_030615865.1 Dehalococcoidia bacterium
CCGGCTCTGGTTAGCAGGTAATGGACTAGGTTGAATTCTGTGGGCGTCAGCCTTATCTCTTTGCCTTCCTTGAAGACCCTCTGCTCAGCCAGATTAATCCTGAGTAGGTGGTCAGCGAATTCCACTTGTTCCCGGGATTGGTACAGCTCAGCACGGCGGAAAATAGCCTGTACCCGAGCTGCAAGTTCTGCCATCCCCACCGGCTTGGTGCAGTAGTCATCGGCACCACGGTTAAGTGCCTGCACGATATCCTCCTCACTTTCCTTGACCGTCAGCATGAGTATTGGGACCTTTGACACTTGACGAATGCGTTGCAGTACCTCCCAGCCATCTATGTCGGGGAGGACAATATCTAGAATGACCAAATCTGGCTGCTGGATGCGAACTAATGAGATGCCTTCATAGCCAGTGTAAGCTTTGAGAACCTTCACCTCAATCCGGCTTAGGTTGTGCTCAATAAGTCTTACCAGCAGGACATCATCATCAATTATGAGCACTTTTTTCTCTTCTTGTTTAGTTTCCTGAACCAAGGTATCTCCTTACGGTGTTAATAAACTCCTGGACATTGATGGGTTTAGCGATGTAGCCGTTACAGCCAATTTGCAATATCTTTTCTCTGTCCCCTTTCATAGCGTAAGCAGTTAGTGCTAGGATAGTAGTATCTCTGGTCATAGCCTTGGCTCTAAGTATCCTGACCAGTGTCATGCCATCCATATCAGGTAGTTGCAAATCCATCAGGATAAGGTCAGGAAGAGTAGATTCAATTTGTTTCAGCGCCCCCTGGCCCGTGGCTGCCTTAACCACAGTATATCCCTCTATCTCCAGAACATGCTGAGCTAGCCTCATGTTCATAAAGTCGTCTTCCACAAGCAGTATCCTCTTATTGGGCATCTAGGTGTCTCCCCTTTCTGGTAATGGGGATGGAAAAGGTGAAAGTACTGCCGCAGCCCACCTCGCTTACCACCCAGATGTTACCGCCGTGAAGTTCTACCAGCCTCTTAGCTATTGATAGGCCGAGCCCCGCCCCTTGTCCACTGTCGCTGGGGCTCCTTCGTATCTGACCAAACTCCTCGAATATCCTTTGCTGTTCTTGGGGGCTTATGCCGATACCATTATCAATGACCGAACAGTGGAGCAGATGGGGGTTTTCCAGCTGGCAGATTAACCTTATCCTGCCTCCTCGGGGGGTGAATTTGTGGGCATTGGAGAGAAGGTTTATGAAGATTTGCCTCATCTTGGGCTCGTCGGCAAATATTGAGTTTACACCTTCACCTATCTCTATTTTCAGAGTCTGCTTCTTGGTGGTAAGCATAGGTAGAACGGTTATCTTGACATCCTCAAGCAAAACTGTCAGATCAAACTCGCCGGGCTCCATGGTCATCTTGCCTGACTCTATCTTGGAAAGGTCGAGTATACTGTCAATGAGGTGGAGAAGGTGCTCGGCACTGATATGGATGTAACCAAGAAATTCCTCGTGAGTTGCTTGGTCAGCAGGCGACATTTTCTTAGAAAGCAGTACCTCTGAGAAACCAATGATGGAATTTAGGGGGGTGCGCAACTCGTGGCTCATCCTAGCCGTAAAATCGGACTTTGCCTGGCTTACTTGTTCCAGTGCTCTGTTGGCTTCCTCCAGGCTTTTGTTGGATTGTTGCAGACTTTCTACCAGTTCCCGGTTCTCAATGAGCAGCCGCTGCTCTCTTAGGGCGTTGTTGATTGTGGTCTCCAACTCATTCATCGTCACCGGCTTGAGGATGTAGGCATATGCCCCTTCATTAATGGCATCCACTGCCGTTTCGATACTAGCATGACCGGTTATCATAATTACCGCCGTCTCTGGATTAAGTTCCTTTGCCGTTTCTAGTATCTCTAACCCGCTGATATCGGGCAGTTTTATGTCAGCGATGACAACGTTGAACCCCTGCTTCCTGATAAGCTCCAGTGCTTCCTGTCCGTTGGTAGCCGTGGCTACCCGGTAGCCCATGTCTTCCAGGTTGGCTGACAGGGTTTTGAGCGTGGCGACCTCGTCATCGGTCACCAAGATTTTCGTTGCCGAGGGCATATGTTACTTGCTCCTTTGCTGGGAAATCTCACCAACCACGGTTAATATCTTTTCCACATCAAACGGTTTATAAATGCAGGTGTAGGCCCCGTGGGAGATTGCCCTCCTTATCAGTTCTTCCTCAGAATAGCCAGTCATCATAATCACGGCTGCTCCTGGGTCTATTACCTTCACCTGCTCGAAGATGTGGGCTCCATCTATATCAGGTAGCCTGATATCTAAAAATATGATGTCAAAGTGTTTTTCTTTAACTCTGGCCAGGGCTTCGGCGCCGGTTTCGGCAGCAAACACCCGATAGCCTCTTTCCTCCAAGATAGCCTTGAGGGTTTCCCGGTCAGCAAAGTAGTCATCCACCACTAGAATCAGCGTTCTGTGGAGGACGGACTCGATGATACTCACCACGTGCTCCATATCAAATGGCTTGTAGACCACAGCGTAGGCACCCTCTTCCAGGGCTTCCCGTACCAGGTCTTCAACAGAATAGGCGGTCATCATTATCACCGCTGCCTGGGGATTGGTCTTCTTTACCTCACGGAAGGTCTGTACCCCATTAATCCCGGGCATCTTTATATCCATAAAGACGAGGTCAAAAGGAACTTGCTTGGCTGCCTCGATGGCTTGGTAGCCATTCTCAGCGAGGACTACATTGTGCCCCTCATCTTCCAGTATCCCGCCTAGAGTCAGCCGACTACTCTTGAGGTCATCAACTACTAGGATATTGGTTTTCATCATTTCCCGCTTTACCTTGTATAGTACTTGCCCTCTAAAATCTATTGGTGGGCAAGGAGAGGGTAAAGGTAGTCCCCTTTCCCACCTCGCTCTCTACCCTGATGTTACCCTCGTGCCGGTCCAAGATGCTCTTGCATACCGATAGCCCGAGACCAACCCCCTTAGCCTTGGTGGTAAACAAGGGATCAAAAATCTTGTTTATAATCGACTTGGGGATGCCACCTCCGGTGTCGGCAAACTCCATCTCCACAAATTCCCCTTTGCTGCTAGCCCGAATGTTAAGGCGACCACCTTCAGGCATTGCCTGCAGCGCATTGAGGGCTATATTAAGAAACACCTGCCGAATCTGGTCGGCATCCACCATCACCATAGGGAGGTTGTTAGCTATATCCTTGATTAGCTCAACATTTTCCGGCAGGGGGGTATGCTTGAGGGCATCCTCGAGTACTCCAGCTATGCTAACTGGCGAAACCGTTGGTTTAGCCACCCGGGAAAAACCGAGGAGGTCAGTTATCACCTTGGTGGCAACATTAGCCTCATCGTCTATGATGTCAAGAAATTCCACCACCCGCGGTTCCGCAGCTGGCAGGTCAGTCTTGGCTATCCGTCTTTGTATGTAGAAAGCGGCGTTCTTGATTGCCCCCAGCGGATTGCGTAGCTCGTGGCCAACCCCGCTCGCCAGTTGCCCGATAACCGCCAGCTTCTCCGAGCGAATTAGCTGTTCCTGTGCCTCTATCAGCTTATCGTTGGCAGCTTGAAGTTCCTCGGAACGCTGCCGCAACGCAGACAACGCATTATTTATACTTTCTGCGAAGAGCCATGACATACAGGCTAGTACAAACGAGATCATTATTGCTGTTGCCACTACTCCCCACCCCAAGCCCGCCTCTCCAGAGACAGTAAAGGCAGTTTTCCCACCCATAAGTACCACGAATAATAGCAAAACGACGAAGCCACTTAGGAAAAGGTATACCGCTGCGTAGAATCTACCAGAGCGAGCCAGCCAGTAGCCTATGCCAGAGACGAGCAGTGCGGCGACAAGGGAAATAAGGCCGGATATCAATGATTGCATCCCTGTGGCGAGGACATAAACCAGGAATAGCCCTAATGTCCCCATAAGGAGCCATATCAGACTGTTGAGGAGGCGTGTCCTCCGCTTCAGCTCAGACTGCTCAATTTTAGCCCCGACCAATTGTTCGCCCACTTGTTACCTCCTAAATTTTGTTCCCTGTCTTCTTATATATCTTTGCCTTGGCATTAATACACTCTAACTTTGGGCGCAGACTATCTGTCGGCGTCTCTACCTCTCCCAAAACCAGGTAGCCGGGGGTAGCTAGTGAGTCATACACCATGCCCAGCACCTTCTCCTGGAGTTGCCTCTGCAGATATATCAGAATATTGCAACAAAACACACAGTCCAAGTTGGCAAAAGGCGGGGGGTTAGTTGAGACCAGGTCAAAATAGGAGAAGCTGACCATTTGCCTGATATTGCTGTTGACAACGTAGCCCTCGTCGTTGCTGGTAAAATAGCTTTCCAAAATAGCCAGGGGGAGGTTCTCCACCTCCTTTAGGGAGTATATTCCCTCCCTCGCCTCGGTTAGAGCTTGCTTATTGATGTCGGAGGCATAGATTGATATCTCAAACTCCGGTAACCGGTTTCCCAGAAAATCGACAAGCATGATAGCTATGGAGTATGGCTCTTCGCCACGGGCACAGGCAGCGCTCCAGATGCTCAGCCTCTGCTGTCCTCGGTTTCTTTTGTACGCCACCAGCTCAGGTAGCACCAGTTCGGCTACTTGCTGAAAGGTGTGCAGGCTTCTGAAGAAACCGCTTACCTTTATGGTGAGGTCATCGGCGAGCCTCTGATATTCTTCAGGGTGGCTATCCAGAAACCGCATGTATTCCAGATATGTTGTTGCCCCCGCGGCATATAACCTCCTTTGTAAACGGCGAGCCACTGTTCCGCGTTTATAATCTCGGAAATCGTGCCCCCCATCCCGATACACCTTCTCCAGGAGCAGGTCCAGAGCTTTGCCGTTGTTTTCTGCGCTTATATTTTCCATGTTGGAGCCCTGCCTCCCCCCCCAACTTTGGTTAGGCTAATTGTACCATAAAGGCAAAAAAATTGCCAGCAGTCACCTAATGGGGTGCTTAAATGGGTTAAAATGAAGTTGGAAACGGGGGTTGCGGTGTGATGAAGGCGTGACTTAATGGGGGTTTAGTGGACAGTAGGCATTATGGGGCTGAGGGATGGAATTGATTGGCGCCTGTTTATGAGCCGTGGGTGGCGGAAGCATATTACCGGCGGCGATGCGTCTTCTGTCTGTGGCCGCCGGTTAAGCCTCTTGTGGAAATGTGCACCTTCCGTTTTTCCACCAATAACAGGAAGGAAAGCAAGCTAGTCCTAGTGGACATTTGGTAGCCTGGGTCAGGACGTCTTTTATTATCTCTGGCCAGTAGCGAAATTCTAGGTTGAGCCTGCTCTTCACCAGCTCAATAATCTCATCAGTTACCTGCTCTATGGGTATTCCCAGCTCTTTGGCGCAAGCCGGGACCTCATCTTTAGTCAGCATGAAGATAATGTCTTTCTGGTAGCTTTTTGACACTTTTATCCTTCCTCGCCCTGGTGGCTATTGTCCTCACTCCAACGATTTGGCAATGCTTTTCAGCACAGTGAGGATTACGATTGCGGCACGCTGTACCTCAATAGGCTCCTGGGCTAGTGCTCTGGCCACAATAGGATCCAATTGTTTAACACTATTCTCCGCCATGGTCTCAGCCACTGTTGGGGGCTGGGGGGAGAAATAGCCGGCTAAGGCAAATAGTTCACCCTCCTCAAAGCCTAGGTGCCTAGCGATTCTGCGTAGGACATGGGCTGAGGGGAAACGCTCTCCTCTCTCTATGCGACCCAGGTGGGATGAAGATACACCTGAACTAGCCGAAAGCTCCCTTAGCGTCAGCCCGGAGATAATTCTCTGATGTTTGATTATTCTGCCTAGATTTTGGCTACTATAGTCTTTAGTTGTTTCCACCTCTTGCTCCTCCATTGCCATTGAAATCTTTACACACCTCTATCTTAAAGGGGTGAAATTAATTGCCCATAAAATTGGTGTAAAAATTTCATTACAATTTCACCGCATAGTTTGCAACTGTCACTTTAAGAGCCCCTTAGTTGACAGTAGGCAACTTTTATGCTATTATATGGTCAATTGTCACCAAAGGTTCATCTTGGAGCGATATGAGCTTTAGCTGCCCCCGGCTTGGTGAACCTTTTCCATCTTTTTCTGTTGCAGGACATAGGAATTGGAACGGATTGATGAAATGCAGGAAGAGCTTGTTGCAGAGTTAGAAGCCCTGCGCAGGCGCGTGGCAGAACTTGAGAGGTTAGAGACTGAGCACAAGCGGGTAGAGAAAACCCTGCGGGGGCCAGAGGAAAAACTCCATCTTATCTTTGACTCTATAGCCGAGGGAATTACGGTTACCAATTTGGATGGGGCTATTGTGCAGCTGAACGAAGCTATGGTTGGCATGCATGGCTATGATAGTAAACAGGAACTGATTGGGCGAAACATCTTTGAGCTTATCGCTGAGATAGACTACGCTAGGGCTAAGGAGAACCTGAAACGGGCACTGGAGGCCGAGTATATCAAAGACCTTGGCTACATATTTCTGACTAAGGAGGGGAGGAAGTTTGATGTCGAGTTAAGCGCTACCGTCCTCAGAGATGCCTCTGGCGAGCCCATGGGCTTTATTTTTATCTCTGAGGACGTCACCGAGCGCAAGCGAGTGGAGGAGCAACTCATCGTCACCGACCGGCTGGCTTCGGTTGGCGAGCTGGCATCGGGCATCGCCCATGAGCTTAACAACCCGTTGACCAGTGTTATTGGTTTCTCCCAGCTACTTCTGGGAAGGGATATCCCTGATGATATCAGGGAGGACATAAAAGTTATCTATAGTGAAGCCTGGCGTGCTGCCGAGGTAATGAAGAACCTACTCATCTTTGCCCGGAGACATTCACCAGTAAAACAGCTGGTAAATATAAACAGTGTAATTGAAAAGGTGCTGGCAATACGTGCCTACGAGCAAAGAGTGGAGAACATTCAGGTCATTACCCATCTTGCTCCTGACCTACCTGAAATTATGGCTGACTATTTTCAACTGCAGCAGGTATTTCTTAACATCATTATCAACGCCGAACATTTCATGCTCGAGGCGCACAAAAGAGGTACCCTGACTATTACTACCCAACGTGTAGGGAATACTATCAAAGCCTCCTTTACCGATGACGGTCCCGGGATTGCTAAAGAGAACCTGGGACATTTGTTTGACCCCTTTTTCACCACCAAGGAGGTGGGCAAGGGGACAGGCTTAGGCTTGAGCATCTGCCACGGTATCATCACTCAGCACAAGGGCAGGGTATATGCTG
>JAUWYK010000112.1 GCA_030615865.1 Dehalococcoidia bacterium
TCGCGGGGTAGCACTGGATTCCAAACCACCCGCAAACGAATATCCCCAAAGCTCTCATTCTGGTATTTCTCCAGGAGTTTAAGAGCGAGACTGTTTCTCCGGTTATAGGTGGCTGTCCTGATGAGCCTTTTTCGCCTCACCTTCTGCAACAGTGGTTGAAGTTCAATCTCAAGGGCTACCCCTGACAAATCCCTAGCCGTGCCACCAAAGGCAGCCCGGGGCGATTCTGATATATCGTGCAGGATTCTATACAGCAAATCGACATAGTTGATGTGGAGCCCGACACCGCCACCCTGCAATAGGTCAAGTAGATAGGCTTTAGCATCCTCAGGTATATTCCACACTGCCCCCGGCTTAACCGCAATATCCTCGGATTCCTCCACATTCTCCAGGACGGCAATGGGATTACCTGACAGCTCCAGTATTTTGGATAGCTGGCTTATTGACCGATTAAGCTCCCGCTGCGGCTCCATAATCTGGGGCAAATCAGATATACCCCAGAACTTCTTGGGCTCTCTCAGATTGGGATATATGATAAATGGGATAAAGCCATAGGGATTAGGCTTCTTCTCCACCTGAGTATTATCAAGCCAGAGTTCAAGGTCTTGAGCTGTCCACAGCTCAACAATGTTAGCCGTCTTACCTTTAGGTCTTACTTTATACAGGATTTCTACCTCGTCGGCGGTCAGGCTATATTTAGATGCCACCCTCCATATTCGTGAGGTGTCATCCCCCACCCACCAGGCATAGATACCTTGAACATCGGGAGCAGTAACCCTGACCCTTTTTGTTTCCTGGTCCCAGGTAACCTTATAGCAGGCATCGCCTAGGATGGCACAATCAATCTCGGTCTCAAAGTCGAGTTGCTCCAGGTTGTTAGCCTCATACACCTGGTATAAGGCTGACTCTGCTCTCCGGGCTCCGGCTCTAGCCTCATCTGAATCATCCACAGCATCAACAGCAAAGTTAATACCAGACATTAGATATGAGGTAGCCTTATCTATAACCACCTTGGCGTAGTTAAAAGTCAGTCGTTTCTCACCCCGTTTTGCATAGCCTTCCCAGTGTCGACCATAGTAGAAATCAAGGAGTTCTTTATACCTCTTGAGCCTGTCCGTATTATGGTGGGCTAACTGAGTAGGGATAAAACCTTCATTCATTGCTTAATCCTCTCTAACTTACCCTCTCCTTTTATCTTCCTCTTCAAAGAGGGAGGGGATAGGGCAAGTAAGGAATTCTTTAATGCTCTCTGCACAGTGCGCCGACTGAGACCAAACATCAATGCCAGCTCCTTTACCCTCTTACCCTCAATAGTGAATAGTCTTACTATCTGCCTGTCCCGCTGTCGCTTCAGCCAGCGCTGCCTGCCTCCAGGCTCATCATAAATACATTTTGACAACGGGCACTTAAGGCAGGAGTCAGCCAACCCACAGCCCTCATCCCGATAATGGCAATACTCCGGTGGTAAATCCAGCTCACTGGGCTGGTCCTCAGAAATTTCGCCGGGTGTGATATCGTTAGTTTGCTCCAATCCCATAAATTACCTGCCAAAACCGAACTAAACAGTGTCCAGATTAGCACATATGTTCTACTGCCGTCAACAGTATTTTGTCGCTTTTTGACCTTGACACCACCTATCAAGGTAGTATAATCAATACAAAGAGGTGAGCATATGAATGGCAATCGTGTTATGGTATTTATAGATGGTTCCAACCTTTATAAACGCACAAAAAGTTTAATAGGTGAGGATAAGCAAGTAAATATCGAAAAACTAGCTCACAAGTTGCTGAATAAGCGAAAATTGGAACGTATTTACTATTATAATACCCCCTCACCAAGTGAAGACCCCGAAGAACAAAAATCTCAACAAAAGTTCTTGACTAAATTAGGTTGGATTAACTATTTACAGAAAAGAATGGGTAGACTAGTACCCAAAGAATACAAAGTTAGATGCCCATCCCCAGACTGCGGAAACGAATTTACTCTTAAAACACACATACAAAAGGGCATTGACACTCGAATAGCTGTGGATATGGTTACCCTGGCAATATCCGACGCCTATGATATAGCAATATTAGTATCAGGTGATGAGGACTTAGTTGAGGCGGTTGACTATATTAGAGAACATACTAGCAAAAAGGTTGAAAATTCTTGTGCGCTAGGTGCAGGTTGGTCAATAAAGCTAAGGGAAGCGTCAGATACCAGAATCCCATTAACCAAAGAATACCTTAAAGATTGTTTGGTTTAATGAAAAGGCCCCATTTTAAATGGGGCCTTTGTCATTTCCCTCCTACTGATAGTACAATAGAAGGCTCTAATTGTGTTTTCGCTGACAGTGCAACGAAAACGTATTATCTAGTATAACATAGGCTGTCAAGTTGTCAATACTACTTTCGGGTGAATTTTGGATAAAGTTTTAAGTGATGCTCCCCCTCGCCCCCCTCGGCATATACTGCTTGGCTGCCTCAGCTAAGAGTGCCAGGCTCATCAGGAAATCATCATGTCCCTGGGCCGGGTCAACATAAAAATTCATCGTCTGGCTGGGGCGATACTGGCTCTTAGCCCTCTCCATCTCAAACCAGAACTCCTGATACTCGGACGAGCCATCCCCGGCATACATTTTCAGCCTGCCCGAGTTAATGGCAGCCAGCAGGGTAAAGCCTAACTCCGACTTTGACCGTTGAGTGAAAGTGAACGGAGAAACTCTTGAGCCAAGCGACTGCCTGAGGAATGAGCTCACCGGCTGACCAACCCCGGTAGCATCAACCACTACCTTGCGGCAGTGCCATACATTTTTAAGAATGTCAATCAACTGGGGATAGAGTTCAGCGTGTTTCCTGCCTGTCCACCAGTAGTGCTCAACAACCTTAACCCTGGATTGCTTCTGAGCATCATCGCCAATAGAAAAATCTAGCTCGCCAATAGTAACTACAGTAGAATCCTGGCGCGGCTTCAGGGCTCTCAGGATGGCTCCTTCCTCTGTCTCAGCCTCCCCGGCTAGGTCAATGCCAGCCACATAGACCTTACTCCGGTCAGGCTGATGCTTTCTTACCTGCTCTCCCTGAAGCTGAGCCCTTTGCTGAGGGCTCAAGTAACTGCCGCCGCCATGTATGGGCAGAAGACAATATTGGGTTAAAAAGAGGGGATGATTCTCCCCCAGGCGCTCCCTTTCAGCCTCCACATAGGCTAAATAATCGGGATTATATTTAGCCACTTCCTGCCAATCGTAGCGGAAGTGACGCTTCACCCCGTCCCTTCTCTCCAGCTCGTAATTTGTCTGCTTTACCTCCTCCAGCAGGGTAGAATCGTCCCAGGTGGTGCCATAGTGAACGGTAGTAACATTGGTCGTTGCCCCCATCGGCTTGAACTCCTTGGTATATTTTTCCTTACTGACATCCTGGGACTCATCTATTTCCAGCAGTATATGAGCCGTGTTA
>JAUWYK010000075.1 GCA_030615865.1 Dehalococcoidia bacterium
GTTTCTTCTGAGTTCTTCGACAAATACCTTATCTTCCTCAGGAGCATGTAGTACTGAGCCTTCTCTATCTAACGAAGACCAACCCCGGGTTGGGAATAAGATTTTTACTGGTCCCTTTGCCTTGTTCAGTTTACCGGCATACACTTTGGCGGCAGTTACTAATTCTTCTTGATTGTATCGTGTCTCTACACGAGCTTCGTCCTGTTTCAATTTTTTCTCTCTGGAAATGTATTTTTCGGATTGTCTTCTGGTTAGGCTAGCATTGGTTATATTTATACTGCAAGGAGCAATGACTTGTGGCAAACCTCTTTCTCCGGCTGCCTCAAGCCTTTTAGGCCCGCCCGCACGAGTACCGGCGAAAATCTCCTCAATTACACCGGCCGGAACTATATCTATCACCCCGTCAAAAAATCCCTGAAGTATCAAATCATCCATGGCTCTATCACCTATTCCCTGAGCGTGAAAGGGATAAACACGATAGCCGCTCTCTTCCAGATGCCGCTTAACCAGCCTGGCACAGTTATCAGACCAGCCGAGCTGGGTTATAGCGATTGATTTCTCAAGCAGGCGGGAGATAGCTTCACCAGATTCCTCTACCATGCCGCACATAGCACCGGCAGCTCGAGCCAATATACTCATAACCAGCTCATTGAGCCCGGCAAAATCCACCACACCCTGCATTAAAGTCATGTCCATAGTATCGCACAATCTGCGTACATGGGCTGGAATCACTCCAGGACAAACGATAATCTTGGGTATGCCAAAGGGAAGCAACTTCATCACCTGAGCTCCAAAGAGTGCCATGGTAGAGCCGCCTACTGCCATAATTCCACCGACTTCCCCTGCAGAGTACAGCTGTTTAACCTTCTCCATGGCGCCTCTTTCCATGACCTGAGTCACCAATTCCCTATCGTTTGATAATCTGATTTCCTCAATAGTCTTCCCGCCTAACCGCGCGATTTCTGCCGGCCCAACATCGGCTTCAAATAATGGCTCTCTGCCCATGCTTACATCAATAACAATCGCACCACAGTGTCTCCGCTCAATCTGTTGCTTTAGGAATAGTATTTCTTTCCCTTTGGTGTCCAGCGTTCCAATAACTACTACATATTTCTTGCCCATAGCATCCTCCATCCTTACCCCCTACGGCAAGTTTAATACGGTCTCCCTTTTTCCTCCCATATCTTGGGCAGCCCAAGGTCATCAGCCATGACCTTGTAACAGATATAGCCATTTACACCGCGCAGTCCTCCTCCAAAATGCTGAGTGGCGTTACACAAGTACAGGTTTTTTATCGGTGCCCGGTTGCCTGACAGTTCAGCACAAGGCCTGAGCCGGCCCATCTGAGAGGCGAACATTGCCCCTACCGGCCAGGAGCCTTCGGGTACACTCGCATTTCGGCGCACGATGTCATAGGGGGTATTATCCCAGGCGTCTATAATCTTATCCCTGGTCAGGTTCGGGGCATACCACTGCCACTGTTTGGCCGCTTCCTCAACAAAGTCCTTCTTTATTTGAAGCCATTCCTTTTCCGAGAAAAAGCGCTCGGGGGCGGTGAATTGCTCAATCAGAAAGTTATGTTTTCCCTTGGGAGTCCGCGTTGGGTCCACCAGCGTCTCCTGTCCAATGCACATGAATAGTTTTTTGGAAAAACCACGGGTAAAGCATTCAGCCTGTTCCCGGCTAACATAATAATCCAAGTCTTTCGGCATGAGCCAGCACCTTCGCGCCCGGTTGCAATCTGGGTCAAACTCGCTCGCCTTGTAATTCGGGGGCTCATGGAGGGCAAACCATGCCCAGTGTAAATTTCCCCGGTCGTACGAGAAGTTCTCTATTTTTCGGACCAGATCCGGGCTAATGTGCTCCTTGCCTACCATCTGGAGGAAGGTCATATTAACGGTGACATCACTTACCACCACTTTGGTGGCCTCTATCTCCGACCCGTCAGTCAAGCGCACCCCCTTGGCTCTACCGTTCTCAATCAGAATCTTATCCACTTCGTGCCGGACAAAGAAACTGCCGCCCAATTCGGTTACCACCTTCTGTAATGCGTGGGCAATATTATGAGCGCCGCCCTGAACCACAGTGGCCGGGGACCAGCCCAGGGTTACACCGAGCTGGGCAAGTATTTCAGATAGGGGAGCCACATCGTTGGGGAAACAGCCAGTACTAGTTTGCATTGACCTCATAAACAGCATCCTTAACTCGGTGCTCTCAAAGAGGTCGCAGGCAACCTGCTTCACCGTCATGAACTGATACCCCGGGTCAATGCCACTGTCAGGGTCGTCAAGGAGCCTTTCTACAGGGTCTTTAACTCCCCACGGGGGCGCTGGTGTGAGCCGATACTCCGAGACTGCATCTCGCCATTTCGTGCGATACTTTTCAAACAAGAGTTCATTCTGCTCCGCATCTCGCTGGGAGAACCGGGCAATATTCTGGCTGTTCTTCTTCAGGTTTTCTTCCCAGAATACCGTCTCTCCGGTAGTTAGGTCCGGAGTGGTAGTTACCGGATAGCTTACAAGACAAGTTTCGTCATCAAAAACCGCAGCATGGTCAACCTCGGGGGTAAGATACCAGGCCCCCTTTTCCCAGAGCTTGAAGTCCATCCATACTGGACTGGTGTACATCCTGGTAAAGTTAGCGCAGGGGTTGCTAATAAATGCCGGAAGGGGTTGCTCTTCACTGCAAGCACCGCCGCCTAACTCAAACTCCCTTTCAAAGACAGCCACTTTCATACCTGCCCAGCCTAAATAGCAGGCAGCTATGAGTCCGTTATGCCCGCCACCAATTATAATCGCATCATAGCTCGCATCCGGCATAATATCTCCTTTCCGCCTTCCCGGTCCGACCTTTATATCTAAAAACTTACTTGCTCAAGATATAGACGACACCTAAGTCGCCATCAGCTTTAACCCTCATTCCAGTCTTGATTTTCTTGGTCCCTTCAACGGTGCCGGAGACAACGGGTAACCCATACTCACGACCTAATAACGCAGCATGGCTTGCGGCACCACCGACGTCGGTTATTATGGCCTTAGCTAGACCGAAAAGGGGCGTCCAGGCTGCCGAAGTTTCCAGTGTGACCAGGATCTCTCCAGCCTTGAACTCATGAAACTGCTTTTCGCTCGTAAGCACATGAGCTATGCCCTCGGCAACACCAGGTGCCGCCGTCGTGCCATAAAGGTCAGCCTTTAACTCAGGCCTGACCCGGGGAATCGGGACCACCGCCAGGCTGAGGGCAGGGTCCTTGGCAAAAGTCTCTGGGATCGCCTCTGGGTTGCCGAAAAACGGCGGCGGCTCAACCTTACGAAATTCCGTGTGCTGCTGTTTTCTAATCTTGACGGCGTCATGCGCGTCAAATCTGAGTATTATTCGTATAGCTATCTCTTCCGGTGTCAGGAAGCAAACATCCAGAGGGTCGTCGAGCAATCCCGCCTCAGTAAATCTCTTGCCAACTTCCTTGATTACAAGCCGACCCAAGGCATTGCCATAGTTCTCGCAGTAGAAAATATGCTCCTCACCGACGACGGAGCTCCATTGTGCCGCTTTCATTAACTTTACAAACCAGTCTCTGGCATCCTCAGGAATGCGGGATATGACCTCCTTTTCGGCTTTTTCCCTTGCCTTCACCAGGCGCTGGCGATGTTTGTCAACAGCGAATGCAGGCTGGGCCATAAATGCCCTTACAGCGTTGAATACCATGCTCGGGTCCTCAACCCAGCTTGGCGTGCTGATGTCCCAGTTGTCCACCGTCCGCCAGCCGTACTCGTTATTGAACTCGCGGAGGTCGGCCAGCCACTTGCTGCCCTTCTTCCCCTCTTGGCTGATTTTCGATAGAAGCTTCCGGTTATCTTTTGTGGACTGGAAAAGTGGCTCCAGCCCTAACTCCGTTGCCTGCTTAGCCAGACGCCACAGCCCCCGGTCGGTTTGCAACAGCTTATGGTCAGCGCCTCCCATCAAATCATTAAATAAACGGCCGTGTTTGTCTATGTCGAGTAATTCCTTGCATACATCCTCAAACTGCGTGAAGATAATTGTCCAGGCGTACATCCAGATAAAGTGCACCTCGGCCGCATACACATAAAACTCAACCCAATCTTCGAAAGCCCGCTTCAGTTCCCAGTCCGTTGCCTTCTCCATATCTACGGCTTTGATCTTGGCGATCATATCATTCAACTCATCTGCGTATTTGTGGTATTGCTTGCCAAAATCTTCAATCCAGGGGGCTATTCTTTTGCGAAACTCTGGCTCGCGCTGCCGCTGCTCCTCTTCTGTTGTCGTCTTCACTGAAACAAGTATCCAGCCGTCTTTTTCTCTCCAGTCGGCACCTCTAGCTGAGGGGAGTTGAAAATAATCGGCACCAACGGCAAAGCCATTAGCATATTGGAAAAGCATCCAGTAATCCAAAAATGTAATTGTGCGCAGGGTCTCTTTCCGATCAGTTATCCACACCTTATGGGTGGACAGGTCTCGTGCCTCGTTAAACTCCCACGCCGGCCATCCATAGTATCCCATTATTTTTGCCTCCTGTGATATATAGTGTGAATATAAGCCTGCTTATTTATGAAAGTCTGTTCTTCTCGCTCAAAGTCAGGGGTCTTCTCACCCCCTTTCCACCGAATGAGTCTTAATTTACCGACCCAAAATCATCGGCCCCTTCTATTCTACCGTAAATCACCTTCGCCATCGATCGGTACCGGTGGCGCTTGTTTTTCTCCCTCTTCTTTTACTTGCCCCTTTTTCTTCACTACCAGTGATGGAGACCTGCCTCCGAAAGTTAGGAAACGCAAACCACTAAATAGAACTCTTGGGTTCTTGAGCGTAAAGCCGATGATATGCCGTAAATCAGCGGGCTCAACGAAAGCCCTCACCGTCCAGGTTACGGGCGCAATCACCTTCATGGTCATCAGCAGCCTGGTCGGCTCGTCTTCACCTTCTTTGGGCGATTCCAGCGTCTCGGGGACTATAATACAAGACTCAACCTTTTCCACTTTGCACTGAAGCAACGTCTTGCCTAGACCTGTAGACCTTATATACATGCAAAACTCCTTTGTGCGATCAGAGTAGCCCAGCCTCCTTGGCCAATTTCACATACTGATTCTCCGGCCACCACTTCTCGATGCCTAGATCTTCGGTTATCTTTTCCGTAGCACAATAGCCCGGGCCAAAGGTTATCATACCGCCTGAGTGAGTGCAGGCACCACACATATATAGCTTTTCTATTGGTGTCGAGTGCTGACAGCAGTATTCATTTGGTCTAAAATAGCCCATCTGGAGTGGCGAATAGGCACCTTGCTTGAAACAACCCTGTCTCATGTCAGTGAATTTGTTCTCCGTATCAAGTGGAGTACCAACATAATCCCAGATTATGTTTTTATCAGTCATGTTTGGTGCGTATCTCCGTAAGACTTCCTTGCACCGTTCTGCGTGCTCTCTTCTGACCTGATACCAGGCCTCGGGTCCGCCATCCTTGAGGTTGTATGGCGCTTCCTGTGAGATAAGCCCCACATGTCTTCCTGATGGTGCACGCATGGGATCATGGATTGACGGAAAACAACTGTTGAATCCACCTCCTATTAACTCGCCTCTATTTATTACCTCAAAGTGATTTACCAGGTCTTCCTCACTTTCATATCCAAGCACATAAATAAGCGAGTTATTGAGGCTAGGATCCGATTCTGCTATCCTAAACCGCGGTGCTTCAAATAGTGCCAGATGTACCGTGAAAAAAGACCAATCGCTATAATTCCATTCCTCAACCCTGGTGACAAATTCTGGATCGAGATGCTCCTCACCCACCAGCTCTAAAAAGGTTTGGTGTGGATTTAGCGAACTACAAACAAACTTATTAGCCTTTATCACCGTCCCGTCTCCCAGCTCTACCCCCTTAGCCTCACCGTCCTCGACTACTAGGCGCTTGACTTGTTGATTAGTAAGAACCATACCCCCGTTTTGGTATATAAACTTGCTCATTAAGTGAGCAAGGTGATGCGAGCCACCTCGGCATAGCCGAAAATGCCAGCCACGGTTGATCATTAGTGGCACTAGATAACCTAGACCCTCGAGGTCATAGTCCATGCCCCACATGCAGGCAAGGTAGAGGAATAAGGCTCTTACCCGCTCATTCTCAAACATGTCATCAACTATCTGCTTAGGTGTAAAGCCGGTTAGCTCACCGTCTCTTTTAGTGATAAGATTTTCCTCAAGTCTAGCTGCTTGGTCTAGACTGGGCATAGGGTTTACATAACTAGCTGGGGCTAGGAAAAGGTCCATTGCCTCCTGCGACCACTTAGCGAAATCCCTAAACGCTTCAGCATCCTTGGTTGAGAACTTCTTTATAGACTCATATGACCTTTCAGGATCGCTGTACAAAGCTAAATATTTCCCGTCGGAGAAGGGCATGACTACTTGTAGATCCGGGTAGATCCACTCTAGGTCATAATCTTCTTCAAGCCGCAGATCCTTAAGAGGCGGGGCATAATCCACCATCATGTGATAGATAGCGTGAACGTCATGCAAGAAGTCAGGGATTGTGATCCTTTCTGTGGCCAGCCCCCCGCCAAGCTCAAACCTTTTTTCGAGAAGCAGAATCTTTAGCCCGGCCTTTGCTAGGTAAGTACCGACCGCAAGCCCGTTTGGGCCGGCCCCGATGATGATGCCATCGAATTCCCGTTCCCTCACGCTTACCTCCTTGGTTATATTGATTTGTTGAACGTCTTATGATAAGTTGTAAATAAAGGGGCTGTTCGTTTCTCCAAACCCTATGTCGGTTACCTATAGTATATCGTATGAGGTTGAGTATAATTAAGTCAAGCCCATTTATGGGTAAATATTTTAATAACCTCTTTAGATTTTTACAGTATTCCAGAGGCTGAGGCTTTAACGTCATGTTTCATTTTGGGTCAGCAAAGCCACCTAAGGTAAGTCCTGATCATCTAATCACTTTCTATTTCGTTGCTGAGGGGAAGAGTTTTAAGCTAGCTTCTGATCTGCTGTTCCTGAGCCAACCAACCGTATTACTTCACATAAAGACTCTGGAAGCAGGTTTCGGTGTCAAACTTATCCATGTGAAGAAGAAAAGGGTTGTTCTGACCGAGGCTGGCGAGGCGCTTCTTCCCTATGCTAAGGAACTCTACCAACAGACTCAGCGTGCCGAGATGTGTCTGCAAAACTTCCGAGAGGAAATGCTTCGCATCGGGGTAGCTCTGACACTCTCGGCTACCGTTACTAGAGTAGCCGGCATATTTAAGGAACTTTTCCCCCATATAAAGGTCAAAATAAGAGAGGGTCCTACTTACCAGGTTGTCGAGGAAACCTCAAATCTGCTGCACGATCTGGCTGTTGTTGCCAACCTTGATTACGGAATCCCTGAACTTGAGACCATAGAAGTCTCGAGGGGGCATAAAATGTTATTCGTCGCCTCTTCCGCTGACCCTCTTTCCCTAGAGGATGAGCTGGATCTTACTGCCCTCAACGGACATCCGCTAATTCTACCCGCAGAAAAGTCTGGCAGTCGAGCGATCCTACTAGGCATGTTAGAAGAACAGAAGATAGAGCCTGTCATCATAGCTGAAGTGGATAACATAGAGTCTGCCAAGAGTCTTGTCAAAATGGGACAGGGCGTGGCCTTGTTGCTTGAGGATAATGTTATTGATGAACTACGTGATGGAAAGCTGAAAGTACTGCCGTTTAAAGAAGAAATAAGCATAGGGGTGGATGTTCTCGTTCACAAGGATAATCCTCTCCGCTCCATCGGAACTAAGTTCGTTTCCCTGCTCAGACAGGCTTATAGGGACCGCTCAGTTCTAAAAGTTCTCCCCACAACGTGAAAAATCCCAATCTGCTTGAGCACGACCGTTCCACTGATTTGCTGTGGGCAGTTACCCATCTTGACGAGGAGTTCGTCACGTTAATTGCCAGGAACATAAACAGCCGGGCCAAGATGATCCATGTCAGCCCGTGGCTGGCGCTTCTACTTGCCAGACTGATTGGCCGCATGGTTGGAGACGTGATGATAACCAAGGACGAAATAGCTGGGTTAATGTCTAATCTCCTCGTTTCCGAGAGCCCACCTGCAGGACATACGCGCCTGAGCGAGTGGTTGGAGCAAAACGGTAACAGTGTGGGTGCCTTCCTTATTTAAGGCTTTAGCGATCTCCTTACAGCCTGCAACTTCGCGCCATAATCATACGTGGGAGGTGAACCAAAAGTAACAATTAGCCAGAATGTGTGGCCTGCTTAAAAACCGTCGGGTTAAAAGCATTGCTCATCTAAGGGCTGTGCTGGGTCTTTACGGCATATCTGACGCAGTATATCGTGGAAATCAGAGAAGGTATGATGCCTAACCGAGCTGGTGTTCAGCAATGAATGTAGATGCCCAGTGGCGAACACGCAGTCGGCAGCACTGGCTGCCTCCAAATCGGAGAGGCCATCGCCAATGTAGGCGACACGACCGTCCCGCTTCCTGAGCCAAGCTAGATATTTCTTCTTGAACCCTTCCCTGACAGTGCCCCCGTCAGGACCGACATAAGACACAGTAATGCCGTCTTTGGTAAAGGATGTCCGGGCGCAGTGTAACTCCAGGTCGGAGGCACCAATTTTGTCGAGCACCGCTTCAATATAGAAATCGAGGCCGCTGCTGACGATTACAAGCCTAATGCCAGCCGCCAGGCAATAAGTGACGAACTCCAAAAAACCCGCTCTTATCTCGGCGTTTTTGCGAGCAAATGCCTCGAGCTTCTCCCTAGACTCT
>JAUWYK010000004.1 GCA_030615865.1 Dehalococcoidia bacterium
CTGGTGGGAGAAAAGTGAGCCGGTTACAGTAGATGTCATTTTAGACATTCTACATAAGAATAAGAACATTGAGACCACCAAGAAAATCGTCAAGCTGGCAGTAGCCAGAATACCTGAGGAGCGTGATTGCGACTGTGCTACGGCATTGAAGACAGCAATTATCACTGCCCCTGAGCTGATACCACCAGAGCAGAAGGAAAAACTCAACCTGCTGATAGGCAAGTATCTAAAAGGAGATAGTTAACGGCACTATGCCCTCTATAGAATTTGGCTGCCTACCGACTGTTATTGGCAGTATGCCCCATACTGACCCCTCAGCGGCATGCTCACAGGTCGTCCACTACCTTAAAGACATCCCTGCCTGGCCCCAGCTACCCAAACGCTCCTTCCTGGAAAATATGTATGTCCAGTTTAGCCAGGGCTTCCCCGGAGCAGTGGTCAGGGAGGAGAGTATCTATATTGACCGTTCCCAGGACTTGGATAGACCTCTGGAAGACCTTTATGCCGCTTATTTGGAGAACGATATTGATAAATACCCCGTTAGCCCTGATTATGCTGCTGGACTCCATAGCTTCCTGGCCCTAAAAGACCTGTCACCTCTAGCAGTTAAGGGTCAGGTAACAGGACCGGTCACCTGGGGATTAACTATTAAGGACTTGAGCGGTCGCTTTGTACTCTACGACGATATTCTCGGTGATGCAGTAGCTAAATTTCTCCGGCTAAAGGCAAGCTGGCAGGAAAAAGAACTAAGGAAAATCTCTCCAGATACTATTATCTTTGTTGATGAACCGTATATGGTTGCCTATGGCGCCATCTCCGTGTCCCTGTCCAGGGAGAGGGTTATCAGCCTGCTGGAAGAGGTCTTTCGGGGGATTAGCCGGCTGAAAGGAGTCCACTGCTGCGGCAACACCGACTGGTCGGTTCTGCTAGATACCAGCGCTGATATAATTAGCTTTGATGCCTACAACTATGCCCAGTCACTAAGCCTCTACCCCGCTGAAATTAAAAAATTCCTGGACAGGAAGGGCACTATTGCCTGGGGGATTATCCCTAATGATGAAGAATCGCTGGCTAAAGAATCAGTAGCCAGTCTCAAAGACCGCCTCGAGGAGGCAATGGCACCCTTTACCAGAAAGGGCATCCGCTTTAAGCAACTAATAGAGCAGGGGTTGCTTACCCCCAGCTGCGGGCTGGCACCTCTGGCAACCAAGGAGGCATCAGCCCGCGCCCTGGAGCTACTGGCTGAGTTATCGGCTAAGATAAGAAAACGCATAAGTTAACATAACTGTAAAAACGATTCAAAGCTAATTAGATAGGAATCGTTTCCCTATTTTTAATAAAAGTATGTAATGGAGTTTGAACTCATGGAATGCCAGATTGAAGACAATAAAGCCAAATGCCCCTGCACCTATGAACCGTGTTCCAGAAAAGGGAAGTGCTGTGATTGCATCTCATATCACCTGGAGATGGATGAGCTTCCCGCCTGTGTATTTCCCCCCGAAGTGGAAAAGACCTATGACCGCTCTTTTGCCAAATTTGTTGAGGTCTTCGCCCGTAAAGCCAAAAGTGGCAATTAAAGCTAAACTGAGTTAATATTACTAGTGATGAATAAGAGGAAAAGGGTAGCTGCCCTCAAGCATCGGCACAGTAAAAAGAAGCTAACGGAAAAGAGAAAGGCACAACTCCAATCTGAGAAGTAGGCTATGAAGCAGGTCTATCTGCTCACTGGCAGACCGGGGACAGGAAAAACCAGCCTTATCAAACAAGCCATAGCTGGAATGGGAGGCAAAGCCGGTGGGTTTTACACCGAGGAAATACGAAGTCGGGGGGTTAGACAGGGCTTCAGGCTGGTTACCTTAGACGGGCATAGTGCCGTACTGGCTCATATTGATGTTCGCTCTCCATACCGGGTAAGTAAGTACGGGGTTGACATTGATAGTTTAGACCGGGTAGGTGTTTCTGCCCTCCACCAGGCAGCACAGCACTGCGATTTGGTAGTCGTTGATGAAATTGGGAAGATGGAATTGTTTTCGGCTAGCTTCAGGGAAGCCATTTTACACATAATTGACAGCGGGAAGAGGGTTCTAGGAACCATTATGCTCAGTCCCAACCCGTGGGCAGATGCTATCAAGCTTAAGCCCCAGGTAAATTTGGTTGAAGTAACCAGAGCCAACTATCATCAAGTGCTGGATGAGTTATTACACTGGCTGAAGCAGGGAGAGACACAGGCTAATGCCACAGCTACCAGAGACGGTTGAAGCACTGCTAGACCCGAAAGCCTATCCTGACACCACTCAACGGGTAGAGCTGGTGCAGACCCAGATGTCATTTGTCTTCCTGACCGATAACTATGTGTATAAGGTGAAGAAGCCAGTAAATCTGGGCTACCTGGACTATACTACTCTGGACAAGCGCCAGTTTTATTGCCAGCGGGAGGTTGAACTTAACCGCCGCCTCTGCCCCAAGGTCTATTTAGGTGTCGTGCCAATAACCCGGAGCAAAGGTAACATTTGTATAGGGGGTCAGGGAGCAGTTATAGAATATGCAGTAAAGATGCGCCGACTTCCTCGGGAAACGATGATGGACGTGCTGCTGGCTAACAATCAGGTATCGTCGGAAATGGTAGCTAGCGTGGCACAAAAGCTGGTGGAGTTCCATCAACAGGCGGAGACCAATGCCAGTATCAGCACCTTTGGCGACCTTGATGCCATCACCCAGAATACTGAGGAGAACTTCACCCAGACAGAAAAATACATTGGCAGCACCATTTCCCGGGAAAAGTATCGGCATATCAAGGATTACACCAGTAGCTCTATTCAGAAAAATGCCACTTTGTTCCATAAGCGGATAGCGGACGGCAGGATAAGGGATTGCCATGGCGACCTACACGCCGCCCATATTTGCTTCACTAATGGTATCTGCATTTACGATTGTATAGAATTCAATGACAGGTTTAGATATTGTGACGTTGCCTCAGAGGTTGCCTTCCTGGCTATGGACTTAGACCACTACGGACGAACTGACCTGTCACACAGCTTCGTTAATGCCTATATTGACCAGAGCCAGGATAACGAGCTATTACAGCTACTCAATTTTTACAAGTGCTACCGGGCTTATGTGCGGGGGAAGGTGGAAAGCTTCAAGCTTGATGACCCTTATATCTCTGAGGAGGAAAAAGCAAGGGTTTTAGCTGTGGTCAAGAGGTATTTCGAGCTTGCCGAATCGTATATACCCTGAAGGGCGATTAAAGAGAATATTTGATAATGGAGCTGACAGATTGAGAGAACCGTTTGCCAAATTCATAGACAGTGAGTTAGGTACTGGTTTTTTACTTATCGCCTGTGGTCTTCCCGGTACCTGGAAAACTGAGACAACTGAGGAGGTATCAAAGATTAAGGGCTATCCGCTCCTTCGGACTGACCTGATTAGACTGGAAGTATTGAAGAACGAGGACATATTTGATGAAAAAGTCGCCTCAAACATGGATAAACGGACAATGGTCTATGATGAGATGTTCAGGCAGGCAGACGAGATTTTAAACAAGGGCGATGGTGTGATACTCGATGCCACCTTCATCACTCGGTCGTTAAGGAAGCGTGCGGCAGCCATAGCAGCCAAACACAATCTGAGGTTTGTCATCCTCCAAACAGACTGTCCGCAGGAGGTCGCTATCGCACGAATACTAAGACGGACTAAGGAGAATTATGAATCAAACGCACTGACTGAGCAAGCCTATCTCAACAATAAAAAGAAGTTCGAAGAAGTGGATTTAAATGACTTGAAGAACTTGTATCCCAACCTTAGCATCATCCACTTGATAGTTGATACCCAGCGCGACCCACCTGAAGAGTGGTACATCATTGAGGTGGAAAGGAAATAGAATGGAGGAGGGCTCAGCCTCAGATGGGCGCTGGGAGATATATGAGCCGCAGAAAAGAGAATTTGAGTGCATAGTGGAAGTACCACCCCAAAATTATGTTATAATTGATACTTCACAACCGATTGATAGGATCTTAAGACAGATTTTGGACAGGATTACTGAGGAGTAGCTCAAGAGGAAGCGCTCAATGGGTAACAACCAAGAAAAGGTGCTACGAGTACCGGTAAGCTCGGAGGAGATAAAGGAGAGCTACGGTATTTTGAGCCGGTTTTATGGCATCGCCGAGGGACTATTTGAGAAAGGACTTAGACAGAAAGGACTGCAACTTCTATCTGTCACACCCGGTGAAGTGGTTCTTGAGGTAGGTGTAGGAACAGGATATTCACTAAAGGAAATCGCTAACTCTGTCGGAGAAAATGGTAAAGCCTACGGCATTGATATAACACCTCAGATGCTAGAGATAACCAAAAAAAGGCTACGAAAAGCAGGGCTTATGGACAGGGTAGAGCTATATGAAGGCGATGCCAGGAGGATGCCTTACGAAGATAGCAAATTCGATGCTGTATATATGGCTAGTACTTTGGAACTCTTTGATACGCCGAATATTCCTAGGGTTCTCAAGGAAGTCAAGAGGGTATTGAAGCCCGGCGGAAGACTTGGTGTTGCCAGTCTTACCAAAGAAGGTAGAGAAGGCTCGCTGTTCATAAAATTCTATGAGTGGCTGCACCAGAAAGTTCCCAAGTATGCCAGTTGCCGGCCGATTTATGTGGAAAAATCGGTAAAAGACACAGGATACCAAATAACCAAAACTGACGAGTTTGTGATTACCAAACTAGTCCCGTGGAAAATTGTTGTAGCAAGACCACAGACCGAGGAAACAAAAGAGTAGGTAATAGAGAAAATGAATAAAACGCAACATGAAATAAAAGACCCTTCACTGGCTAAAGCTGGTAAGCAGCGGATAGAGTGGGCTTATCGGGAGATGCCGGTGGTGAAGCTAATCAGGGATAGATTTGCTAAAGAGAAGCCGCTGAGAAGTATTCGAATTTCAGCCTGTCTCCACATTACCACCGAGACGGCAAATCTGGCACTAGCCCTGAGGGAGGGAGGAGCAGACACAATTCTATGTGCGTCTAATCCGCTCAGCACCCAGGATGATGTTGCCGCTGCCCTGGTAGAATATGGCATCCCCACTAATGCCATTAAGGGGGAAGACGAGGCAACATACTACAAGCACATTAATACCGCTTTAGACCATAAACCCCAGCTCACGGTAGATGATGGCGCTGACCTGGTTACCACCCTTCACACCAAGCGAAGCGACCTAATTAGTAATGTCATGGGCGGCACCGAGGAAACCACTACCGGTGTCATCCGACTGCGCAGCCTAGAGAAGGCGGGAAAGCTGAAATATCCCATAATTGCAGTAAATGATGCTCAAACCAAGTATCTCTTTGATAATCGCTACGGTACCGGGCAGAGCACCATTGATGGTATCACCCGGGCGACTAATATCCTGTGGGCAGGGAAGAAGGTAGTAATTTGCGGCTATGGCTGGTGCGGGCGCGGCATAGCCTTAAGAGCCAATGGGCTAGGCTCCCAGGTGATTGTGATTGAAGTAGAGCCAGTCCGCGCTCTGGAGGCAGTAATGGACGGCTACCAGGTCATGCCCATAACTGAAGCAGCTGAGGTAGGCGATATTTTCATTACTACTACCGGGGATATAAATGTCATTGATAAAGCTCATCTCCAGCTAATGAAGGACGGAGCCATTCTAGCCAATAGCGGGCATTTCAATGTAGAAATAAATATCCCGGCTTTAGAAAGTCTGGCTCGTAACAAGCGACGGATACGACCCTTCGTCGATGAATATACGCTGGATAATGGGCGCCACCTTTATCTGCTGGGCGAAGGGAGATTGGTTAATCTGGCTGCTGCTGAAGGGCACCCAGCCAGCGTTATGGATATGAGCTTTGCCAACCAAGCCCTGTGTTTGGAGTATATAGTCAAAAATAGAGGAAAACTTGAGACCAAAGTTTACCCAGTTCCCCAAGAGATCGATAAAGAGGTAGCTCGGTTAAAACTAAACTCTATGGGCATTAACATTGATAGTTTAACGCCAGAGCAAAAGGAATACCTGACCAGTTGGGAGCAAGGAACATAAACGGAAGGAGAAAAAATGCCTAGCAGCTTTAGTAGTTCGCCTGCTTATATGCTCACCTCAGAGTCAGTTACTGAAGGGCATCCTGATAAGCTATGCGACCAGATATCAGATGCTATTCTAGATACCATCCTGGCGCAAGACCCCTATGCCAGGGTAGCCTGCGAGACAGCAGTAACCAATGGCTTGGTAATGGTTATGGGCGAGATTACCACCGATTGCTATGTTGAAATCCCCCATGTAGTACGAGAAGTGGTTCGTGATGTTGGCTACACCCACCCCGAGTATGGCTTTGAGTACCAGTCCTGCGGGGTGATGGTGTCCATTAAGGAACAATCCAGCGACATTGCTATGGGGGTAGATACATCGCTGGAAGCCAAAACAGCTTCAGCTAATGACCTGGATAGGATTGGTGCCGGCGACCAGGGAATGATGGTTGGCTTTGCCTGTAATGAGACACCCCAACTCATGCCCCTGCCTATTTCTCTAGCACACAAGCTATGCAAGCGCCTGGCTCAGGTCAGGAAGGATAATACCCTGCTTTATCTCCGCCCTGATGGAAAATCACAGGTAACTGTAGAATACCATAATGGTGCTCCCAGGCGAGTGGATAGCGTAGTGCTGGGAGCCCAGCATAACCCTGAAGTCAGCCAGGGTCAAATTGAAAAGGATATCATTGAGCAGGTAATCAAGGTAGTCATCCCTGCTTCATTCATAGACGATAAAACCAAATATTATGTTAACGCCACTGGTCGATTTGTAATTGGAGGTCCGGTATCTGATACTGGTTTCACCGGTCGCAAGATTCTGGTTGATACCTATGGGGGTGTTGCCCGGCACGGTGGCGGCTGCTTCTCAGGCAAAGACCCGACCAAGGTTGACCGCTCGGCTACCTATATGGCTCGCTATATAGCCAAGAATATAGTGGCTGCTGGGCTCGCCGGGCGCCTGGAAATTCAGATTTCGTATTCCATAGGCGTTGCCCACCCCCTCTCCGTCTCTGTTGAGACCTTCGGCACCGCCAAGGTCGAACACAAGGTCTTACTTGACCTGGTTAACAAACACTTTGACCTGAGACCTGAAGCCATTATCCGAGCCCTTGACCTCCGCCGCCCTATTTATCGACAGACAGCTTGCTATGGACACTTCGGTCGAGATGACCTTGACCTCCCCTGGGAAAAGACAGATAAAGCCGAAATTCTGAGAAAAGAGGCATTAGGTAAATAAGTAATTAAGGAAGTTTGAAGGGGCTTCGCCCCTTCAAACCCAATTCTTCCCCCTTCCCCTTAATAAGGGGAAGGGGATAAAGGGGATAGGGTTGAAGAATAACCCCATTAAATTTGGCACCGATGGCTGGCGGGGCATTATCGCTCAGGACTTTACCTTTGATAATGTGCGTATTTGCGCTCAAGGTGTAGCTGATTACCTTAAACAGGCAAGGCTTGCCAGCCGGGGGCTGATTGTAGGCTATGACACCCGCTTTGCCTCTGAGGACTTTGCCTCGGCTGCGGCTGAGGTAGTCGCCGGCAACGGGATAAAGGTATATCTATGCCCTAAAGCTACCCCAACACCGGTCATAAGCTTTGGTATCCTAAACCAAAAGGCTGGCGGAGCCATCATCATAACTGCCAGCCATAACCCGGCTATTTGGAGTGGCTTTAAGTATAAATCTGAAGATGGCTCTAGTGCTCCGTCTGAGGTTGAAACTGAACTGGAAAAACACGTCTCCCGCATTACTGCCGCAGGTAAAATAAATCGCACGCCATTGGCTGAAGCCCTGGACCAAGGAAGCATAGAATACCTTGACTTAGCCCCAATCTATTTTGAGCAGCTAAACAGGCTCATTAACCTGAATGAGCTACGCCAGAGCCGGCTGAAGATAGTCGTTGACTCTATGTATGGAGCTGGCATTGGCTATTTCCAGACTCTGCTAGGCGGCGGAGCCATCGAGCTGGTGGAGATAAACAACGAACGCAATCCACTATTCCCCGGAATACAGCCCGAGCCAATTGCGGCTAACCTGGCTAAGCTCTCAGCTACAGTTAAAAGGCGGAAGGCTAATATCGGATTAGCTACTGATGGCGACGCCGACCGCATTGGCATCATAGATGAAAAGGGTGAGTTTCTGACCCCGCTCCAGGTCTTTGCCCTGCTCTGCCTTTACCTGCTGGAGATAAAGGGTGAGCGGGGTGCCATAGTAAAGACAATAACTACGACTAGTATGCTCCACCGCTTAGGTGAAATATTTAAGGTGCCGGTCTACGAGACGGCGGTGGGCTTTAAGTATGTTGCCCCGATAATGCTCGCTGAAAATGCGCTCATTGGCGGGGAGGAAAGTGGTGGCTATGGCTTCCGCGGTCACGTGCCAGAACGAGATGGTATCCTGGCTGGTCTTTATTTCCTTGACCTGATGACTAAGACAGGTAAAACCCCGTCACAACTCTTAGACTACCTCTATAGCAAGGTAGGACCTCACTACTACCAGCGAATAGATGTAAAATTCCCTGAGGGCGAACGACAGGTGATAACTGACCGCATAAAACGTAATCCCCCGGAATATATTGATGAGGTTAAGGTAGTAAAGCTTGATACAACCGATGGCTTCCACTTTATCCTGGCTGATACCACCTGGCTGCTTATCAGATTTTCAGGAACCGAGCCGGTGCTTCGTATCTATGCTGAAAGTAACAGCATGGCTCGAGTAGAAAGACTGCTTGAACTGGGTAAAGAATTAGCTGGAGTCTAAGGAGAGTTGAAGAGAGGCGAAGCCTCTCTTATATAACCATCTCCCCCTCTCCTTTGAAGGAGAGGGGGATTAAGGGGGTGAGGTAGATAAACATTAATTTAGATGACCCCCAGGTTTTCAAGCAATACGACCCGGAAGGTATGCTCCTGCGCCTCCACGAAATGCCATGGCAGTGTCAGCAGGCATGGCAAATGGCAATGGAATTTGATTTGCCTCAAGGCTACTCCCAAATTAGTAAAGTGGTTATCTCAGGCATGGGTAGTTCAGCTATCGGTGGCGATTTAGTAAGTAGCCTGGCAACAGAGGCTAAGCTACCCATCCTTGTCTATCGCGACTATACTTTGCCCGCCTTTATTGATGCTCACACTCTGATTATCGTCTCCAGTTACTCGGGTATGACTGAGGAAACCTTGGCTTCATTTGAGCAAGCCTTGGAGACAGACTCAAAAAAGCTAGTGATTACCACCGGCGGCAAGCTTAAAATCATGGCTGAGAAAAGAAACATCCCTGTTTTTAGCTTTGACTATCAAGCTCAACCCCGTGCCACCCTAGGCTTTAGCTTCCTGCCCATCCTCTGCTTCCTGCAAAGGCTCGGCTTCTTAGATGATAGGTCAGCAGATGTAGCTGAAATGGTAAACGTTTTACAAGAACTATCACAAAAAATAGATGAAGGTGTGCCACTGTCCCATAACCCAGCCAAACAACTGGCACAAAGGCTATATGGGCACCTGCCGGTGATATATGGAGGCGGCATAGTTGCCGAGGTGGCGCACCGCTGGAAAACCCAGCTTAACGAGAATAGTAAGGCGTGGGCTTTTTATGAGGTTTTCCCTGAACTTAACCATAACGCAGTGGTTGGCTACCAGTTTCCCCCGGAGCTAGCCAGTAAAATAGTGGTAGTTTTGCTGCGGTCTCCTTCGCTTCAGCGGCGCATTCAGCTTCGCTATCAGGTAACCTGCCAGCTTTTAGACCGGGCTAAGGTTAGCTACCAGATTGTTGATGGAGACGGCACCAGCCCCTTAAGCCAGATGATGAGCCTGGTGCTGTTCGGTGACTATGTCAGTTACTACCTGGCGATTTTATATAAGATTGACCCGTCCCCGGTGAAAGCCATAGATTACCTGAAAGAGCAACTTGCCCAGACTGGGGAGGAATGAAAGGCAAACCGCTGTCTAGCCTATTTCATTATGGCTGGGTTACTGTAATCGGAGCTTTTCTTGCCTACACCTGTTGGGGTATCAGCCGGCATTTATTTCCCTACGTCCTTCCCAATATGGAAGCTGAACTAAATCTGGCCCATGAGCCAATGGGAAACATTGCCTCAGTTTACTTCGTTGCCTATACCATCATGAGTTTTGTCTGGGGCACCATCGCCGACAAGATCGGACCACGAAGATGTATGTTAATCGGGCAGGTTAGTATCCTTGTCGGCTTAACTGGAATGGGCTTCATGTCCTCGCTGACAACAGGCTTTCTGTTCTACTTCCTCTGTGGAGCTGGCGCTGCCGGGCAAAGTGTTCCCATAGTTCGGCTCCTCTCCGACTGGTTTGGGGGAGCACGAAGAGGCACCGCCATCGGCATTGCTATGGCCGGAGCCGGCGTCCTAACTGTAGTGCTAGGGGTAGCGGTGCCTATAATATTGGCCAGTTACTCATGGAGATGGAATTGGTGGATTGGTGCCGCATTTGTTCTCATTGTCGCTGTCGTTTGTTGGTTTTTATTGGTGGATACCCCGGGCCAAAGAGGTTTAGCCCCTATCGGAACCAATAATAAGGAACTCTCGGCATCATCGATAGGACACATTAAAGAGAGCGAGCCCATAGCGCCCAAGATAACTATCAGACATATTTTGAAACGAGGAACCGTCTGGAACCTAGGCGGTATCTATTTCATACACGGCATTACTTATTCCATTTTCATGACCTTTGCTGTCGCCTATCTGAAAGAAATCGGGTGGGGGGTCAAGGCGGCGGCAGGGGTGCTGGCTACGTGGGGGGCATTGCAAATAGTTGGTCCCATAATATGGGGTATTGCTGCCGACCGCCTGACCAAGAAGTATCTCTTAGCTATAACGCTTGCCCTGGAGGTTATAGGGTTGTTCATTTTCTTAGGGAGCAGCACTGTAGGCAGCTATGTAGGCGCAGCTATTATTGGATTTGGAACTGTCGGGATACCAACGATAATAGCGGCAGCCATGGCAGATTATTATGAGCCAACAACTATCGGTACCACCTTCGGCCTCATAACCCTCATCTTCGGAATTGGGGCTATACTAGGTCCGACGATAGGCGGGGCTCTGGGCGACGCCACCGGAACACTGCTTACAGCTATTACACTAGCTTTAGGAGCACTTATTCTGGCGTTTGTTCTCGCCCTAGTGTTGAAGAGACCACCAAAGCCTTAGCCAGCAGAGAGACCTTTTGGCAAACTTTACCGCTTGGTGTATTGAGGTGCTTTGCGTGCCCGCTTAAGACCAGCCTTCTTTCTCTCTTTAACCCGAGAGTCTCGGGTAAGCAGTGCGCTCTGGCGCAGTATAGGCCTAAGCCTTTCATCGGCTTTTACCAGGGCTCGAGCAATGCCGTGAGAAATGGCACCACTCTGACCCGATATGCCACCCCCGGCTACCTTAACCACTGCATTATACTTATCAACACTCTCGGTAACTAAAAGAGGCTCCACTATTGTCCGGCGGTGCTCAAGGCGAGGGAATAGCTCCTCATAGGGAACACCATTTATAATAATCGCCCCATTGCCCGGTAACAGCCTTACCTGAGCCACCGCCGTCTTGCGTCTCCCCGTCCCATAGAAATAGGTTTGCTTTTCCATATTTAACTCTCTCTAGTTATTACCTCACTTGAGCTAGCCTTTGTTTGAGCCAAGTGAGGGTGAGTATCACCGGCATAGACCCTTAGCTTTTTCCTCATACTAGCACCCAGGCGATTATGGGGCAACATACCCTTGACGGCATACTCAATCACCCGGGTGGGGTTAGTCTGCATCATCTTCTCTAAAGTGATGCTCTTCAATCCCCCGGGATAGCCTGAATGTCTATAATACACCTTCTGTTTAGCTTTATTACCGGTAACACGAACCTTATCAGCGTTGATAACAACGACAAAATCGCCAGTATCCAGATTGTAACTGAAGATTGGCTTGTGCTTGCCCATAAGTAAGCTGGCTACCTGAGTGGCTAGCCGACCTAAAATCTTACCCGAAGCATCAACAACATGCCACTGTCGCTCAATATCAGACGGCTTAGTGCTATAGGTTTTCATTATACCCCTCTCCAAAAGGGCGTGGATAATTTATCCGCATAAGGCACAGCCCATGGGCAGGAGCCGTTGGTCCAGCCAGTCCTGGTTTTTTTGCCTCAGTCATACTATGAAACTCATCAACACTCATCCTACCCAGTCCAACTCTGATTAGGGCACCTACTGTATTGCGCACCTGGTGGGGAAGGAAGGATTTAGCCTCTATACTAAAGATTACCTGCTCACCGTCCCTTTCCACTTCTGCTCTATACACCCTCAAGACTGTTTTCCTTAGTCCAGCCCCAATACAAGTAGCAAATGAGGCAAAATCATGCTCGCCAATAAGAGCCTGGCACACCCGATTCATAGCCTCAATATCTAGAGGGCTAGCCACAAGGTAAGAAAAGCCATCCCTAATCGGAGACCGGGTCAGGCTATTTAATATATAGTAGCTATATTCCCGGCTAAGAGCACTGCGTCTAACATTAAAAGAATCACCTACTCTATATGCCGCCTTAACCGCAATATCCCTAGGTAAATAGTAGTTTAGCCCGTTAACAAATGTCTGTGGAGGCAGAGACGAGCTAGTCCTGAAGCTAACCACCTGTCCCTTGGCATGAACCCCGGCATCAGTTCGGCTAGCTGCCATCACCCGAGTCCTTCCCCCACTAAGCTTCAGCAGGGCTTTCTCTGTCTCCCCTTGAATAGTGGACAGACCAGCCTGTAACTGGAAGCCGTGGTAGTGTGTGCCATCATATTCCATAATTAATACAACCTTGTTAGTTATTGCCAAGCTGACAACCTTCCTTACTTTCGAGGCGGCTTGGGTGGATACCACTACTCTACCAACTCAAGCCGAACCATGGCTGCCCCATCACCTAATCTAGGGCCTAACTTAACGATGCGGGTATATCCACCGGGACGCTCAGCATACCTAGGGGCAAGCTCAGTAAATACCTTGTCGGCTAATTTTTTATCCAAAATAAATGACAGTATCTGGCGACGGGAATGAAGTTCACCCTCCTTAGCCAACGTAATCATCCGCTCAGCCAGACCACGCACTTCCTTAGCCTTGGCCTCTGTAGTCGTAATCTTCTCATAACCAAGAAGGTCAGTCACCAGGTTACGATACATCGCCCGCCGGTGACTTGAAGTCCTGCCTAATTTTCTTCCAGCTACCTTATGCCTCATAGTTACCCACACCTCAGCCAACGACCGAGTGCAACTTATCACCGTGTTGTCACTCCTCAGGTTGACTCCTGCCTGTCTCTCCTTTAACCTGGGAGGCAAGAGACAGCCCTAATGCCTTGAGACGCTCCTCTAGCTCCCTTTTAGACTTCTGCCCGAAATTCCGTAGCGAAAGCAACTCTCTCTCGCCCTTACTTATGAGTTCCCCCACCGTAGCGATACCACCGCGCCTTAAGCAATTCATCGTCCGCACCGAAAGGTTCAACTGCTCCACAGGCATATTATACTTCTCATCAGGGATAGATAAGCGAACCAGCTGTTCTTCAGCCTTCATCTGAGACACCTTGACATAATCGACAAATGGAGACAGCTGCTCTACCAGAATGCGAGCACCATGGCTGATGGCATCTTCCGATGATATGGTGCCATCTGTCCACACCTCTAAACACAACCGCTCAAGGCTGGTCTCTCGGCCAACATGAGTCGGCTCAATGGTAAAATTGACCTTGCGTATTGGGCTAAAGATGGCATCCACTGGAATCGCTCCCACAGGTAGATCATCACTGGACTCAGCCTCCCTATAGCCCTTGCCCAATTCCACGTCAAACTCCACATAAAGTCTGGCTTCAGGCGAATCTAAGGTGGCAAGATAAAGCTCAGGGTTGACAATTTCAAAGTCAGTTGACGACTTAATATCAGCAGCACAGACTTGTCCTTCCCCTTCCACCTCCAGGGTTAACTTACCCGGTTGACCAGAGAGAGGCTTTAACCTCAATGCTTTAACATTGAGTAAAAACTCTATAGTATCCTCCTTTACATGGGGAATAGTAGAGAATTCGTGTTGAATCCCCTCAATCTGAACCCGAGTTACTGCCGCCCCGGGAAGATAGCCAAGCAGCACCCGCCGCAAGGCGTTACCCAGGGTAACCCCAAAACCCTTTTCCAACGGCTCAGCTTGAAAGCGCCCAAAGTTATCCCCACTTTCAACACAATCAATCTTAGGTATTATTAGATGAGACAAAGCGCTACCCCCTTATTAACTAACCTATCGCGAGTAGTACTCAACTATGCTCTTCCCGTCAAACTTAGCACCAACATCATCCGGGGTAGGCAGAGATAAAACTCGACCAACAAGGTTCTGCCCATCCAGGCTTAACCAACCCAAAACAGACTTAGACTCAATCCCCGTAACCAGTTGTTTATAATACTCGCTCTTGGTGCTTGTCTCCTTCCAGCTAACGATATCACCCTCCTTGACCAGGCAAGAAGGTATATCAGTCTTGCGCCCGTTGAGCATAATATGACCATGTCGTACTAGCTGACGGGCTTGAGAGCGTGAGTCAGCAAAGCCCAAACGATAGACTACATTATCAAGCCGCCTCTCCAGTAGCACAAGTAGATTTTCCCCGGTAATGCCTGCCTGCTTCTCTGCTTGAGCAAAAACCCGCCTAAACTGCCTTTCCAGAATTCCATAGCTGTAGCGTGCTTTTTGCTTCTCCCGTAGTTGCAGTCCACGGTCAGAAAGCCTGCGCCGCTGGCGGAGATGCTGCCCCGGTGGTCTCCCCCGCCTGTCCATGGCACACTTTGGGGTAAGGCACCTACTACCCTTGAGCATTAGCTTCTCACCGCTACGGCGACATAATCGACAAACTGATGCTGTATATCTTCCCATTTCTCTACCGTCTACACCCGTCTTCTTTTCGGAGGCCGACAACCATTATGCGGGATAGGGGTCACATCCCTGATGCCGGTAATATAAAGACCTGAACTCTGGAGAGAGCGAATAGCCGCCTCACGCCCACTGCCCGGACCCTTAACATAAACCTCTACCTGACGTAAGCCATGCTCCATAGCCTTCCGTGCCGCATCACGAGCCGCCAATTGAGCAGCATAGGGAGTGCCCTTGCGTGAGCCCTTAAACCCGGCGGTCCCTGAGCTTCCCCAGGCAATAACACCCCCCTGAGGGTCAGTGAGAGTCACTATGGTGTTATTAAAAGTGGACTGGATGTAGGCTCTCCCTGCCGGGATAGACTTGCGTTCCCGCCTTTTTCTAGCTCGCTTCTTCTGTGGCATTCTGCCTCCTATTTAACCATATAATTTACTTCTTTGCCATGCCGCGCCTCTGCCCTCTGCCGGCTACTGTTTTACGCGGACCACGCTTGGCACGAGCATTGGTTCGGGTTCGCTGCCCCCTAACCGGCAAGCCGTGACGATGCCTCATCCCCCGATAGCTACCAATCTCGATAAGGCGCTTAATGTTAAGGTTAACCTCTTTCCTAAGCTCACCCTCAACCTTATACTCCCGGTCGATAAGCTCCCGGAGACGATTAACCTCCTCTTCGCTTAGGTCGCTTACCTTAGTATCTGGCTTGACACTAGTCTGAGCTAGAATCCTCTGGCTCAAGGTTGGGCCAATGCCATAGATATACTGTAGTGAAACCCAAATTTGTTTATTTTTCGGTATATCTACCCCGGCGATACGTGCCATCTATTCCCTCCTTGCTCAACAGAAAATTAGCCCTGCCGCTGCTTATGCCTTGGATTGGGACAAATAACCATTACCACCCCTCGCCGCTTCACCACCCGACACTTTTCACATCTGACTTTAACTGAAGCCTTAACTTTCATAATAAGCCCTCGTTACTTAAACCGATAGGTAATCCTGCCTCGACTCAGGTCATAAGGAGAAAGCTCTATCAGCACCTTATCACCAGGCAAGATTTTAATATAATGCAATCTTATCTTACCCGAAATGTGAGCCAGCACCTTATGCCCGTTCGGCAACTCAACACGAAACATAGCATTAGGCAGAGGCTCGACTACCATCCCCTCAACCTCAATAGCTTCTTTCTTAGGCATAAACCCCTTCTTTTACAGTAGTAAGCACCTCCGCTTCACCATCAGTAATGACAATGGTATGCTCAAAGTGAGCGGAAAGGCTGCCATCACCAGTAAGCACTGTCCAGTGGTCATCACCAAGTCTGGTGCGCCAGTCACCGGCATTTACCATCGGCTCAAGGGCAAGAGTCATACCGCTTTTCAGTACTGGCCCCACTCCTGGCTGACCAAAGTTAGGTATTTGAGGCTCTTCATGCATTTCCCGACCAATACCATGCCCGGTATATTCACGCACCACCGAATAGCCCCTTGATTCAGCATAATTCTGAATGGCAGCCGAAATATCACCCAATCTTAGCCCGGGATGGGCAGCAGCGATGCCAGCCTCTAGGGCACCTTGGGTAGTTTCTAGAAGCTGCCTAGCCTGGGGACTAATCTCCCCAATACCTACCGTCACCGCAGCATCACCATGAAAACCCATAAAAAACGCTCCAAAGTCGAGGGATACAATATCACCTTCGCCTAAAACCCGGTCCCCTGGAATCCCGTGCACTATCTCATCATTTACTGACACACAGAGATTAGCCGGAAATCCCCGGTATCCCTTAAACGAAGGTTTAGCCCCCAGCCTTTTTAGCTCTCTAGCCACAATAATATCCAGCTCCTTGGTTTTCATCCCCGGTTTCACCTGTAACTTTAGCACCTCCAGCACGGTTGCCACAATCCTACCCGCCTGCCGCATAATAGCAATCTCTCGGTCAGATTTAATAATAATGCTCATTTAGCTACAAACCCTCCTACTCCAAGGACAGCAACTACTCTCCTACCCACCTCAGCCACACCCCCTTCGCCATCTACCTCTAATAGCTTACCCACCTGGGCATAATAATCAATAAGGGGAGCCGTCTGAGCAAAATAGACCTCCAACCGCTTTTTGACCGTGTCAACGGTATCGTCAGAACGCTGGTACAATTCGCCGCTGCACCGGTCACACTTACCCCAAACCTTGGGAGGAGAATTTATGGTGTGATACACCGCCTGGCAATTACGACAAACCCAGCGCCCACTCAAGCGCTTCAGCAGCTCGTCTTCACCGACCTTAATATATACCACCTTATCTATAGCCTTAGCCTGCTGGGCTAGGGCTTTATCCAATGCCTCAGCTTGCTCCAGATTCCTGGGAAAGCCATCAAGAATTACCCCACCTTCACACTCCGGAGCCAACATACGCTCCAAAACCAGTCGTATTGTTACCTCATCAGGGACGAGCACGCCCTTCTCCATATAAGACTTAGCCTTCAGCCCTAGCTCAGTCCCCTGCTTTAGTGCCTGCCGGAACAGGTCACCAGAGGCAATATGTACCACACCTAGCTCCTGAGCCACAGTAGCCGCTTGTGTTCCTTTGCCGGCTCCAGGTGCCCCCAGAAAAATAATGTACACCCTTTACCCCCTATTTGATAAAGCCTTCGTAACGCCGCATCACCAGCTGCGCCTCGAGTTGCTTCATAGTATCCAAAACAACACCAACCACAATAAGCATGCCCATGCTAGATAGCTGTATCACCTGAACATTGGTGATCTCTCTAGCGACAAAAGGCATTATCGCCACCAAAGCCAGGAAAATAGCACCCGACCAGGTAAGGTGTTTTATGACCCCATCAAGATAACTCTTGGTGTGAGCCCCGGGGCGAATCCCAGGGATAAATCCTCCCTGGCGTTGCAAGGTGCCGGGCAAATCCTGCTGCTGGAAAATCACCATAGTATAAAAGAAGGCAAAGGCAACCACCAGCAGAAAATAGAAACCCCAGTAAAAGAAGCCTATAGGCAGTGCCGCATTGGGATTAAATAGATTCATTATATGATTAGCAAAGTTAGGGTCTGCCCCGGTTGGACTAGCAAAATAGCTGGCTACTATCCCAGGGAAGATTACCAACGACATGGCAAAGATAAGGGGTATCATCCCAGCGGTGTTTACCCGCAGTGGAATATAGGTTGAGCCTGACTGCCGATACATACGTCCACCGCGAAATACGCTACGAGCATATTGAACCGGAATACGGCGGTGTGCCTCGGTAAAGATGACTATAAACACAGTAGTGGCTAAGGCTATAAGAACATAAAATGCTAGACCGCCAAAGTTTTCCTTAGCTAGAAAACCGCTCTGAACCATTTCCGGTAAGCCAGCCACAATGCCGGCAAAGATTATTATAGATATGCCATTACCAATACCGTATTCAGTAATACGCTCACCTAGCCAGATACAGAATACGGTGCCAGCTATCAGGGACACAACCATAGCCACCATCGGTAACACCGCCGCACTACCAATAATACCCTCCCGCTGAAGATAGACCAGCTGTCCATAGCCGGAAAGACCAGCCAGCGGCACGGTCAACCAGTGGGTAATCAGATTAATCTTGTGCCTACCTGCCTCCCCTTCCATGGAGATGGCTTGTAACCTGGGGATAACCGGCACCAGTAGCTGCATGATAATTGACGCCGTTATATAGGGGTAGACCCCCATTGCTGCCACACTAAAACGCCTCATGGCACCGCCACTAAACATGTCAAGCATGCCCAACATGGCGTTACGGTCAAATAACTCCCTCAGAGCCTCAAGGTCGACCCCGGGAAGAGGCACATGAGCCACAAAACGGAAAATTAGCAGGATGCCCAAAGTAATAAGAATCCGGCGCCTTAAATCAGGTAGACTGATGATATCGAGCATTGCTTGGAGTAATCGTGGTCTAGCTTGTCTCGGCCGCACGCCCAACCTCCTCCACTTTGCCCCCGGCTGCCTCAATCTTGGCTTTAGCGGCAGCAGAGAACTTGTTTGCCTTTACCGAAAGGGGATGCTTAATCTCACCCTCAGCCAGAATCTTAACCGGGTAGCGCAGAGATTTCACCACCCCAGCTGCTACCAGACTTTCTGGCGTTACCTCACTCCCAGGCTCAAAGATATTGAGTTTATTTATATTAACAATGCTATACTCCGTCCTAAAGATGTTAACAAAGCCACGCTTTTTCGGCAAGCGTTTAATTAACGGCAACTGCCCACCTTCAAAGCCTGGACGCATCTTGTAGCCAGAACGAGACTTCTGCCCTTTACAACCTCGCCCTGAATAAGTGCCATGTCCACTACCATCTCCCCGACCCACCCGCTTCCTATCTCTCTTAGAGCGGGGGGCTGGGGACAATGTATCCTGCCTCACCAGCTTTCCTCCACTTTAACTAGATGTTTCACTTTGTTAATCATACCTCGAATTGAGCTACAGTCTTCCTGGGTAACACTCTGATTTAGTCGATTAAATCCGAGAGCCTTCAGGGTTCTCTTCTGAACCTCAGCATAGCCAATACCACTTTTAACCCAGGTGATACGCAGCTTAGCCACTGGTTTCTGCCTCCTTAACCTCAACGACTGACTTGCGTCTAGCCAGCTCCTCTTTCAGGTCTTTAAGCTGGCTGAGGGCAAGCATCGTTGCCCTAGCCATATTAATCGGATTAGAGCTACCCAACGATTTAGTCAGAATATCCTTAATTCCGGCTGCCTCGAGCACAGCTCGAATGCTACCACCAGCAATAACACCTGTACCTGGTGCCGCTGGTTTTAGCAGAACCTTGGCCGCACCAAACTTAACCCTTATCTCATGAGGAATAGTGCTACCAGCAACTGGCACTTTGAGCAAGCTCTTTCTAGCAATAGCACCAGCCTTGCTAATCGCATCCGGCACACTGGTAGCCTTACCAATACCAATGCCTATATGTCCATTACCATCTCCGGTTGCCACCAGGGCGCTAAATCTAAGGCGCTTGCCCCCTTTCATCACCTTAGCCACACGATTGATATAGATCAGCTTGTCACTAAGCGTCAGTTCTGTTGGGTCTATCTTACTTATTGGCTCCTTCACCTGTCTTAACACCGACTCCTTAAAATCTTAATCCTGTCTGCCGAGCTGCCTCAGCCAAGGCTTTAACCCTGCCGTGATATTTATATCCACCACGGTCGAAAACTACCTGGTTTATCCCGTTACTCAGTACTCGCTTCGCCACCAGGGAGCCTACGAGTTCCGCCTTACCCGTCTTTACTTTGCCGACTAGCTCACCCCTTATCTCTGGGTCAAGGGTTGAGGCAGAGGCTAGCGTATGCCCTCGCGAATCATCAATAACCTGAGTATAAATATGGTTCAAGCTACGAAAAACACACAAACGGGGCCTAGAGGTTGTACCCTTCACCTTTGCCCTGACTCGGGTGTGCCTTCGGCGACGTGCTACCCTTATCTCACTTTTTGCCATTATTCCCTCTTACCTATAGCCTTGCCCGCCTTGCCTGCTTTAAGGCGAACCAGCTCGCCAGCGTATCTTATACCTTTACCTTTATAGGCATCAGGGCGACGAATAGCCCGAATTCTAGCTGCCATCTCGCCAACTGCTTCCTTGCTAATCCCGGTAACCTTAATCCGATTTGCCCCCTCTATATCTAAGGTTACACCGGGTAGTGGTAACACCTCCACTGGATGTGAATAGCCAACACGAATTACCAGCTTATCCCCTGCTTTTTCAGCCCGATACCCCACACCTACAATTTCAAGATTCTTCTCAAAGCCCTTAGTTACCCCCTCCACCATATTAGCCAAAAGACTTCGTGTCAGCCCGTGTAGGGAGCGATGCACCTTGCTATCACTTGGTCGTGACACTACTAGGCTACTATTGCTCAGGGTCATAGACATATCACGGTTGAAACGGCGACGAAGCTCCCCTTTAGGTCCTTTTACCGTTACCTCGTCCTGCTTAATATCTACCTCTACACCCGGTGGCACAGTTATCGGCATTCTTCCCACTCTAGACATATATATCACCCCAAGACTTACTTACCACATATAACATAAAAGTTCACCACCAAGCCCCTGGCGCCAGGCCTGCTGCCCTGTCATCACCCCCTTAGAAGTAGAAACGATAGCAATACCCAAGCCACCGTAAACACGAGGGATTTCTTTCCGCTCAACATACACCCTCAGCCCAGGCTTGCTTACTCGCTCCAATCCGGAAAGAACTGGCTGGTTGTTATCACTATATCTGAGGTGAATCTTAATTACCCGATGTGGCTTGCCTCTAAGCACCTCATAGTCACTAATAAAGCCCTCCTCCTTAAGGATCCTAGTAATAGCCAGCTTCATCCTTGACGCCGGTACCAGCACAAAATCATGCCTTACCATAACCGCATTGCGAATTCGGGTTAACATGTCTGCTATTGGATCAGAAATAGTCATATCTAATCACCAGCTTGCTTTTCTCACCCCGGGAATCTGACCGGCAAGAGCCAGCTTACGAAAACAGATACGGCACAGTCCGAATTTACGGATAAAAGCACGAGGTCTGCCGCATAAGGAGCATCGATTATGCTGCTGCACCCTATATTTAGCCGGACGCTCCGATTTTACAATCTTTGACTTCTTAGCCATCCTTACTCACGCTCAATCCCCAGTGAAAGGCATACCTAATGACTCCAAAAGGTGTTTGCCCTCATCATCTGTCTTAGCTGTAGTGATAAATGACACCTCTAGTCCCCGTACCTTGTCTACCTTCTCGTAATCTACTTCAGGAAAGACAATTTGCTCCCTGAGCCCCAAGGTATAGTTGCCCCGACCATCAAAGGAGCTTGGAGAAACCCCTTGAAACTCACGTATGCGGGGTAAGACGGCATTTACCAGCTTGTCAAAAAAGTCATACATGCGCACCCCCCGCAGGGTTACCTTCAACCCGATAGGCATCCCTGACCTCAACTTAAAGGAAGCAATAGACTTCCTGGCACGGGTGGTCACCGGGTGTTGCCCTGAAATAGCTGCTAGGTCTCCCTCAGCCGCTTCCAGAGCCTTGGCATTCTGAATTGCCTCGCCTAAGCCAATATTAAGCACAACCCTTTCTAGGCGCGGTACCTGCATTACATTCTTATACCCATAGCTCTCCATCAGGCTGGGAATAAGCTCCTTTTTATACCTCTCCTTTAATCGTGACATTTAATCAATTACCTCACCGCAGGAGCGACAAAACCGAACCTTCCTACCATCCTCTAGAAAGCGGAACCCAACTCGGGTAGGATGATTACACCTACTGCACAGTAGCATAACATCCGCCATATGAATTGGTGCCTCCCGCTCTATTACGCCTGCCTGTCTAACTTGCTTGGTTGCCCTCATGTGCCTTTTAATAAAGTTGATACCTTCCACCAGCAGCAGCTCATCCTCAGGGTAAGCAAAGCGCACCTTACCCTTTTTACCCTTATCCTTACCGGCAATAACGAGCACGGTATCATTCTTCCTAATCTTCATACCAACCTCACAAAACCTCGGGAGCCAGCGATATAATCTTGGTAAAATTCTTCTCTCTGAGCTCCCTAGCTACTGGTCCAAATATTCGGGTCCCTTTTGGATTATTCTTATCGGTAAGAATCACCGCCGCATTTTCATCGAACTTAATATAAGAGCCATCACGACGCCGATATGGCTGAGCGCAGCGAATAATAACCGCCCTGACCACATCCCCCTTCTTCACCAGTGCCCCTGGGATTGCCCGTTTGACCGAAGCCACAATGATATTACCCGCTCGAGCCCGGCTCCTCCCGGTGCTGCCCAGCACACTTATACACATAAGCTGCCGAGCACCGGTATTATCTGCCACCTTAAGTCTAGTGTAGGGCTGAATCATAATATTCTATCCTAAAACTAATTTCAGGTTATTTCCTTAGGTTGAACCTCGACTACCTCTCCCTTGGTTACTATCTCAGCTACCCGCCACCGCTTCTGCCGTGATAGGGGGCGGGTTTCCACAATCCTTACTCTATCTCCCTGACGACACTCATTTTTGGCATCATGAGCCTTATACTTAACCACTCTCTTAATGGTCTTCTTATATAATGGGTGGCTCCTGGATGTTTCTACAGCCACAACCACAGTCTTATCCATCTTATCACTCACCACCCGACCAAACCTAACTTTACGCTTCCCGTCCATTGACTCAAAACCTACCTTATACCTAGCTCTCTCTCCTGCATTATAGTCTTCAGTCTAGCAATCTTCCGTTTAACCTTTGGAATTTCGCGGTGGTTAACCAACTGCCTGGTAGCCAAGCGAAAGCGAAGGTTAAAAAGCTCTTCGCGAGCTTCCTCCAGTTGCTTTGCCAATTGCTCAGGGCTGAGGGCTCGAATTTCCTCCACCTTCAACTTGAGCCACCCCCCTTACCTACAGAATCACTCCCAATGGCGACACCAGTTTCTGGTACCACAAACTTGGTGTCTATCGGGAGCTTACGCGAAGCAAGGCGCATTGCCTCCTTAGCTACCTCTTCACCAACACCCCCCATTTCAAATAGAATCCTCCCCGGCTTGACCACGGCCACCCAGTGGTCCGGGGAACCCTTACCCCCACCCATCCTGGTCTCAGCCGCCTTCCTGGTAACTGGTTTATCAGGGAAAACACGTATCCAGACGTTACCACCACGGCGAATATGATGAGTAATAGCCCGCCGTGCTGCTTCAATTTGTCGGCTAGTAACCCAGGCAGATTCTAGCGCCTGCAGACCAAAATCACCAAAAACAACCGTATTCCCAGCCTGGGCTCTACCCCGGCGGTGTCCTTTATGAGTCTTGCGGTATTTCACCCGCTTGGGTTGTAACATCCTTCTCCTCTTTTTCCACTATTGGAGGCGTCTCCACCTTGGCAGCTTTCCTTGCCCTTGGTTTTGGAGGTTTCTTTTCTGGCTTCACCTCCGCTACTGCTTCCGTACTCTCCGCGGCTACCGGGACTACTGGCTCAGCTGGCTTTTCTTCCAATTCTGCAGAGACAGTGGGCTCTGCCTCCACGCTGCCACCGACTGCTAGCTCGGTAGGCACCTCCTCAACCTCCAGCTCCTTAGGCTCAGGAAGAATATCACCCTTATATATCCACACCTTTACCCCAATCCGACCTAAGGTAGTACGTGCCTCAGTCCAGCCATAATCAATATCAGCCCGTAGTGTATGCAAGGGTACCTGCCCCTGATGCATCGTCTGGCGGCGAGCTATCTCAGCACCACCTAACCTACCGGCACAACTAATCCTCACCCCCTTAGCCCCAGCCTGAATGGTGCGAAAAATTGCCTGCCTCATTGCCCGGCGGTAAGCAATACGGCGCTCAATCTACTCAGCTACCGCCTTGGCTACCAGATAAGCATCAAGCTCAGGCTGCCGAATCTCCTGGATATTCAATTGAACCCTCTTGCCGATAATGCCCTCAAGGTAGTGCCTCATTTCATCAACCCGCTGTCCCCCCCGCCCGATGACAATACCAGGCCGAGCGGTATGGACAGTTACCTCCACCTGATTTGCCTGGCGGTCAATCTCTAATAGTGAGATACCCGCTTCGGCATACCTAGACTCAATAACCTGGCGAAGCTTTAGGTCCTCCCGCAAAAACTCGGCATAATGCTTATCAGCATACCACTTTGCTTGCCAATCACGTATGACACCAATTCTAAAGCCCATAGGATGAACCTTATGACCCAATTAAGCCTCCCTCTCGGCAACAATCACCGTAATATGGCTAGAACGTTTAAGAATAGGGCTAGCTCGCCCCCGAGCCCGAGGCCGATACCTCTTCATGGTTCGTGCCTCATCAGCAAAGATATCAACAATCTTCAGATCTGAAGGGGTCATCTGAAAGTTGTTCTCAGCATTAGCTGCTGCCGATTTCACCACCTTGGCAACAACCCGAGCCGTGGGGGTAGGGGCAAACTTAAGTATGGTTAATGCCTCGTCTACCTTCTTGCCCCGTACCATATCCACCAGTAGCCGCACCTTACGAGGTGATATACCTGTGTCTCTAGCTACTGCTCTTACTTCCATTTTATACCCCTACTAAACCCAAGTAAGCTACTTTCTCTTTCTTGCCTGAATAGTTTTTTCCGCCTTAGCCGAGTGACCCCTGAAGGTTCGAGTTAAAGCGAACTCGCCTAACTTATGCCCGACCATATTCTCAGTAATAAATACCGGCACATGTCGCCTACCATCATGTACAGCAATAGTAAGCCCCACCATCTGGGGTAGGATGGTAGACCAGCGTGACCAGGTTTTTATTACCGCCTTCTGACCAGAGCGGTTAAGCGCCTCCACTTTCTTTAGCAATTTGGCATCAATAGCTGGCCCCTTCTTAGTTGACCTTGACATTTCGCCTACTTCCCCCTGCGCTTAACAATCATCTTATCTGAAGCCTTTGGCTTTCGCGTTCGATAGCCCAGAGCCGGCTTACCCCATGGCGTTTTAGGTCCAGGCATGCCTATTGGTGATCTGCCTTCCCCACCACCATGAGGATGGTCACGTGGACTCATCGCTGAACCTCTCACCGTGGGTCGCCAGCCTAACCACCGTTTACGTCCTGCCTTGCCCAAATTGATACTCCGATGGTCAACATTGCCTACCTGCCCGATAGTAGCCATACATTCACTACGAATACGGCGCACCTCACCAGATGGCAAGCGAACTAGGGCATATTCACCCTCTTTTGCCACTAGTTGAGCTGCCGCCCCAGCACTCCGCACCAACTGCCCACCCCGCCTCACCTCCAACTCAATATTATGTATTGAACTGCCACTCGGGATTAGCTTCAACGGTAAAGCGTTCCCTGGCTTTACTTCAGCATCACTACCTGACTTTATCATATCCCCAACACTAAGTCCTGAAGGGGCAAGGATATAACGCTTCTCCCCATCGACATAATAAATGAGAGCGATATATGCCGAACGGTTAGGGTCATATTCAATAGCCGCCACTCTGCCCGGAATACCAATCTTATCCCGCTTAAAATCAATAATGCGCAGCATTCGCTTCGCTCCCCCACCCCGGTGGCGAACAGTTATCTTCCCTTGATTGTTTCGCCCAGCCTTCCTTCTAAGGGGTAGGAGCAGAGATTTCTCCGGCTTATTTTTAGTTATTTCATCAAAGGTAGAGCCGGTCATTCCCCGCCTACCGGGAGAGGTAGGGCGATATACCTTTAGTGCCACTTGGACTCCTCCTTCTAAACACTAAACACCTTCAAAGAATTCTATCTTGTCCCCTGACTGGAGGGTAACAATCGCTTTTTTCCAGGACCGGGTTAGCACCTGTCGCCTGCCTACTCTTCGTGTCTTCCCCGGTACCGTCATCACATTAACTGCGCTCACCTTGACCTTAAATGCCTTTTCCACAGCCTGTTTAATCTGGTGCTTATTAGCCTCCCCAGCTACTTCAAAGGCATATTTGCCTTGAGCTTGAAGGACGGTATTCTTCTCTGTTATTACCGGACGGCGCAACACCTCATACAGATGCATGGCTCTGCCCCCACAGTTGTTCTGCTTTGCGCACTGCAGCCTCAGTCATCAATAGCATCTTATAGGAAAGGATGTCAACCACATTAAGTAAATTGGCCGGTATCGTCTTAATTCCTACCAGGTTACGAGCTGATTTAACTACGTTGTCCTCTGGTTCACTGGTAACAACCAGAGCCGAGGAGTCTACCCCCAGCGCCGCCAAAATCTGTACCATCTGCTTAGTCTTAGGCTCAGGAAGCGTCATTTGTTCCACAACCTTTAGCTCTCCGTCACCAGCCTTGGCTGACAGGACACACCTTAAAGCTAACCGGCGCATCTTTTTCGGCATTGCCTGCCGGTAGCTCCTTGGCTTAGGGCCAAAGGTGACTCCACCCCCCCGGCGCAGTGGCGACCTTCTGCTGCCAGCCCGAGCTAGTCCGGTGTGCTTCTGCCGAAACATCTTCCGCGTACTACCAGAAACCTCGCTACGAGTTTTAGTACTAGCCGTTCCTTGACGGGCATTTGCCCGCTGCCGGACCATTGCCTGGTGAACCACCGCCTGATTAAACGGTACAGCAAAAACTTCGTCACTTATCTCAATATGTTTAACCACTTCCCCGGCAAGGCTATAAACTGGAACTTGCACTTCCTTACTTCCCCCTCCTTGACTTCCTTATTAGTAATAGTCCATTCCTAGCCCCAGGTACTGCTCCCTTAACCAGCAATAGATTACGAGCCGGGTCAGCCTCAAATACCTCCAGGTGCCGCGCCGTCACCCGGCTACTGCCCATATGCCCCGCCATCCGCATCCCTTTGAATACCCTGCCCGGAGAGGTAGTAGCCCCTATAGAGCCTGGGGCACGGTGTCGGTCTGACTGCCCGTGCGTTTTGGGTCCACCAGCAAAATGATGACGTTTTACCACACCAGCAAACCCCTTACCCTTTGACACTCCGGTGATATCAACCAGGTCACCTGCCTTAAACAGGCTAACATCAACCTTATCCCCTACCTCCACAGCTTCAGCATCACTCACCCTGAATTCACGAAGATACCTGAACTGACCCAGCCCCTTGAGATGCCCTTTCTGAGGCGAGTTGAGCCGCTTAACTTCACCAAATCCAAGTTGAGCGGCATTATACCCCTCCTTGGCCGCAGTCTTAACCTGGGTTACGGTACACGGACCAGCCTCGATAGTGGTTACCGCCTCGGCTTCACCATTATCTCTAAATATCTGGGTCATACCCAACTTTCTGCCGATAATACCTTGGAGCACATCTTTAGCCATTCTAGTCTTCTCACAATTTAATATCTATATCAACCCCTGAGGGTAAATTCAGCTTGGTCAGGGCGTCTATCGTCTTAGAAGTTGTCTCCATAATATCAATGAGGCGCTTATGGGTCCGAATTTCAAACTGCTCCTGCGAGTCCTTATCTTTAAACGGGGAGCGGATAACACTGAACCGCTGAATACGAGTAGGCAAAGGCACTGGCCCGGAAACAACTGCCCCGGTCCGCTCTATTGCCTCTACAATCTGTAAGGCAGCTTGGTCAAGTATCTTATGGTCAAAACCCTTTAGCCTAATACGAACCTTCTGCTTAGGCATTTTAGCTAACCAATCCTTCTACCTATAGCTTTATCACTAATCTGGTCTACCACTTCGGCTGGTAGCTCCTGATAGCGATAAAATTCCATAGAGTGCGTGGCTCTGCCCTGAGTTAGTGACCTGAGACTGGTGGTATAGCCAAAGGTCTCAGCTAAGGGAATAAAGGCATGAATTGTACATATTTCGCCGTGTGTCTCAATAGCATCAATATGTCCCCGTCTGGCATTAATGTCACCTATTATATCACCAAGAAACTGCTCTGGTGTAACCACCTCCAGCCTCATAATAGGCTCTAGAAGGATGGGCTTGGCTTTAGTAACACCATCCCTTAATGCCATTGAACCAGCCATCTTAAAGGCTATTTCTGAAGAATCAACCTGGTGATAACTGCCATCAAAAAGGGTTACTTTAATATCAACCACCGGATAGCCAGCCAATACCCCGGTCTCCATAGCCTCTTTAATACCTATCTCCGCCGCTGGAATATATTGCTTGGGTATAGCTCCGCTTTTAATCCGATCTGCAAACTGAAAGCCACTGCCACGCTCCATAGGCTCAAGCTTAAGACAGACATGACCATACTGTCCGTGCCCTCCTGTTTGACGAATAAATCTGCCCTCAGCTTGCACTGGTTCAGTAATAGTTTCCTTATAGGCAACCTGCGGCTTACCCACCTTTGCCCCAACCTTAAATTCGCTAAGTAATCTGCTGACTATAACCTCTAGGTGAAGTTCACCCATACCCGAGATAATAGTCTGCCCCGTTTCCTCATTGTAGTTTACCTTAAAGGTGGGGTCTTCCTCGGTCAGCCGTTGCAAGGCTTCTCCTATCTTGTCCTGGTCTGCTCTGGTTTTGGGCTCAATGGCAATAGACAGCACCGGTTCAGGAAAGCGGATAGATTCAAGAAGCACCGGCTGAGAGGGATGGCACAGGGTATCACCGGTAAAGGTATTTTTAAGCCCTAATGTAGCTACAATAGCCCCAGTGTCTGCCTCAGCTGCCTCCTCACGACGATTGGCATGCATTAATAATAGCCGTCCCAGACGCTCCTTCTTCCCCCGCGTTGAGTTAAGTACCTGTGCCCCCGCCCTCACTCTGCCTGAATACACCCTAAAATAGACAAGCCTACCGACAAATGGGTCAGAAACCACTTTAAAGGCTAGCGCTGAAAAGGGGGCATCATCTCTAGCGGTGCGCCTGACCTCGGCTCCGACCCTGGTATCAATAGCCCATACCGGTGGCATATCCAGTGGGGAAGGAAGAAAGCTTACAATAGCATCAAGTAATGGTCGAACACCTTTATTCCTGAGGGCACTGCCACAAAGAATGGGCACCCCTTTATTAGCTATGGTCACCCGTCTCAAGGCTGCTCTCAACTCAGCGGGGGTAACGCTCCTACCCTCGAGATAAGCCACCATAATCTGGTCATCATACTCAGCCAATTTTTCTATTAGCGTCTGACGCCTTTCAATACACTTTGCCTGCTCAGACTGGGGAATAGCTATTGCCATCGGGTCTGAGTCAGGATGACCATCAAAACGCCACGCCCTGTTCTCTATCAGGTCAACAATACCCTCAAATGAATCTTCACTGCCCAAAGGCAACTGCACTGGCAGTGGCTTGGCTTTAAGACGGTGCTCAATCATAGACAAACTGCGGTTAAAATCGGCTCCAATTCGGTCCATCTTATTGATGAAGCAAACTCGGGGCACATGATATCTATCAGCCTGTCGCCACACCGCCTCTGATTGAGCCTCAACCCCAGCCACAGCATCAAAAACCACCACCCCCCCATCCAGTACCCTGAGGCTGCGCTCCACTTCAGCGGTAAAATCCACATGCCCTGGGGTATCAATAATATTGACGCGGTGGTCGCGCCAATAACAGGTAGTAGCCGCAGCCGTAATGGTAAGACCGCGCCTCCGTTCCTGCTCCATCCAGTCCATCACTGCCGTTCCTTCGTCCACCTCACCAATCTTATAGGTACGACCAGTATAATATAATATCCTTTCAGTGACGGTGGTCTTACCAGCATCAATGTGAGCGATGATGCCTATGTTTCGTATACGGTCTAATGGGAAACTCCTGGGCACAGTCCTATCCTTCACCTTAAACTTTACTGATATTGGGCTTCTTACCATAACATTAGAACTAATAATGAATAACCTCTCACCATCTATAGTGGGCAAAGGCTCTATTAGCCTCAGCCATTTTATGAGTGTCCTCACGCTTTTTAATAGTTACCCCCTGCCCCTTTGCCGCATCACTAAGTTCAGCAGCCAACTTTTCTGCCATAGATTTGCCTGTCCTAGCTCTAGCTGAGTTTACCAGCCAGCGCACAGCCAAGGAAAGACCACGGTCACGGCGAACCTCCACCGGCACCTGATAGGTAGCACCCCCAACACGGCGCGGCTTAACCTCAAGCAGAGGAGTAGCATTCTTTACCGCCTGTTCCAAAATATTGACCGGGGCTTTCCCCTCCTGCTGCTCCAGAATCTGTAGAGCACCATATACAATTCTCCCCGCCGTGCTCTTTTTACCTTGCATCATTACTTTATTAACCACATTGGCTACGGTTACACTGTGATACTTAGCATCAGGGGGTATCTCTCTTTTTATTGCTTTTGCCCGTCTTGGCATTTCTAGCTCCTGTATTTAGGCAGCCTCAGCACTCTCAGCAGCCTCAGTACTCTCAGCAGCCTCGGCACTCTCGGCAGCCTCGGCACCCTCGGCTAAGCCTCTGGCTAGTTTGCTCCCATACTTACTACGACCTTGACGACGATTAGCCACGCCACTGGCATCCAGTGCTCCTCGGATAATGTGATAACGAACACCGGGTAAATCCTTCACCCGTCCGCCGCGAATCAGAACCACCGAGTGCTCCTGCAGCTCATGCCCCTCACCAGGGATGTAAGCGGTTACCTCCATCCCATTAGTCAGCCGCACCCTGGCTACTTTACGCAGCGCCGAGTTGGGCTTCTTGGGGGTAGTGGTCTTGACCTGAATACAAACCCCCCGCTTCTGTGGAGAGCCCTTCCCCAGCACCATCTTATTCTTCAAACTATTGTAGCTAAAACGCAATGCCGGCGCCTTGGTTTTCTTAACAACCCTCTTACGCCCGTTACGGACAAGCTGATTAACTGTAGGCAATTGTCTACCTCCTATCCCACACAATGTTAATGGATGAGCCTTAGCTCATCCATTCAAAGCTGCAGCGATAGACTAAAACACCAAATTTTAATCTATCAGCTATCAGCTGAACTACCAGACACTAAAGTTTAAGTTTACCACAGTAAAGGTTACCTGTCAACAACCTGTGGGACTTGCAAAGTGGGACTGGGGTAAGTTGCACCTAAACAGGATTAGAGTCTATAATGGCAGTCTGGAGGAAATAGCTTGACTCTTGATAATATACTTTACCAGGTCGCCAAGCCCGCCCGCTATACCGGTGGTGAGTGGAATGCCATCATAAAGGACTGGGACAAAACCCCTATCCGGATTGTCCTCACTTACCCTGATTTATATGAAATAGGCATGTCCAATATGGCGTTGCCTATCCTTTATGAGCTATTGAATAGTCAGCCGGATGTTCTCGCCGAGAGGGTCTATGCCCCATGGCCAGATATGGAAGCAGTAATGCGGACAGCAGGTATCCCCCTTTTTAGCCTTGAGTCTAAGCACTGTCTAAAGGACTTTGATATTATTGGCTTTTCCTTAGGTTATGAACTTACCTATACCAATGTATTAAATATGCTTGACCTGGCTCAAATACCAGTCCTCGCCTCGGAAAGAAGTGATTCCCATCCGCTAGTAATAGCTGGCGGTAGCTGTGCTCTCAACCCAGAGCCTATGGCTGACTTTATTGACTTTTTTGTAATTGGGGATGGGGAAGAGGTCTTGCTTGAGCTACTTGATAGCTTCCGAGACTGGAAGGGGGCTAGAGTCTCCAAAAAGGAGCTGCTCCATCAAGTGGCTACTATCCCTGGTATTTATGTGCCCAGCCTATATCAAGTGGAATACCAGGCTGATGGTTTAGTTAAAAGCATTACCCCCACCGTACCTCAGGCTAAACCTAGCCTTCAGCGGCGGATTGTGACCAAGCTACCACCTGCGGTGACTAAGCCGGTAGTTCCTTATATTGAGGTAATCCATGACCGAGGGGCAGTAGAGATTCAGCGGGGTTGCAGCCATGGTTGCCGCTTTTGCCAGGCTGGGATTATCTATCGCCCGGTGCGCGAGCGCCCCCAAAATGAGGTGCTACAGGCGGTAGAGGAGCTTATCACCAACTGCGGCTATGACGAGGTGTCTCTGGTGTCACTAAGCACCAATGACTACCCCGGCATTGATAAACTAGTGGCAAACCTATCCCACCGCTATCATAACCTTGCCCTGTCACTACCCAGCCTCCGCATTAATAGTCTTTCAGTAAGCTTGGTGGACTCCCTCCCCTCCCGCAGCAAGACCGGGCTTACCTTCGCTCCAGAGGCTGGAAGCGAAAGGCTACGACGAATCATTAATAAGAGCATCCCTGAAGATGAAATCCTGAAAACTGCTGCCGCTGCCTTTGACAAAGGCTGGACAGGTCTTAAACTATATTTTATGCTCGGCTTACCCACCGAAACCATTGAGGATGTTGAGGATATTATCCGGCTAGTAGACAGAATCCGCTCGTTGGGCAGAAAGGCTAACGGGAAAAAACTTCAGGTTAGAGTCAGCCTATCAACCTTCGTGCCCAAGCCACATACACCTTTCCAGTGGGTAGCCCAAGAAAGCGAACCGGAACTAAGTTCTAAGCATGAACTGCTTAAGCTGGGATTACGCCGCAAAGGAAGCCACTTATCCTGGCAAGACCCTAAAGTCAGCCTCCTTGAGGCTGTACTATCACGGGGTGACAGACGATTAGGTAAGGTTATCTATCGTGCCTGGCAACTGGGCTCAACCTTTGATTCCTGGGGTGAGCACTTTAATTACCAAAACTGGCTGCGTGCCTTTGATGAAAGTGGGCTTGAGCCCAGCTTCTATGCCCACCGGCAGCGCCCTTTAAACGAGCTCCTACCCTGGGCTCATATTGATGCCGGACTAACGGCAACCTTCTTAAAGCAAGAATACCAGCGTGCCATAGACGGTAAAGAAACCCCTGACTGCCGATATGAAGCCTGTAACGCCTGCGGACTCCAGCGCTGGCAACCGGATTGCCAGCAAAAGCACCACGACTTAGCTAAGGCTACCTAAAAATTGCTCTATAGCAAAGTTTAAGCGTTTAAGCCACCGTCCACAATAATAGTATGTCCGGTGATATAACTGGAGGCATCAGAGGCTAAGAATAGAGCCGAGCCGATAATATCACCGGTCTCAGCCAAACGACCTAGCGGTATCTCAGCCTCTATCTGCTTTAACGTCTTAGGGTCACTCCACAGCGGTTGACTGAACTTTGTCTTTACCATAGACGGGGCAATGGCGTTAACCCGTATATTGTATTTGGCTAATTCTAGAGCCAGCACTCTGGTAAGCATAACCACCCCCGCCTTGGCAATGCAGTAAGCACCCATTTCTGGAGTCGCTTTCATTGCTGCTGTAGACGCCATATTAATAATATTGCCCCTCTTTTGCTCCACCATCCTCCTAGCTACCGCCTGAGAGCAGAGGTAATAACCCTTGAGGTCAGTATTAATAATCCTGTCCCAGCCATCTTCACGAAGTTCAAGTAGTGGTGTCATGATATTCATAGCCGCATTGTTTACCAGAATATCAACGGCGCTAAATTCAGCCACCACCCTCTGGACCAGATTATCCATATCGCCCTTCCGGGTAATGTCAGCCTGGATAGTCAAGGAACGCCGCCCAAGCCTCCGAATTTCCTCAGCCACCGCCTCCAGCTCACCATCCTCAACCACCCGGTCACAAACAACTATATCAGCCCCAGCTTCAGCGAAGGCCAGAGCAATAGCCCTACCTATCCCCCTCCTGCCCCCGGTGACAATAGCTACCTTACCTTCCAGAGAAAAACCGGCTACGCCCATTATTCAGCCTCCTTCCCAGCCTTAGCTTTCCTGACCCTGTCTTCCTTTTCCATATCAAAGCAAGTAATAGCTACCACCCTATCACCATGACCCAGTCTCATCAACCTTACCCCCTCGGTGCTCCTGCCCTGGATAGTAATGCCACGCCTCGGGTCTTTCTCCTTCACCGGGGTCTGAATAACAATCCCATCAGCAGATATAATCATTGCCTGCTGCGATAGAGAAACCACTCTGGCAGCAGCAATATCACCCGTTTTTTCAGCAAGCTTAAATGTTCTTACCCCACTACCGGCACGATGTTGCCGTGGATAGCCACCAATTGGGCTGAGCTTACCGAAGCCCCCGGTAGTAATGACTAAAAGGAAGCCATCTGGATAGGCAATGTCCATACTGACTACCTGGTCATCAGGTGCCAGGCGGATGCCCCGCACCCCGCCACTGGTTCTAGAGGTAGCCCTCAAACTAGATACAGTAAAGGTGATTGCCTGTCCCTTTTGAGTCACTAACATGACTTTATCCTGGTCACTGGCTAAACATGTCGTCACCAACTCGTCTCCTTCCTCCAAATCCATGGCGATAAGTCCACTGCTCCGCACTGAAGCAAACTTATCTAAAGAAGTCTTTTTTATCTCACCACGGCAAGTAGCCATCAACATATAAGTATTTGGCGTAAAATCAGCTACCGCTACCATAGCCGTGACCCTCTCCCCATCGACAACAGGGAAAAGATTAATCACTGCCGTTCCTTTAGCCACTCGGGAGCTATCGGCGGGGATTTCATAGCACTTGAGGGAAAAAACCTTGCCCCGGTTGGTGAGGAACAGGAGATAATCGTGGGTATCAGCCACGACCAGGAGTCTTACTGCATCTGCCTCCCTGGTTACCATGCCAATGATACCCTTGCCACCACGGTGCTGTGGTTTGTAACTACGAGATGGTACTCTCTTGACAAATCCCCTATCGCTAAGCGTCACCACTACCCGTTGATGAGGGATAAGGTCTTCCTCGCCAAATTCCACCACCCCTTCCTCACTTATCTCAGTTTTCCGTGGGTCACCGTATTTAGACTTTAGTTCATTCACTTCTTCCTTTATCAGGTGAAGTATTCTTCTAGGATTAGCCAAAAGGTCTTCCAAATAGGCGATGGTTCTTACTACCTCAGTATACTCATCAACTATCTTGCGTTGCTCCAGATGAGCCAGCCGGCGTAATTGCATATCAAGAATGGCTTGCGCCTGGACCTGGGATAAGCCAAAGCCAGTCATAAGGTTGCGCCGAGCTGCCTCAGCCGTCTCAGATTTTCGGATGGTAGCGATTACCCTGTCCATATGGTCTAAGGCGATTTTAAGCCCTTCCAAGATATGGGCTCTTTCCTTAGCCACTTTCAGCTCAAACTTGGAACGCCGAGTGATAACCTCGCTGCGGAAATCTATATAATACTGAAGCGCCTCCTTAAGACTAATAACTCGCGGCTGACCATCAACCAGAGCCAGCATATTAATGAAGAAAGCGGACTGCATTGGGGTATATTTATACAGGTTGTTAAGCACCTGCTGCGTTTGAGATTCCCTCCTTAGCTCAATGACAATACGCATACCCTGACGGTCTGACTCATCGCGCAGTTCACTAATGCCGCCTATTTTTTTATCCTTGACCAGCGCCGCTATTCTCTCCACAAGAGCCGCCTTATTCGTCTGATAGGGAAGCTCGGTAACAACTATCTGACGACGTCCATCCCCCAAACCATCTCCTAGGCGAGCCCTGGCTCGAACTACTACCCTGCCGTGCCCGGTAGCATAAGCGTTCTTAATCCCCTCCTGCCCCAGGATGATGCCAGCAGTAGGGAAATCAGGTCCTTTAATAAATTGGGTAACTTCGTCAACCGTGGCTTCAGGATTATCAATGAGATAAGAGATGGCATCGCATACCTCGCCCAGATTATGGGGGGGAATACTGGTAGCCATCCCTACCGCAATTCCGGAGCTACCATTAACCAGTAAATTGGGTAACCGGGTGGGTAGAACCGAAGGCTCTTTAAGGCTTCCATCAAAGTTTGGCATAAAGTTGACGGTATCCTTATCAATATCAACCAACATCTGCTCAGAAATGGAAGTCAGGCGTGCCTCGGTATAGCGCATAGCTGCTGGCGGGTCATTATCCATGCTGCCAAAATTGCCCTGCCCGTCAATCAGGACATATCGCATAGAGAAGTCCTGCGCCATGCGCACCATAGCCTCATAAACCGGGGCATCGCCATGAGGATGGTACTTACCCAACACCTCGCCGACAATACGGGCACTCTTCTTATGGGGACCAGCATGCTTTAGCCCCAGACCATCCATAGCATAAAGAATACGTCGGTGTACCGGCTTTAGCCCATCCCGTACATCAGGTAAGGCACGGGAAACGATAACACTCATAGCATAGTCAAGGTAAGAGCTTCTCATCTCATCTTCTATGTTTACCGGTTTAGTTGCTCCTAAAACCATGTTTAGTTAAACCTCCTATTCCTCATAATAAACCTTGTTCTCATCAATCTCAGGAGACTCCTCAAGCAATGCCTCCTCATACTCTAACTCACGCTTAAATACTCTATCGCCAACATAAGGTCGAAAACCCTCAAATCCCCTTGACGGGAAGGAAAACTGCCCTGCCTGACTGGGGTCCTGATATACCTCTCTAATAATGAGAGTTACCACATCCTCTGTTGAGCTGAGGATAGCAGCTGAATACTTATTACCCCCCTCCATTAATTTAATAAGTCGCAGCCCATGCCTAGGCTCAACTTGCCCTAGATACTCCCCACGCCCATTTTCCACTATTAAATTAGACCCATCTATCTTCAAATATACCTTATCACCAGCCACCATTCTGGCCAGTACCGACTGAGGGGCTAGGCGATAAAGGTTAACCACCCCTGCTTTGCCTATTTCCTCAATAAAATGCTGCGGCTCGACCTTATGAGAATCAACCTCTGCCCCAACTGGGGCCTCCCCTAAATGGGATAAGCGACGAAGGTTCTTTTTGGCAATGGCATTATACGGGTCAAGCTCTATTGCTCGCCCATAGGCTTCCCTTGCCGGTGAATACTCCCCTAGCTCCATATAGGCTCTACCCAAACGATTATAGGCGTCAACATCGTTGGGAAAGCTGCCTATTATAGCCTTATTAGCTGCTATCGCCTCCCGCCACCGACCTTGCATAGCTAAGGCTATAGCCTGTTTACTGCGCTGTCGCCTTAGTCTTACCTGCCCCTCTTCCTGATATGTCATCGTCTACTCCGTAATCAACCTTAATCATAGTATTTTACTCCAGCCAGAGCAGGTAAACAAGTCAATTTGACAAGCAACCATAGCTATGGTAAAGTTTAATTTGTCAAGAGGAGGTTATGATGCGAGACAAGGTAGAAGAGGTATTAAATCAGATACGCCCCAAACTGATGATGGATGGCGGTAATGTCGAACTGGTTGATGTCAATGACGGCGTGGTCAAACTAAAATTAACCGGCGCCTGCGCTGGCTGTGCTATGGCTACCATGACCCTGAAGATGGGAATTGAACGAATATTAAAGCAGGAACTCCCTGAAGTTAAGGAAGTGGTTGCCGTTTAATAGCCTATGCCTGCTTCTCCAGCTCAAACGCCTGATGTAAGGCACGAACTGCATCGTTAACCCTTGCCTCATCAATGATACAGGTTATCCTTATCTCCGAAGTGGTAATAAGCTGGATATTTATACCCTTTTCACTGAGGACACCAAACATCCTGGCAGCATAACCGGGAGTATTCTGCATCCCGGTGCCGACAATACTAACCTTACCTAGCCTGGAATCACTGGCACACTCCCTGGCTCCAATTGACCCGGCTATAGGCTTCACCACACCCATTGCCCTATCCAACTGGCTTTTAGCCACAGTGAAGGTTAAATCAGTAATATTCTCAATGCTGGCATTCTGAACAATGGTATCGACACTGATGCCAGCCTTAGCCAACGGCTCAAAAATAGCTACGGCAATGCCGGGTCGGTCAGGAACACCAACCACAGTTATCTTAGCCACATCAAGGTCATGGGCTATACTTCTCACCTTATTTCGCACTTCCATAGACACCCCTCCATGAATTAATGTACCCGGGCTATCGGTAAAGCTAGAGGCTACCAGAATAGGAACATTGAATAGCTCCCCCAGCTCAACCGCCCGGGGGTGCAGCACCTTAGCCCCGTAGCTTGCTAGCTCCAACATCTCCTCATAGCCAATCTCAGATAGCTGTTGCGCTTTCGGGACAAGTCTTGGGTCAGCGGTATACACCCCTTCAACATCGGTATATATCTGGCATACCTCCGCCCCCAGGCTGGCAGCCAGAGCCACTGCTGTAGTATCAGACCCACCCCGCCCCAGGGTGGTTACATCCATCTCCTCGGTAATCCCCTGAAAGCCAGCCACAATGACAACTCTGCCCTTCTCCAGCTCCCTGACCACCCTTTCTGGGTCAACCCCCTGGATTCGGGCTCGGCTGTAGGCGGCATCAGTCCGTATCCCCGCCTGGGCACCGGTGAGGCTAATCGCCTCATAACCCATATCCCTTAGTGCCATTGCCAGTAAGGTGCTAGAAACAACCTCACCAGTGGAAAGCAAGTGGTCAAGCTCCCTTTCGCCGGGCTGCTTGGTAACCTGGTAAGCCAGCTCGATTAGCTCATCGGTGGTATCTCCCATAGCTGAAACGACAACCACCACCTGGTCGCCCTTTTCCTTAGCCTGGGCTATGCGCTGAGCCACACTCTTAATCCGCTCCGCATCCGCCACCGAACTCCCACCATATTTTTGAACAATTAGCGCCATTATTCCACTAACCTACCCATAATATTATACCCTTCGTCAATAAAAAAGCCAGTGCTTTTTGCCTCAGCTTCGGTGAATTTTTTCGCTCCGTTAGCGGTGAACTCTGGTCCCCACAGCATAAAGGGAACCGGGTCAGGACTATGGGTCTGGGTCTTTATCGGTGTGGGGTGGTCAGGCATAATTAATGCCCGTAGCTCACCTGGTCGCCAACTGCGGAGGCGGCTAACAACCTCTTTATCCACCCTCTGGATAGCCTCTATTTTGTCATCGATTGAGCCAGCGTGAGCTGCCTCATCCGGCGCCTCAATGTGGATAACTACCAAATCATGCTCATCAAGCGCCTTAAGGGCACCGGCTGCCTGAGCAGCATAATCGTTGTCCAGACCATCGGTTACCCCCGGTATATCCAGCACCTCCATCCCCACCATTCGGGCTAAACCGCCAAGGAGGTCAACCCCAGACGTTATCGCCGCCTCAAGACCAAAAACCTGCTTGAATGCTGGCATATCAGTCACCTTGCCACTGCCCCAGAAGAGCCAAATCATCGTCGCCGGTATATCGCCGCGAGACCTCCGCTCTATATTTACCGGATGCTCCCTGAGCACAACCTCCGAGCGTGCCATCAGCTCTCTAAGTAGCTCGCTTCCCTGACCACGAGGAAGAAACTCATCAATGGGCTTACCTGGGATATCATGCGGGGGAGTGCAGGTGGCCAAAAGCGTATCCTCCCGCCCCTTGAACTTGCATAAATGTCGGTAGCTAACGCCGGGGTAAAAATGAATCTGGTCATTACCAAGGCTCTCATCTAGAGCAGCAATAAGGGCTTGAGCTTCACCGGTGCTAATATGACCAGAGCTATAGTCCCACATTTTGCCATCCCGAATAGCCACCAGATTGCAGCGAAAAACGACATCCCCCTCACCAACAGCAATGCCCATACTTCTGGCTTCAATGGCTGCCCGACCCCGGTAGTAAATCCTGGGGTCGTAGCCAAGCACCGACATACAGGCACAGGCACTAGACGGCTCCATCCCCACCGGCACGGTGCGGACAAGCCCAAGAATACCTTCCCGCGCCATAACATCCAGGTTTGGCGTAGAGGCAAGCTCCAGGCAGGTCTTACCACCACGCTCAGGTAGCGGCAAACCAGCAGCACCATCAATTATCAGAACGCAGTATTTCACCAATCTCCCCTATTTTTTAGTAACCCTTTAATAATTGTTGCCGAAGAAGTTAAATCAGCCTATAATAATGCTATCGGGGCGTAGCGCAGTTTGGTAGCGCACAGCGTTCGGGACGCTGAGGTCGGAGGTTCAAATCCTCTCACCCCGACTTTTTATTAAAGTCTACAGCAAATATAGGTACAAGTCTAGTGACTATAAAAGAAGAGTTTACTGAGGAAAAGATAACGTTAATTTAGCAGGGTGAGGAGGAATCCGAGCATATCCCAACTGTCTTTCATCATGGGGCTTCTGCTTGCAGTTTCGCCCATGAGGTTTCTTCGTTATATTTGAATATTCTAACGTCTTGCGGTGTCTCATGAATAATCTTGTAATCCTCAATCTCGGCTCCTATTGTATGAGATACCTCAAACGTTAGCTTAAGCTCCCTTGGGCGGGCAATCTCGGCAACCGCACTTCTCAAAATTCTTCTAATTCTATTACACTTTCTTAGGAAGTATTTGTGAGCATCTCGTTTTGCATGTTTTCGCTCGTCCTCACTCAACGAATCCTCGTGTCTCAGCTCAACTTTGTAGTGTATTTCGGTATCACTCAAATGCTCCACTATTAACCTAGTTTCTGGTATTCTCGCCACAAATAAGTCAACTAACCGTGGCCTGTCCCACTCTTGCATTTCATCAAAAATGACCAACAGGAATCCAAACTCGTGCAGAGTGTGATAGTAAATATCCTCACAGCTATGTGATGCAATGGGCCTTAGGATGTTCCGCCTTATCAAGAACTGCCTCGCATCTAGCAAGTCGAAGGGTTTATGAGGGTCCATCAAGAAGTCCGTCTCAAGGAAGTATACCAAGTTCTTCATCAAAACCAGACAGCTCACTACTCCGTGATCCCGTCTTTCAAACGCTTCAGAAAACTTCAGAAAATACTTGGACTGAATATGTGGAGCAAAAAGTTCTGTTTGAGTATTAGGTGTAGTAAGTCTTTGCAAGTTTGAGCTAATGAATTGGATCATAAAGTCGTGAAGAGGTTGGCGAGGGAACCCGTAGGCCAAGTCCTGTATATTGATTATTCCGAATTCCTCTAACATATCTCTTGCTTTTCTGCTGATACTGGGAATCGTCTGCAAAGCATAGCCGAGGTCGTGTGTGAGGGACATAATACACCACATGGCCTCTTTTTCATCTGCTGTGATCTTTTGGTCGTCTGGAAGATCTTTGTCACCAACGTCTATCTTCTCGAATGTTATCCTCTTCTTTATTAAATATTCACCTAACAGGAATACGCTAAACATGTGCGACATATGATCGCGGTAGCGCTCCTCTTCGGCTCCGTAGAGGAGTCCTTCAAAGTCGCGAAAGGCCTCGAAAAACTTGTATAGTCTCTCAACTCCATATGCCTCATCATCGTGGTATGTCTCTCTATCGTCTTTTGATTTCAAGTAGACTATCGCATTTTCAACCAAGTTTCTCCAAATCGGCAAAATCAGGTACTTTTGTTTATGCAAAAGTTGGTCACCCTTCAGATTTCCGATGTCATCAGATAGTCGTTCATTCCTTCCGTAGCTATCGAACTCCAGTCGGCCAATGAACCCTATGTCTTTGAAATTTTTCTGAAGCCAATCAATCAGGATAGCATCGCTTATCGGCATTCGCCGAGATTGGCTGTCAGAAGGGTTCTTAGAGCAACCCAAATTATCTCACCTCGTTTTTGCGAGGGATATGCTGCTTGCCCACCAGCTGGTGGGCAAGAGTTGCATAGTCCTCCACCTGTTGAATTTTTGTCCGGCGAATAAAAGCCCTAGGACCGGGATGAAAGAGTGGATATACCTGATATCCATTCCACGAAAATAACTTCCCCACACCCTCCGATAATTTTATTTTATGCGGATTAATTACACTGAGCGAAGCTAGTGCTGCTGCTCCCAACGGTACAACGTACTTTGGCTTAATTATTTCCAGCGTCTCTTTAAGATAGATGGAGCAGTTATGGATTTCCGTTGGGGTAGGTGAATCATTATTGCCATCTGGGGTTCTGGGATTACATAGAACGGCATTTGTAATAAAAATTGATTCCCTTTTAATGCCGGCGCTGGCAATAAGCATTTCGAAGTTACGACCGGTCTGGTCTCCATATAGGGGTATGCTAAATTTATCTGCTCCAAGTCTACCGGGAGCTTCAGCAATGAATAATAATGGGGAATCAAGATTGCCGTTTGAAGACCCCAGCACCTTTTTTCGGTGCTGCATTCGGGGGCAAAGATAGCAATGCTGCACTCGGGCAACTAAGTCAGCAAACAGAGATTGCTTCGACTCCGCCACATCTCATCTCCACACCATTTAGTAGGCACTCAGGGTCTTTACCATCTGTCACCCTGCCTGCAGCAATAGTTTTCTGGGCAAGACAGCCAGAATTACACTGCGTGTATAACGGACACGAGGTACATGAAGAAGTCAATCTAGTTTCATGTATTCTTCGAACTTCATTAAGTAAGCCTGATTTATCCCAAACCTCTGAAAGCGAATGATACAAAACGTTACCAAAATCATCTCGTATTCTGAATTGCTTAAACGCATCACATGGCGCAGTATATCCGTCAGGTCCAATAGTTAGTACGCTTAGCCCAGCTTCACACGGCACAGCCACCTGTGGACACAATATATTGAAGGGCGCCCCTGTACGTATCGTTATCGTTTGGTACATCCGTTGTAGTTTCATTTTTATTTCAGCAAGTTGTTTTAGCTGCTCCTTGCTCAACTGAAGCGCATCCCGATTCAATTGCCCCCTTCCTTGTGGCACAAAGCGCAGCCAACTAACCTTACGGATATTCATAGAAGCTAATAGCCTCGTTATATCAGCAATTTCTTCGAAATTTATGGCTGTAGGCACAACATGAACCTCAACCGATGCTCCGGCATTAATAGCCTGCTCTATCGCTATCATCGTAGTTTTGAAGCTACCTTGAACTTGCGTCAGCGTGTCATGGGTCTTCGCCCGTGCGCCGTGCAGACTGAATATGAATTTAACACCACTTCCAGATAGTAGAGCTACCATCCTGCCTGAAATAGGTTGCAGGGAACGACCATTAGAACTAATACCCGTCGTATATATTGCCGTTTCAATATTAGTTTTACGACAAGCCTCAATAATTGTTGGTAATCCTTCATAGCAGAGCGGCTCGCCACCAGAAATACATACTTCCTCGCCACCCAAATAAGCAAATTCTCTTATCAACTCGCATACTTTCTTTGGAGAAAGCTGCTCTGGGGCATTAGGCATACCATTGGATGAGCAGTGGAGGCATTTGAGAGGGCAGTTTCTATTAACCTCGATTTTTAGCTCTTTAATACGATAGTTATTCCTCACCAGCGTCCTCCTTCCGAAGCCGGGTAGGAATTGCCGAGACTTATATTTTACCACTAATCGCAATCGTAGAATATCTTTATTAGAGCATATCATTAAATTGACATTTTGTCAATTTAAGTTTAACAATTAGACTATGGTAAAGCGAAAGGGCTCTTCGAGAATAGAACGAACTACTCCTCTTGGGGAATACCTGACTTTAAAAAGAGTAGGTGAAGGTCTAACTCAAAAAGAAATAGCAAAAAAGATTAAAAGATCTACGAGTTACATCTGCAGAATAGAAACAGGCCAAAGGGAACGGAAATCGCTTCCACAAAAAAAATCGCTACAAAAAAAATCGCTTCGTGGTTTTATACTGTATCAACTCGCAAAGGCATACAAGGCATCTATTGCAGAAATCTTGGAAAAGGCGAACTGGCCGCAGCTTCTTCTACTGGATACTACTAAAGAAGAGAGACAAGAACTACTACGACACCTTGAGCGAATTCGAAAAACGAAGCGACGACAAGAACGTCAGGCCGAAGAATAGAGACTTCGTTGAAGATTACCTCACCCTTTTACCTTCCTCTTTGCTTCCTCCCACAGGGCGTTTTGCTCGTCAAAGGATAGCTCACCAAAGTTTACCCCACGCTGACGGCAGACCTCTTCCATATAGGTAAAGCGCTGATAAAACCGCTGGTTTGCCTGCCTGAGCGCTGACTCCAGGTCAATCCCCAACCGGCGGGCAATGTTAGCCAGGGTAAATAGCAAATCACCAAACTCCTGTGCTTTCTGCTGGCTACCAGCTCGCTTAAATTCCTCAACCTCCTCAGCCAGCTTATCGATTACACCACGAATATCTTCCCAGTCAAAGCCAAGCTGTGCCACCCGCCGCTGAATCTCCTGGCTATAACCTAAAGCCGGCATTTGCTTGGGCACGCTGGCTAGGATAGAGGCATCGGTCTCCCTCTCCTCTCGCTTGAGAGCCTCCCAGTTAAGTGCCACCTCCTCGGCATCCTTTACCTTTAGCGAGCCAAAGACATGGGGGTGGCGATGAATTAGCTTGGTACTGATGCTGCTTAATACATCCCCCAGCTCAAATTCCCCGGCTTCAGTGGCAATCTGGGTATGGAGGACAATCTGCATCAGCAGGTC
>JAUWYK010000110.1 GCA_030615865.1 Dehalococcoidia bacterium
ATATCGAACTTACTGTTGACTCAATGCAGATTAACAATGTTGATGTTAAAGAGGGTAAAGCAGGAGACTCTGTTGGAGTCAAGGTTAGCGAGCGGGTAAGACGAGGGGATACTATCTATAAGGTTACCGACTAAAGCAAATATCCAGAGCTTCCTTTAAAGTATAGGCACTGGTTAGAAATCCTGTCGCTAACAATTAGCTTATGCCCTTGACCAAGTTAGCCATTTCAATGGCACTCACCGCAGCTTCAAAGCCTTTATTCCCCGCTTTAGTTCCTGCCCGCTCAATGGCTTGCTCCAGGGTATCAGCGGTTATTACGCCATAAATAATCGGCAGCCCAGTCTCTAAGCCTACCCGAGCGACACCCCTAGTCACTTCACCGGCAATATATTCGAAGTGAGGTGTTCCGCCACGAACCATGGCACCAAGGCAAATAATAGCGTCATACCGCCTGGTCTCGGCTAGTTTCTTAGCTATTAATGGAATTTCAAATGTGCCCGGCACCCAGGCAATCTCTATATCCCCCTCGTTAACACCGTGGCGAAGTAAAGCATCCTGCGCCCCCTCAACGAGTTTCTTGGAAATAAACTCATTAAAACGGGAGGCAACTAGCCCAAACTTCAGCCCCTTCCCCAGTAGCATACCTTCAAAAGGCTTGTTCATTACTTTCTCCTTTTTATAGTTATCCTAATTATCGGTAGGATTCGGTACTTCTAAGACATGCCCCAATTTCTTCTGTTTTGTCTCCAGGTAAAAACGGTTATACGGATTGGGAGTGGTGATAATTGGTACTGTTTCCACCACCTTTAGCCCGTAGCCTTCCAGGCCTATCACCTTCTTGGGATTGTTGGTTAGTAATCGAATCTTATGCAGACCCAGCTCAGCCAGGATTTGAGCCCCTATGCCATAGTCCCGCAGGTCTGGAGCAAAGCCCAAGGACAAGTTAGCCTCCACTGTGTCCAGCCCTTCATCTTGAAGAGCATAGGCACGAATCTTGTTATGGAAGCCAATGCCTCGACCCTCTTGCCTCATATACAGGAAAACACCCCTCTCCTCCTCGGCGATACGCTGCATAGCTTCAGGAATCTGTTCACCACAATCACAACGAAGACTACGAAATACATCACCGGTAACACATTCACTATGAACCCGGACCAGTACCGGCTCCTCAGTAGATATATCTCCCATCACCAGGGCTAAGTGCTCATCAGGGTCTATATCACTTTTATAGGCAATTGCAGTAAACTCGCCGTAGCTTGTGGGCAACTTAGCCTCAGCTATTCGGTGCACCAGCCTTTCGTGGCGAAGGCGATAGGCAATAAGGTCAGCCACAGTTATAATCTTAATCCCGTACTGCTCAGACATGACCTCGAGCTGAGGTAATCGTGCCATAGAACCATCTTCATTCAAAATCTCACAGATAACCCCTGCCGGATAAAGCCCAGTTAGTTTGGCTAAATCAACTATAGCCTCGGTATGTCCGGCTCGCACCAGAACACCACCCTCTCTAGCCCGCAAGGGAAACATGTGCCCCGGCTGGACTAAATCTTCAGACTTAGTCTTAGGATCAATTATTATTTTTATTGTCTCTGCCCTGTCCGCAGCCGAAATACCCGTGCTTACCCCATGTTTAGCTTCAACAGACACTGTAAAAGCGGTGGAGAATTTTGAAGTATTATCCCTCACCATCATGGGAATTCCTAATTCGTCCAGCCGCTCGCCTTTTATAGGCAAGCAAATCAGCCCTCTAGCATGGAGTATCATAAAGTTAATAGCTTTAGTGGTAACCTTTTCAGCAGCTAGTGCCAGGTCGCCTTCGTTCTCCCTATCCTCATCGTCAACTATAATGGCAAACTTGCCCACCTTTATATCTTCGATAGCTTCAGCAATAGTTGATAAGCCCATGCTTGTCTCTCCTTTATTGAAAACAACCTAGATTAGCTTACTAAAAATCCGTGCTCTTGTAAAAAATCAACAGTTATACCGGTGCTGCCAGACCGGCTAAGTTGTTCCACATATTTAGCAATAATATCTACCTCCAGATTAACCAGGTCACCCACCTGCCTACTACCCAGAGTGGTATGTTTTTGAGTGTAATCGACAACAGACACCCGAAATGAGTTGTTATCACAATCTACCACAGTTAGGCTAACCCCATCAACCGCAACGAAACCCTTCTCCACTACATAGCGCCTCACCTCAGGGGACACTTCAAATCCAATTATCATTGCCCTACCATCCCGTCCAACAGAGGCTACCCTTCCTGTATCATCCACATGACCCTGCACTAGATGCCCTCCCAGGCGTCCTCCTAGAGCCAGAGGTCGTTCCAGATTAACCCCATCCCCGGCAGAAAGCAGCCCAAGGTTAGTCCGCTTTAATGTCTCCAACATTATGTCAACAGAAAGCGAATTAGCATTAAGCTCGGTTACTGTCAGGCATACCCCGTTAACAGCGATACTTCCGCCAAGCTCCATTCCCTGGAGAACACTGCTAGCAGCGATGACAAGATTTCCATATCGCACCAAGGTAACTCTACCGACCTCTTCTATAATTCCGGTAAACACCTTCTCTCCTTATGTAAAACTAAATCCTGGTCCCTGTTGCTTTTGTCCCAACATACCCGCTAACCATTAGGTCATCGCCAAACTGTTTAACGGTAACACGCTCTAGTTTAAGTGAGTCTATCACTTTATCAACCCCTTTACCACCAACGGCAGTCTTTGCCTCCTCCCCACCTATGATAATAGGGGCAATAAAGGCAATAACCTTATCTACAAGCCCGCAATCAAACAGTGAACCGAGAAGAATGCCGCCACCCTCCACCAAAACGCTGGTAACCTCGCGCTCACCTAATGCTTTTAATAGCCTTCCTAAATCTACCAACCCTTCGGCTGATGGCAATTCTAATAGTTCAGCACCAGCCTGAGTGAAAGCTGTTTTCTCCTCCGGTGTAATAAGTCGGCCCAGTGCCAGAAGCGTCTTGCCTGGCTGACTAAATACCCGAGCCGTTAGGGGGGTGCGCCCTTTCCCATCCACAATTACCCGCAGCGGCTGCTTTCTTGCCGTCCCCCCTTTGCCACCACCACATCTACAGGTAAGATGAGGGTTATCAACCACAACAGTATTCACCCCCGCCATAATAGCATCAGCAGTATAACGCAAATTGTGAACATACTTCCTCGCCTCACTACCACTAATCCATCTAGAATCACCGCTCCTAGTGGCAATCTTCCCATCCAAGCTTATGGCAAATTTAGCAGTAACGAAAGGCATGCCGGTAGTAATGAATCTGGTATAAGCCTCGTTAATCTGGTTAGCCTCCTCCTCATGCTCACCCACATATACCTTGATGCCTGCCGTCTCCAGCTCGTCTTTGCCTCGCCCTGAAACTAAGGGATTGGCATCAAACATAGCCAAATGAACCTCAGTGATGCCAGCAGCGATGATTGCTTGACTACATGGTGGAGTCCGACCATAGTGGCAGCATGGTTCCAGGGTAACATACATCGTCCCCCCCACAGCCTGGTCACCGGCCTGCTTCAGGGCTAATACCTCAGCATGCCATAAGCCTGGTGGTTGTGTATACCCTTGGCCAGCGACTACATCATTCTTAACAACTACCGCCCCCACCGCCGGGTTAGGGCTAACCTGCCCCAAAGCTAATTTAGCTAGGGAAAGTGCCTGCTCCATATAGTCCATACCGTTGCCATTCTAGCACCTCCTTCCAAAAAAGTGCAACTTTAGCAATTGTCCAGCAACCTATCCCCCTAACCCCCTTCCCTTAATAAAAGATTGTTTATTAACCCCCACTAGAAGGATGAAGGCAGATAAAGTATAATGAAGCTTGGAAGGGGGTAGCCCAATAAATGAGAGCCTTTCACCGCGAGATTCTGGTAATATTTGTACTAGCCATAGTCATCTCCGTCG
>JAUWYK010000009.1 GCA_030615865.1 Dehalococcoidia bacterium
GGGAAACCACTCAAAGCGCCTAACATTGAGGACGAGTAAACAACTCGAAGAGACGTAATGGGGTATCAAATATCACAACGCAGGCCATGGTTTAAGTTTTGGCCTAAAGGTGTACCACGCCACATCGATTACCCTGAGGTGCCGCTCTTTGAGCTGCTGTCAAGCGGAGCCACGGAGCACCCCAATAATATCGCTTTCAGTTATCAAGAGCATAGCTTGACCTATCAAGAGCTGGATACAGCAACAAGCAAATTAGCAGTTGGACTTAACAAGCTAGGGATAAAAACAAGGGATAGGGTAGCACTTTTTCTTCCAAATAGCCTAGAGTTTATAATCGGATACTATGGAATACTAAAGGCAGGCGGCATAGTCACTCCAGCAAATCCACTATATAAGGCCGATGACCTAAAGTACCAGCTTAATGACTCTGGGGCTATTGCTATCATAACCGATGCAAATTCTTACCCCAGAGTTAAGGAAATCAAAGACGACACTAAGTTGGAAGCGGTAATATTAGCCGATTCAAGAGGGATTAAAGGAACGGCTTCGCTCAAGGAAATTCTATCCAGGCATCCACCTAACCTGCCTAAGCCTGATGTAAAGCCTAAGGAAGATACAGCGGTAGTCTCATATACTGGGGGGACAACTGGGTTACCCAAAGGGGTAATGCTAACCCATTACAACTTGGTGGCTAATGCCATACAGAACGCCACATGGTTAGGATGGAACAGTAAAGATGTCGTCATAGGTTTGCTTCCGTTTTGCCACAGCTGGGGGGGCTGTACCTGTGTAAGTTCACCAATTTACAGTGGTGCCCGAGTGGTTATACTTCCCCGTTTTGATGCTGAAGAGTTATTGATGACAATTGAAAAGGAAAAGGCAACAGTCCTATATGGTGCTGCATCTCTGTTTACTACGCTAGTAACTAATCCGGCTATAAATAAATATGACCTTTCAAGTCTAAAGTATGTTAAAGCAGGAGCAATGCCAATTCCGCCTGAGATCAAGGAAGGTTGGGAACAATTAACAGGGGTTAGAATGATTTTGGGCTATGGTCTAAGTGAGGCATCTCCAGAAACTCATGATTCTCCACCCGAAAGGGTGAAGCCAGGAACCATAGGAATACCTATTATGGATACTGACGCTCGAATAGTAGACGAAGAAACCGGCGAGGTTGAGCTGCCACCAAGTAAAGTAGGAGAATTGGTAATCAAGGGGCCGCAGGTTATGAAAGGATACCTGAACAGCCCCGAAGATACCAAGGAAGCCCTCAGGGATGGCTGGCTTTATACCGGCGACTTAGCCTTAATGGACGAGGAAGGATACTTCCAAATTGTTGACCGAAAAAAAGAGATAATAAAGTACAAGGGATATACCATCGCTCCAGCCGAGGTTGAGGCTGTGCTTTACCAGCATCCAGCGGTTAAGGAATGCGCTGTAGTGGGTAAACCAGATGCCCTAGCTGGTGAAGTACCTAAAGCCTACATAGTGTTGAAGGACGGGCACACCTTATGTGAAGAGGAGCTTATCAAATTTTGTGAACACAGAGTTGCTCCCTACAAGAAGATTCGGGAAGTTGAATTTACAAAAGAGATACCAAAAACCCCGGTGGGAAAGATTCTGAGAAGAGTGCTTAGAGATAGAGAGCAAAGCCTGTAGCTGTGGTAAGACCTACAGTAACCGCCGGGCTCTCCTGGAGGAAATCAGGAGTATTACCGTGCTTTAATAATTACTGGGAAGATCCTAACTAAAATCAATTTCTTTCGTTATTTATAGATGAGGTATAATGAATAGTAATCGGAGGTAACTGAAGTGAAGAAGGTGTTTCTGTGTGTACTAATGGTAGTCATACTGTCGGGCTTGGTGGCTTGTGCTCAACCAGTAGCCGGTGAGGTGGTACAATCAGAGAAGCAGCGGGTGACTTCGCCAGATGTGAATGAAGCCGACCTGGTAACTCTGGCCGACGGAAACAGCGCCTTCGCATTTGACCTGTATCAGGCACTCAGAGGGGCAGATGGCAATCTCTTCTACTCACCCTACAGCATCTCGCTGGCTCTTGCGATGGCATACGCCGGTGCTCGCGGTGAAACCGCACAGCAGATGGCCGATACTCTTCACTTCATCCTCTCTCAAGACCGCCTGCATCCGGCATTCAACTGGTTGGATATCGAACTCGCTAGCCGCGGTAAAGGCGCCAAGGGCAAGGACGAGGAAGGCTTCCGGCTGAATATCGTCAATGCCATCTGGGGTCAAGAGGGCTATAAGTTCCTCTCCGGGTTTCTCGACCTCCTGGCTGAAAATTACGGTGCCGGGCTCAGAATCCTCGATTTCGCCAGCGCACCGGAAGAGTCTCGCATCACCATCAACAACTGGGTCAGTGACCAGACGGAAGGTCGGATTGAGGACCTGATTCCTCAAGGTCTCATTAATGTATTCACCAGACTTGTCCTCACCAACGCCATTTACTTCAATGCGGCCTGGCAGCATCCCTTTAGTGAAGATATGACCGAGGATGGGCCATTCTATCTGCTTGACGGAGGAGAGGTCACGGTGCCGATGATGAAGCAGGCGGAGTCGTTCGGTTATGCTGAGGGTAATGGGTATCTGGCTGTCGAACTGCCATACGACGGCCGTGAACTCTCGATGGTGATCCTGCTTCCCCGGGCTGGCCAATTCGAGGCGTTTGAAGGCTCACTGGATGCCCAGCGGGTGGGGGCCATCCTGAAAGACCTGGAATTCAGACGCGTTACCCTGACGATGCCGAAATTTGAATTTGAATCGGACTTTAGCCTCGGAGAGACTCTTATAGCATTGGGCATGCCGGATGCCTTCGTCTGGCAGATCGCGGACTTCTCGGGCATGACGGGCAACCGCGACCTGTTCATCGGAGGTGTGATCCACAAGGCATTCGTCTCTGTCGATGAAGCAGGTACAGAAGCGGCAGCTGCCACCGTACTGGTGATGCCGACAGTTGGGCCACCGGAGGAGCCTGTTGAGGTTACCGTTGATCGCCCCTTTGTCTTTCTGATTCACGACATAGAGACAGGTACCATTCTGTTTGTTGGGCACATCGTAGATCCTAGTGCATGATTAGATCTTGACTGCCATTACACAAAAGCTTGAAATGTTACCTGACAGGTAAAAAGTAGGGCGGAGGATTAGCCCTCCGCCCTACTCAACTCGAGTAATACTAGAACTGGAGTAGTGCTGGCTGCTCTGCCTTTTTCTTCCCCTCTGCCTCCTTACTCTCCTAGAGGCACTTCCTACGCCCCGTAAGTCTGGGGCTGACAAAGAAACCAACCATCTGAGCATCTGGAATCCATACCACAAAGCCTAATCGCCAATACAGGCGGATGCTGGCTAGTTTCGTGTTATAATGACAACATCACTGACGCCATGCTGGTGCTATAACCGAGGGTGATTAGCGACTTAGTTCTGGTAAGGAGACATGGGCGTGGTGAAAAATAGCTTATCGTCGGCTTCTATTACTGATAGTTTAGCCACCCATTTTATCGGGCAGAGGGTTATTTACTATCCTAGGCTGACTTCAACGATGGATGTGGCTAAGCGAGAGGCTCAACAGGGGGCAACAGAAGGAACCATTGTCATTGCTGATGAGCAAACTGCGGGTAAGGGTCGGATGCAGCGCACCTGGCTATCACCCAGGGGCAGCATTGCCTTGTCTATTATTCTCTACCCCAGCGTGCTTTACCTGCCTTACCTTATTATGCTAGCTTCTCTGGCTGTAGTCTATAGTATTAAGACAGTCACCGGGTTAAAGTCGCAGGTTAAGTGGCCTAATGATGTCCTTATCAATGGTAGGAAGGTGTGCGGGATTCTGGTTGAAAGCGAAGTGCGGGGAAGTGTGGCGGACTACGCCATTATCGGTATTGGAGTAAATGTTAACCTCAGGCTTTCTGATTTTCCTGAGATTCTACCGATTGCCACCAGCCTTTCCGATGAGCTGGGGAGAGATGTATCACGCTTAGATGTAATACGATGCCTGTTAGTCGAGATAGAAAGGCTATATCTGGCTTTGCCGGCTGGGGAGTCAATCTACCAAAAGTGGCGGGATAGTTTAGTGACACTGGGCAGAAAAGTTCGTGTAAAGTCGGGCAAAACTGTATATGACGGCATAGCCGAATCAGTTGCCACGGATGGCAGCCTGCTACTACGCCGCCCTGATGGCAGCCTGACTAAAATTGTCGCCGGTGACGTTACCCTGCGTGACTAAACGAAGCCATCTCCCCGAGCCTGCTAAAGGTGGCAGGCCCGGGGTTTACTTCTTACTGGGTCAGCTTTTTACCTGTGGCTATTTGGTAGTCTCTTCCTCTGAATGGTGTACTGGCGCCTCTTTTTTCATAAACATAGTGATAAGGTCTATGGGCAGGGGGAAGATTAGGGTGCTATTTCTTTCTGTAGCTATCTCGGTCAGCGTTTGCAGGTAGCGAAGCTGTAGCGTAACCGGTTCCCTGGCGATAATAGTCCCGGCTTGAGCCAGCCTCTCTGAAGCTTGAAACTCACCATCGGCGTGGATGATTTTGGCTCGCCTCTCTCTTTCTGCCTCGGCTTGAGCTGCCATCATTCGCCTCATTTCTTCAGCGAGTTCAACCTCCTTAATCTCCACGGTGCTGACCTTCACCCCCCACGGGTCAGTGTGTTCATCTATTATCTTCTGCAGCATTTGGTTAAGTCTTTCCCTTTCCGTCAACAGTTCATCAAGTTCGGATTGCCCTAATACATTTCGCAGTGTTGTCTGAGATATCTGAGAGGTGGCTCTAATGTGGTCTAACACCTTAACCACCGAAGCCTCAGGGTCAACTACCCTGAAGTATATTACGGCATTTACCCTGACGGTAACATTGTCCTTGGTGATTATATCCTGTGACGGGACATCCATGGTCACCACCCTGAGGTCTACCTTTACCCACCTGTCAATGAAGGGAATGATGAAGAATAGACCGGGACCCCTGGCTCCGACCAGTCGCCCGAGGCGGAAAACAACCCCCCGTTCATATTCGGCAGCAATTTTGACTGCCATAGAAATAAATATGAACAAGACTACGACAATTATACCGATTGCAATTGGACTCATTTGTTACCTCCTTTATTATTTTTGATTACCCATAGTTTTAAGCCATCGACCTTGGTTATAATCACCTCCTCTCCGGGTTCCACCTGGCCTGTTTCTGATACCGCCGTCCAGCGTTCGCCCTCAATAAAAACTATTCCCTTGGGTTTCAGGGCTACCATGACCTCGGCAATCTTTCCTATCAGTTCTTCCCTGCCTGCAGATATCTGGCGCCGGTGGGCCCGAATTCCCCAATAGACTGCGGCGGCAAAGAAAGCAATAACACAAATTATCACTACGGCAATCACCCACGGCTCTACTTGAAACCAACTTGGATCTATTTGAAACAATGGAGACCCCCTTTATTCTTTCTTAGTTACATATAATTGTAAGCCATCGACCTTGGTTATAATTACCTTCTCTCCGGGTTCGACCCGACCTTTCTCCGATATTGCCGCCCAGCGTTCGCCCTTAAAGAAGACTGTTCCTTCGGGTTCCAGAGCTACCTTGACTATGGCAGTCTTTCCTATTAGCTCTTCCCTGCCAGTATATGCTTGACGGCGGCGGGCTCGGATTATTCGGTCAACTGCGAAGGCAAAGAAAGCAGCAACAATGATTACAACTGTGGCAATCAGCCACGGGTCTACCTGAAACAATGGTGCCCCCCCGGGAAATAGGATTAAGGAGCCAAGAACAAGGGCAGTTATGCCCCCGGCGGTGAGTAGACCAAAGGTGGTAGTAAGTACCTCGGCGATAAATAGACCAAAGGCAAGCAGGATAAGCAATATCCCCCCCCAGTAGGCGTCAAGAACACCTAAAGAGTAGAAGGCAAGAAGTAGGCTAATAGCACCTATAATCCCGGGAAAGAATGTTCCCGGGCTGTAAATTTCAGCAATAATGCCGAGGGTGCCCAGGCTAAGTAGGATATAGGCAATATTGGGGTTGCTAATAGCATGCAAGAAGCGCTCAACGATGCTCATTTCATTTCTAGCTGTCTCGTAGCCGGTGGTGTCAATGCTAACCTCCATACCATTGGCCAAAGTAACCTTCCAGCCATTGATTTGGGAAATAAGGCTTTTTAAATTATCAACTCGAAGGTCGATAAGGTTTAAATTTAGTGCGTCAACATCGGTGAAGGACTTACTTTCCGTTACTGCTAGCTGGGCTTCTTCGGCATTACGACCGCGCTCTTGGGCAATGGTCTTCATCCACTTAGCCGAGAACTCGGTTATCTTTTTCATTTGCTCTTCTGGTATCTCCTCCCCGCCAGCGGCTACGGGATGGGCAGCGCCAATAGTAGTGCCTGGCGTCATCGCTGCGATATGAGCAGATAAAGTAATAAAGGTTCCTGCTGAAGCAGCCCAAGCGCCTTTTGGAGAGACATAAACAATAACGGGGACATCAGCATTCATAATTCTCTTGACTATCCTCTCCGTTGAACTTAGTAGCCCTCCAGGCGTATCTAACTCAATAATGCAGGCAGTGGCATTCTCATCTTCAGCCTGGCTAATGCCTCGGTCAATATAATCGGCAACAATAGGAACAATGGTGCCCTCAACACGCAAGACTTCAATGCTGGGCGCATCCGCCTGCACCTCAATGGCTATAGAGGCAACAATCAATAAGCCTATTAGTAATAGAAGGCGTATGATTTTAGACATAATCAGACCCACCCAAAGGTCTATTAAATAGATTATATATTGATTAAGGCCGTGATGCAAATGAATGGGGAATAGCCATAGGTTGAATAGCTGGACGAATTAGTGTAGAATTTACAAGCTATTTATAGAAGGTGTGGTATGAGAGTCCAAAGGTGTAAGGGAACTCGAGACCTATCTCCTCAGGAAATGATAGTGTTTCGTCTAATTGAGGAAGCATTTAGGGACTGCTGTCTTAAATGGGGGTATGAGGAAGTGAGGACACCAACACTTGAGTATCTTCACCTATTCACCTCAACCGGGACACTTACCTCCAGTATGTTAAGCAAGGTGTATTCCTTCCTTGATTGGGATGGCTGGAGTGGGGAAAGGGTTGTGCTAAGACCTGACGGCACTATCCCCGTTGCCAGGCTTTATATTGATAGTATGGAAGCGAGGGAGTGGGCTAAGCTCTTTTATGTAACTAATGTCTTTATTTTTGAAGAGACGGGGAAGAAGACGAGGGAGAGGTGGCAATGTGGAGCTGAACTTGTAGGGGTAGGTTCTCCCCTAGCCGATGTGGAACTGATAATGCTGGCTTTGGAGGTTTTGAAAAGGTTAAGGCTTGAAGGCATAGAGATGAAGCTATCACACGCTGGCTTAATAAAGTCGTTGTTAAGCCAGCTCGGGCTAAGCCCTGGAGAGCAGACCAGGGTATTTGACCAGATTCTGGACGGTGATACCGAAGCACTGGCTAGAATAAAGCCGGGAAGACCTGAGCTAGCGAGGGCTTTGCCTGCCTTGCTAGACCTGAAGGGGAAATCATCAGGGTTTCTCAAAAATTCGAAGGCGCTATTTACTCAAAGTTTACCTGGACTTGAGCCCTACCTTGATGATTTTATAAATATAGTTGACCTTGTTGAGGCTCTGGGTTGCGACTACCAGATTGACATAGCTACGGGGAGGGACTTTGAATATTATACCGGTGTCATCTTTCAGTTCTTTATGGGTGAGGAGAAGATAGGTGGTGGCGGCAGATATGATGCCCTTATTCCGTTAATGGGTGGTAGGGATGTTCCTGCCTCGGGTTTCGCCCTTTACCTTGACCACTTGATGAACTTGGTAAAGCCAGAAACCTTGGCTAAACCCGTGGCTCAAAGAATTCTGGTTAGGGCTGAGCCTGAGGCGATAAAAGACGGCTTCAGTGCTGCCAGTTACCTCCGTGAAGCTGGCTATGTGGCTGAACTTCACCTCGGTGGTCAGCAGCCGGCTAATTTGAGGTGGACGCTTGATGTTCAAAGTAAAGCACCTCGGTTTGTTTTGACTGACCTGGTTAAGCACAAAAGTTTTGAGATGCAAACCACCACTGAAGTTTTAGCATTACTGGGGGAGGAAAATCTAGGGTAGTATGAAGGGGCGAAGCCCCTTCAAAACCCATACTTCCCCCCTCTACCTCTGAGGGAGGTTAATCTGACAGGGTGTCTAAGAGGGGCGAAGCCCCTTTTTAAGAAATTATCTTCCCCTTCCCCTTGATAAGGGGAAGGGGATAAAGGGGATAGGGTTACTAAATGGAATTTAAGGGGGTGGGTTGATAAACAATCTCATAAAACTAGCGTTGCCCAAAGGTCGCCTTTTAGCTGAGACAGCTACCTTGCTGCGGAGGGCAGGCTGGGGGCTAAGTGGATACCGTGAGGGAGGGCGTCTTTACCGCCTTAAATCTCAGAGGTTTCCTAATCTCTTAGCCAAGGTGTTCCACGAGAAGGACATCCCTATTCAGGTTGCGGTGGGAAATTATGATTTAGGGATTTGTGGGCTGGATTGGGTTGAAGAGCTTTTGGTTAAATACCTGAGTAGTGCTTTGGTTAAGGTAAAAAGTCTGGGATATGGCGAGGGCACCTTATATATGGCTGCCAGCAGGTTTGGGGAGGTATCTACAGTGGAGGAGATACAGGCAAAACCGGGCATTATCCGCATTGCTAGTGAGTATCCTAACCTGGCTGAGTCCTTTGCTGTGAACCTTCGGCTAAGGCGGTTTAGTGTCTTTCCCCTGTGGGGAGCGGCTGAGGTCTATCCACCGGAAAGTGCTGATTTAGCATTAGTCTCCGGGGGAGCGGGGCTTTTGAATCATGACCTGGTGCCGATAAGCAAAGTCCTCAGTTTTAGTGCCTTTCTGATAGCTAATAAGAATAGCTGGGAGACGAAAGACCTGAGTCAGGTGTTGACTTCTGTTCATGATAAACTGCTTACTGGCGAGAAACAGCCCTCTTCTGTGGATGTAGTGACGACGGCGCAAGTAGCTGGTCAATACCTTTCACCGGAAGCGGCTGATGATATAGTCCGATTAGCTTTGCCCGATGGACATCAGCAATTGCCTACCCTTCGTCTGCTGAATAAAGCTGGCATTCGGGTTGACGATTACCCATCAGCAGTGGGAAATCGTAGACCGACTACTAACCTGGCTGGAGTCATGATTAAGGTGATTAGACCTCAGGATATGCCGTTGCAGGTAGCTAATGGAAATTTCGATTTGGCTATCACCGGTAGGGATTGGCTTACCGACCATCTTTATCAGTTTCCGTCTAGCCCGGTGGCGGAGCTTGTAGACCTCAAGTTTGGCAAGGTAAAAATAGTAGCCGTAGTAAGTAGGGAGTTATCTGTGGACGATATCTATGGCTTGAGACAACTTAATGCTGAGCGATTGGTGCCGTTTAGAGTAGCTTCAGAGTATGTAAATATAGCTGATAAGTATGCCAGGGATAATCATATTGGATTGTATCGAGTGGCTCCTACCTGGGGAGCCAGCGAAGCCTTTTTGCCTGAGGATGCTGACCTTTTGATTGAGAATGCCAAGACCGGACGAACCATAGCCAGGCATAACCTTAAGATTATTGACACCCTTTTTGAATCTACTGCTTGCCTGATTGGTAGTACCAGCAATGTACTCAGCGCTAGTAAAGGCGAAAGGATAAGGTCTATTATTCAAAGCCTGCAAACGGCAGCAGAGGACGTCTGAGTTGATAATCATTGAAGGTTTTCAGCAAGCAAAATCGGTATTATCAAGAGAAGCCCGTACTGAGTTTTATCAGAGTGACCTGGAGCCGACGGTTAGGCAGATAATTGATGAGGTGCGCAGTAGGGGGGATGCCGCACTTTTTGATTATACCTTGAGGATTGACGGGGTTAAGCTTACCTCGCTGGAGGTAAGTAAAAAGCAGGTAGCCGGTGCTTACCAGGAGGTGTCTCCGGAGCTTGTCTCGGCACTCAAGCTGGCGGCAGAGCGAATACGCTCCTTTCACAATGCACAGAAAGACAATATTTGGGGCGAGTTTACCAGGCTCGGCTTGGGTCAGCTAATGCGCCCGCTGGAGCGTGTTGGCGTCTATGCTCCGGGGGGGACTGCCAGTTATCCGTCAACGGTGCTGATGACGGCTATACCGGCCAGGGTCGCTGGCGTTAAAGAGGTTATTCTGGCTACACCACCAAGATTACAGGGGGCAGTTCCACCGCCGACACTGGTAGCCGCCGATATTGCTGAGGTTGACCGTATCTTTTGTGTTGGTGGTGCCCAGGCAATTGCCGCTTTAGCCTTTGGCACTGAGTCTATCCCTAGAGTGGACAAGGTTTGTGGTCCGGGTAACATCTTTGTCGTTCTGGCTAAGAAGTTAGTATATGGAGTGGTTGATATTGATGGACTTCAGGGACCAAGCGAGGTGTTAATTATCGCTGATGAAACAGCTAACCCTAAGTATTGTGCTGCCGACCTTTTAGCCCAGGCCGAGCATGACCCCTTGGCTTCGGCTATTCTAATAACCACTTCACGGCGGTTAGCCGACGAGGTTAATAAGGAGATTGAGCAGCAGCTAGCGGTTCTAGAACGTAAAGCCGTAGCCGCCGAATCTTTAGAAAATAGGGGGAGGATAGTAGTAGTTGCCAGTGTTGATGAGGCTATAGAATTAGCCAACCTTTATGCTCCTGAGCACCTTTGCTTGATGGTGGACAGGGCTGAGGCTTACATTGATAAGGTATCTAATGCCGGGTGCATATTCATAGGTGAGCAGTCGACGGTAGTGTTGGGTGATTATGTAGCCGGACCAAGCCATGTCTTACCCACCGGGGGTACTGCTCGATTTAGCTCGCCGCTTAATATTACTGATTTTATTAAGTTTATAAACTTGATTACGCTTGATGAGGCTAGCTTAAAACAGCTAGGTCAGGCGGCATCAACTATTGCCAGAGCTGAGGGGTTTGATGCTCATGCCCGGGCAGTGGAAAAGCGGCTAAAGGCAGTTTGAGCTGACCTTAGACGGGCTTAGCCAGGCTATTAAAAGATTGATGGTCAAGAAATAGAAAACTATTGACAAAAGGGAAAGTTTGATATATAGTTAGGGCAACTGAAAAAGGGAAAGCCGCTCTGCGAAAGCGGCATGGAAGTTATGCCAAGGTGTATCTTGAGTTCTTACCTAAAACTAGGATACACCCTTGGCGGTGTTTTGTCAAGTCCCCCGCCTAACCAAGGGTGGGGGAAATATAACAAAATGAATGTCGCGTACTTTCGCCATCGAAAGCGTGGCCCTGAATGTGTTATTGAAAACACTGTAGCCAATCGGATCCCGAATCTCTTTACAAGCGAAGCTAATACTTTATGGACGGCTGGGTCACCATCAATTGGTGCCGGCATGCCTGATCTAGTTGCCGTATCCTATGAACCACAGGTATTCGCGCTGGCACAAGTTGAGATGCCCACTACACACATACTTGCATATCTTCGCGCTGTGGGTGGTGCTCGCCTTGAAACGATCATCGGGCGTACAGGCATACCTCAAAAAACTACCTTGCGTTATCTTAATGATTTAGTTGAAGTGGAGGCTATTGCAAGGGTAGACGATACATACTCATTGCTACCAGTTTGGCGCCAAATACTCCCGGAAATTGTTACTATTGAGGTAAAAGTAACAAATTGGAAGAGAGCAATTGATCAGGCTGCACGGAATCGTATTTTTTCGCATCGATCTTTTATAGCGCTTCCTGACATTATAGCAAAGCGGATTCGATTAGAGCCGAGTCTTCGAAAACTCGGTATAGGATTACTATCCGTTGGTGATGACCACACGGTGAGTGTTGTACGCCGTTCTCGCTACCACAAACCTCGTGTTTGGAAGTATTATTACGAAATAGCCTTCTTAGCTGCAAAGTACGGTAAGGATTTAAACAATGCCATTTATTGTACCTATGGCTCAGGCTCAAGCTGATTATCCCGAATATAATTTCATAGCTCCTCTCACACCTAGTGAGCAAAAGGCAGCCTTCCATGTTCAGGATGCACAGGGTCAGGACCTATGTTTGAAAATAATTGCACCTAATTATAATATCGATCGATTGGACCGGGAGATACTGGCACTCCAGTCTATCTCTCATCCAAACATTGTTCGCTTAATAGAATATACGAGATCATCAAAATCAGGACAGCAAAAGCATTGTATTATTGAAGAGTTTATTGAAGGCACTGACTTAGGTCAGAACCTCCACCCAGGTCAGCAATGGTCTAGGCAAGACGCCTCCATCTTTTTCACTGCTTTGTTTAATGGACTGGCTGTGTTGGGTGAATTGAATATAGTACATCGAGATCTGAAACCAAGTAATATTCGAGTACGACCTAACGGTTCTCCAGTTATCATTGATTTTGGCTTGGCTCGCCTTCTTGACTTACCATCTCTTACAAATACACCTGATGGGGCTGCTATCGGAACTCCGCAATACTTCTCACCCGAGCAATGTAGGGGAACAAAACACGATATTGACCATCGAACCGACCTATTTGCCTCGGGTTGTCTCCTCTACCAAGCATTAATTGGTAAACATCCGTTCTGGTGCGATGGTATGACTTACGATGAGCTGCACGATGCTATATGCGAATCGACTGGTTATCATAATGAACCGGATTTTCTGTCGTTACCAGAACAATGGCAGGTTATTGTTGGGCGTCTTCTAAATAAAGAACGGGCCAATCGTCCACGCAATGCAGCACAAGTAGCAGCAATCCTCCAATCAATTAAAGGGATATAATGCGAAGAGGTCCATGGCATCAATTTGGTGATAAAAGTCAGCGTCTTGTGATTGAACAACTTCAGCAAGGAGCTGGAGTTGGAGTTATTTTGAGTCCCCGCGATCTTCCCATGCCCAAAGCAATTGAGTATGCACAAAGATATCATGGGTTAGGTGCGCATGTCCTAATAGATCAGCAATTTTTTGTACCTCAGTTTCGGCATCCTAATCTAGATTCATATCCTACTAGACAACATCTAACTACAACTACACAACTGCTCCAGATTACAGATTCCGATCTGGCTGCGCTTGCTACTGAATTGTACGCAATTAATAGTGCATTATCAGCAGATGGATTAATTGCCCCCGCATTGGTATATGAGGCTGGACGCTCAGACATAATTCAACTGAATACCCGGTTGTTCTCAGCAGCGAAACAGGCAGGTGGTAAATTAGGGATACCTACTTACGCAACAGTAATAATTGGCAACTCGGCAATTGCATCGGATAAGACAATAAATGAGATATTATCTCATGCGACATCTCTAAATAGTGACGGTTTTTATTATAGCTTTGAGTTCAGCCCAGAGCGTATACCATCCTCCAGTGATAATGTCTTAAAATGTTGTACTGCTGGGCTTACACTAGCTTGTACTGGGTTGCCCGTGTTGCATGCGTATGCAGGTCCGATGGCACTACTTTCCTTAGGGTTTGGTGCTACCGGATCTGCTATTGGTCATAGTCAGAATCTTTGGCGATTCCCTCGCTCACGCTGGGCACCTCCTCCAGATCAGGGTGGCGGTGGTAAGGCACCTCCTCGTTTTTTCTCTCATAGTCTTTGGGGCACAATAATTTATCCTGATGAAATTGATAGATTAACCCCAACTATGCGAAATCAAGTTCTGACGCCTTCACCCTTCTCGTCTCAAGTGTCATCGAAACCGCCTTTTACTGCCTGGACTCAGTGGGCTGCAAAAAAGCATATGGTTTATATTATCTGTTCAGCGGTGTCGACTATTGCTAATAATAGCGACCCGCTTGTGAACGCAAATACCGCTATTGCACAGTTGCAGGGAGCGGTCAATTTGCATGGTAATATAGCTTCGACTGGTATGACACTACGGGATAATACCAATACATATCAAGAAAACTGGCGACTTGCAATGACTGAACTCATAAATACTCGTTCAGTCGATTATAATTATCTAGCTTTATTATCCTCAATCCCCTAAAGTTAGAAGAATACCTCAATAGTTTCGCACATCCCTATAAGATTTAAAAACTATTGACAAATTATACTTCTTGTGATAAAGTGAACCGAAATAGGTGATATATACGATGTTAATTTATACTGCTCCCCATAGCTTTTATTATTATTTCACATTTACAGGGCGCACGCGATGCGCTTGGGGGGTAGTTGATACCAAAATCTAATTACATAAACCAGTAACAATTAAAAGTAGAAAAGTTAAAAGAAGAACCCTCCAAGCGGAGGGAATTTTATTTATTGTGAACATTGAGTATGTCTGGAGGGATTACTATTGGTTCTAGGCTGAGGAGGTAAGGGCAATGTCTGAAGATGACTTTTATCTTAGGGTGCTATTAATTAATCTGGTAGGAGGTACTTTATTATGACTTCTGAGGGAATAGAGAGATTAGTACGGTCTGATTTGGCAAGCCTTGGCGGCTATATACCTAGTAAGGCGCCTGAGACCTTGGCTGAAGAGGTTGGGGTGCCAGTGGAGGACTTCATCAAGCTGGATGATAATGAGAATCCCTATGGTTGTTCACCCCGTGTTCAGCAGGCGTTGGGCGATTGTCATTATTTGTTTACTTACCCTGATGCGGGGCAGACTGAGCTTCGGCGGCAATTGCAGGAATATACTGGGGTTGACGCCAGATGCATTGTAGCCGATAATGGTAGTGACCAGCTGATAGATAATGTGCTGCGCTTGTTTATTGAGCCTGGTGATGAGGTGATAAACTGTGTGCCTACCTTTGATATATTTCGTTTTAGGACAGTGATATATGGTGGTAGATTAGTCAATGTGCCTAGAGACGAAGATTTCGCAGTTAATGTCAGCGCGGTTAAGGCGGCTGTAAGTAAAGAAACTAAGATGATAGTTCTAGCTACTCCCAATAACCCGACGGGTACGATTACACCTCAGCGAGACATATTGGCACTAGCGGATACCGGGCTACCGATACTGGTGGACGAAGCCTATGTTGAGTTTAGTGGGGAAACAGTTACTCAATTAGTTAGCCAGTATGAGAATATGATGGTGCTACGAACATTCAGCAAGTGGGCGGGGCTGGCTGGTCTGAGAATTGGCTATGGTATTTTCTCGCCTAAAATCGCTGAATATCTGATGAAATTAAAGCTTCCATATAATGTCAGCATGGCAGCTAGAGTGGCGGTGCGGGAGTCGCTGAAGGATATTGATTATTTGATGGGCAGGGTAAAGGCGATAATTGCTGAAAGAGACAGGCTATTTGAAGAGTTGAAGAAGCTGGAATTCTTGAAGCCTTTCCCTTCACAAGCTAACTTTATTTTTTGCTCGGTTCTAAAGGGCGAGGCAAGCCAAATCCAGCAAAAATTGGAGCGGAGGGGTATCCTGGTTCGTTACTTTGACCTACCACTTTTGACAAATTCCATCCGCATTAGCGTGGGTAAACCGGAGCATACCGATGCCTTACTCAAAGCACTGCGGGAGATAAGGGAGGAGATAAGTGGCTGATAGATTATCTATTGTCAAGCGAGAGACTAAAGAAACGAATATTCACTTACAGCTTAATATTGACGGTAGTGGTAAGTGGGAGATGAATACCGGGATTAGGATGTTTGACCACCTGCTGGCTCAATTGGCTCAGCATGGTGTATTTGACATAAAGATTTCAGCTACTGGAAGTGACCAGCATCACCTGGTAGAGGATGTTGCCATTTGTTTGGGTAGAGCCTTTGGTGAAGCCCTTGGGCAGAAGCGGGGCATTGTCAGGATGGCTGACGCTGCTGTGCCTATGGATGATGCCTTAGCTATAGTGGCGGTGGACTTTAGTGGTAGGGGATATACTGTACTGGAGCTGCCCTTTACTGATAATGATATGGCTGGTTTTGCTACCGACCTTATCCGTCACTTCCTTGAATCTTTTGCTGTTGAAGCCAGGCTTAATCTTCATGCCAGGGTTGCCTACGGCACCAATGACCATCACAAAGCAGAAGCCCTGTTTAAAGCCTTAGGCAGAGCCTTAGATATGGCTACCAGAATTGACGAGCGGATTGGTGGTGAACTTCCCAGCACCAAGGAATTTTTAGAGGGTTAAGGGTCAGTCTTATACTCTTAATTTCCTGCCCGTCAGCCTCGCGTAAGCCTGTTCATATCTTTCAGTAGTGCTGGCAATAACTTCTAGCGGGAGCATTGGTGCTGGGGGCTCTTTATTCCAGCCTGACTGAACGAGCCAGTCACGGACTGGCTGCTTATCGTAGCTGGGCTGGGATTGCCCGACTTTATATTGCTCGGCATCCCAGAAGCGGGATGAGTCGGGGGTCAGCAGCTCATCAATAAGGATAATCTCATCGTTAACCAGCCCGAACTCCATCTTGGTATCGGCGATGATAATACCTCTGGCTCGGGCATAATCTTGGGCATAGCTATAGAGGGCTAGGCTTTTCTTTCTCATCTCTTCGGCTAGAGCTTCACCCACCAGCTTCTTCATCTCATCCATACTCAGCGGCTGGTCGTGCCCGCTCTCTGCCTTGGTGGTGGGGGTGAATAATGGCTGGGGTAATTCCTGGCTTTCCTGTAAGCCTTTAGGCAAAGAGAACCCGGAAATGGTGCCGTATTGCTGGTATTCAGCCCAGGCTGAGCCGGAAAGGTAGCCCCGCACCACACTTTCAACAGGAATGCGCTTGGCTTTTTTAACAACCATAGACCGGCCAGCAAGGTAATCGGGATAGGAAAAGCGGCTTTCGTCAAGAATATAGGTGTCAAGGCAGTGCACATCGTCAACGGCTTCTATCAAGTGGTTGGGCATCAAGTTTGAAGTCTGTCTAAACCAGAAAATAGAGAGCTGGTTAAGCACTAAGCCCTTGTTGGGGATGCCGCAAGGTAGAACTGAATCAAAGGCCGAGATTCGGTCAGTAGCTACAATCAGTAGCAAGTTACCCAGGTCGTAGGTATCCCGTACCTTCCCATGTAAGAATAATGGCAGTGGTAGGTCTGTATTTAGCAAGACTGGCGGCGCAGTATTCATATAGCTCCAGGCGCTAGTTCTGTGGGCTCAGCTAACTTGCTCTTCCATTGTGTTTCGGTTAAACCCAGTCGTTGGAAAATATCATCTATGTAACGCAGGTAGTATTGCGCATCAAAAAGTGGCTCAAGCTCTGGCTCAGGCAGGATGGCAGTAACCTCGGGGTCAGCCTTCAATAAACTAAGGAAGTTTTTATTTCCCTTCCACGCCTTCATCGCGTTCCGTTGCACCAATTCATATGCTTTTTGCCGACTTAGCCCTTTATCAATAAGGGCTAGCATTACCCGCTGAGAGAAGATTAAGCCTTTGGTAAGCTCTATGTTCCGCTTCATCTTTTGCGGATAAATTTGTAACCCCCTCATTATTGAGGCGAAGAGGGCAAGACAGTAGTCCAGTAGAAGGCAGGAGCCGGGTAGGATAATGCGCTCGGTAGAGGAATGGCTGATGTCACGCTCATGCCACAGGCTAATATTTTCCATTGAGGTTAGAGCATAGCCCCTCACCAATCGGGCTAAGCCACAGATTCGTTCACAAAGCTCCGGATTCCGTTTGTGTGGCATAGCCGAAGAGCCGGTCTGCCCAGCGGCGAAGGGTTCTTCTACCTCTCGCGTCTCAGTCCGTTGCAGTCCCCTAATCTCGGTAGCGAACTTTTCCAGGGAGCTGGAGATTATGGCTAAAGTGGTAATGAATTGAGCGTGACGGTCGCGTTGCAAAATCTGAGATGATACCGGGGCCGGAGCCAGCCCCAGTTTGGTGCAGGCCTTCTGTTCAACCTCAGGTGGTACCGTAGCATAGGTGCCCACTGCGCCTGAAATCTTACCCACAGCGATTGCTCTTTTGGCTTCGGTGAGCCTTAGGCTATTGCGCCTCATTTCGCCAATCCATAACGCCAGCTTCAAGCCAAAGGTGGTTGGCTCAGCATGAACGCCATGGGTGCGCCCAATCATGGATGTATATTTATGTTTAATTGCCTTCTCTGCTAATACCGAAATGAGTTCCTTTATATTCTGACTTAGTAGCTCGGTTGCCTCAACCAGCTGTAAGCTGAGGGCGGTGTCTATTACATCGGAAGAGGTAAGACCAAGGTGAACAAAACGTGATTCATCACCCAGGCTCTGTGAAACAGAACCGAGGAAGGCAGTCATATCGTGGTGGGTTTCCTTAAGAATCTCCTCCATGCGTTTAAGGTTAACTCGGGCTAGCTTTATCTTAGGTACAGCTTCTCTGGGGATAACGCCTAATTCAGCCCACGCCTCACAGACAGCAATCTCTACCTCAAGCCATTTATCAAACTTATTTTCGTCTGACCAAATCCTTTTCATTTGGGGTCTAGAATATCGTTCAATCATTGGTTAGCTCCTTGTAAATCACTTCTATATTTTTCGTAGGTCTTTCGTATCCCGTCATGCTTTATGCCTAAAATTTCGGCAGCCAGATAAGCAGCATTCTTAGCTCCAGTAGTCCCGATAGCTACACTGGCTACCGGGATTCCGGCTGGCATCTGAACTATAGAGTAGAGGGCATCAATACCCTTTAATTCACTGGTGGCTAGGGGCACACCTATGACCGGCAGAGTAGTCCAGCTAGCTAGAACTCCAGGCAGATGGGCGGCTCCACCAGCAGCGGCGATTATCACCTCAATCCCCCGCCTTCGGGCTTCCTGTCCAAATTGCCTCGCCTTTTCTGGAGTGCGGTGAGCTGATATTACCGACACCTCATAATCAATACCAAGCTTGTCCAGTGCCTCCAGCGTTGGCTTGAGCGCTTCGGCATCTGATTTTGAACCCATGACTACAGCAACTAGCGGCATAATTAACCTTCCTTTACCAGGGCAATATCCCTGCGATAGTGGCAGCCCTCAAAGTGAATTCGTGGGATATTAGCATAGACCTTTTCTCTTGCCTCAGCAATGGTTTTACCTATAGCAACTACAGTGAGCACTCGACCCCCGCTAGTCAATACCTCTCCCGGCTCTGACCCCACCTTGGTTCCGGCATGAAATACCAGGAGGTCTTTATCTAAATCGTTTAGACCGGTAATGGGGAAGCCTGTCTTATAGCTTCCCGGGTATCCGGCTGACGCTATTACTACCCCAATACAGGCATCTTCACTCCACTCCACATTTATCTGGTCAAGGTTACGGTTTACCACGGCGAGAAGAATATCTACTAGGTCGGTTTTAAGTCGTGGCAGGGTAACCTGGGCTTCCGGGTCACCAAACCTGGCATTAAATTCTAGCGCCTTTGGTCCGTCATTGGTAATCATTAAACCACCGTAAATAACGCCACGGTAAGCCTTTCCTTCTTCATGCATCGCCTTTACTGCTGGCTCAAGGATGGTTTCGTTGACCTTTTTATCCAGTTCTGCATTGAAAAAGTGTGGCGGACTGTAACTGCCCATACCACCGGTATTGGGTCCTTGGTCTCCGTCATATACTGGTTTATAATCACAAGCGGATACCATAGGGACTACAGCGCGGGCATCGGTAAAGGCAAAAGCACTCATCTCCTTTCCCGATAGACACTCTTCAATAATTACCTTATCACCGGCATCACCAAAGATTTTTGCTTCCATAATGTTAGCCAGAACTTCTAAGGCTTGGGGGATGGTATCGGCTACGGTTACTCCCTTCCCAGCGGCCAGCCCATCTGCCTTAATTACAATAGGCGGTGTCTGCTGCTGGACATACTCTCTTGCCTTGCCATATTCAGAAAAACTGGCGCTTCGGGCACAGGGTATATTATACTTTTGCATCAGCTCCTTGGCAAATACCTTGCTTGACTCTATCTCGGCAGCTTTTTTGGTCGGGCCAAAAATAGGAATGCCTCTAACTAAGAATTGGTCGGCAATGCCCTCGGCTAGAGGCGTCTCTGGTCCGACAACAGTAAGCTCGACTCTCTTTTCCTGTGCTACCTTGACCAGCGACTCTATATCTGTAGGACTAATATCCAGGTTATGGGCTATTTTAGCCGTACCGGCATTGCCCGGAGCCACATAAATTTCCTTAACTTTGGGGCTCTGGGCTAGCTTCCAGACCAGGGTATGCTCCCTGGCCCCACCACCAACAACCAGTATCTTCAGAGTTCACCCTCCAATATTAATGATATTTATCAACATTTAGATGGCTTACTTTATGGTATTCCATAAGGTGGCGGTTCATAAGGTTGCCACCGTCCCTGCTCTTTAACAAGCTGCTGTTTAACCTGCTCAAATGGAATCTTTATAAATTCTCTTCTCTCAAATTTTCGCCCTTGTATATCATCATTATGGATGCCTTTTAAATAATCTAGGATTTCTATCGTTTCATTCGGCGAGAGTGTGCCGTAAAATGGGCTACAGTTAAACGTGCGCCACAGATAAGCCCACTTCCCATCATGTTCTATGAAGTCTATGTATTTTAATCCACCCAAATCTCCACAGGGACATATCACTGTACCACTTATATTTAGTGTAATATTCAGTATAGTTCCATTGCTGATAATTAAATCATGCTTTGGAACATAGATGAAATCATGGCCGGCAACTTTGCCATCTGAAGTGGCGAAACCTTGCAGCCGGTAGCGGTCTATACCAGCTAATTCTAGAGCAGCACCTATAGCCGCCGCTTGCACTACACAGTGTCCAGCACGAGTCCGATAAGTGTGTTCTATGCCATACTCAACCATCGCGCATCTCCAAATATGACCGTGAGAATTACCATGATAAAATTTAACCCCCGGGGTTTGTGTATGCTTACCATACTCATCACACATTGCTTCTATGCCGGTCTTGCCTTCTTTCTCCTTGGCAATCGCTGCCAGGTAAGCCGAGATAGGGCTAAACAGATTCATCTTTTCGTTTAAAGCTCTATCACACCAGAGGAAATAAACTAGTCTTGATTCTTCAAACTCACGCTTTATTCCTTGTGGCAAGTCCTGTGCCATTCTCTGGCTGGCATTGATACATGCCAGTTTAAGGAAGGTTAAATTCCTAACATCGGTAAACTCAGTTACTTCTTTTAACTTAGGTATCAAGCCCTTCTCAAAGTCAGACAATTCAGGCTCTTTAACATTTGTTGAGTATGTGGCAACTAGTTCGCTCAAGACCTTGCTTCTATCTGTGTCATCCCGCTCCATCAGCGGATACCAGACATTCTCTTCATTGAAGATTAGAATAGGATTCCCTTCTGGCTGTTCTGCCTCCTTTTGCTCCACAGCTGAGATTAGAGACGCGTCCCGGTACAAATAGGCATTTTCATTATCGCAATAGATTAAATAAAGCTCCTTATAGCCCTTTTTCTTCTCTGCGAAGTACAGCTGCTCTGCCTTTTCAAGTTGCGTAATCTTGTCATCAAAGGTCTTCAGTGTCGTGGTAAGGAGGTCTAGCCGCCTGTCAAGAAATGGGAGGAAGGGATAATTAGCCGGGTATAGCTCTTGGCAGCTCACCAACTTGTATTTAGTGAAATCTACATCATCAAATGAGAAGGGTGCTCCTTGTGTCCATAAGTTAGACGACTCATGGGAGAGATACTTGTTATGAACATCTTTTGTTTCGTAAGCTTTCTTAAATCCAGTAGCGGTGGTAAGCACTTCGGTTAGAACATTAGCGCCTTGCAGGTAAATTTCGGGATGCTTAACCGCCAGTGTTCGATAAGCATAAATAGCGTACTTAAGGTATATATCGCTCTCTGCCTGGGACACAAATTTTGACCAGGCATCCTTATGTATTTTGACACGTAACTCTTCTACTGTAGTTGGAGCTGGGCTTGGTGCGGGCGTTGGCTCTGGAGCTGGTGTCGTTTCGGGTGTTGGTGTAGACGGTGTAGGTTCGGCAGGCGCAGGCGTGGGGGGCAGAACAGGTGTCGATGCCGGGGCACATGCCCCAAGGACAAGCAAGATCGCTATAAGAATAATCAGTGTCTTACGCACTCTTGAGCCTCTTTTTACTCCCACTCAATAGTTGATGGGGGTTTGGAGGTTATATCATAGACTACCCGGTTTACCCCGGGGACTTCATTTACTATGCGGTTGGAAATCCGGGCCAGGACATCGTAGGGGAGGCGTGCCCAGTCGGCAGTCATCGCATCCTCGCTGGTTACAGCCCTGATGGAAACCAGATAGCCGTATGTTCTGTAGTCGCCCATCACCCCCACGCTCTTGACATCGGTGAGTATGGCAAAGCTCTGCCATAGCTGGCGGTATAACTTTGCCTTTTTAATCTCGTTCATCACCACCCAGTCAGCTGAGCGCAGTATCTCCAGCTTCTCCTTGGTTACCTCACCGATAATGCGGATAGCCAGACCTGGTCCGGGGAAGGGCTGTCGCCATACCATCTCTTCAGGCAGACCCAGCTCCAGTCCAACCTGGCGCACCTCGTCCTTGAACAGGTGTCGCAACGGTTCAAGCAGTTGAAGTGTCATCTTGGCTGGCAGTCCGCCAACATTGTGGTGAGTTTTTATTTTAGCCGGGGCTGTGCTTCCTGAAGATGCACTCTCAATAACATCGGGGTAGAGGGTTCCTTGAGCTAGGAAGTCAACCTTACCTATCTTATTAGCTTCCTCCTCAAATACGGCGATAAACTCCTCGCCGATAATCTTTCGCTTGGTCTCCGGGTCGGTTACCCCTTTCAAGCGCTTCAGGAATCGCTTACTGGCATCTACATAGATAATATTCATGCCTAGATTGAGGCGGAAGGTATTGAAGGTTCTTTCCACTTCTTCACGACGCAGCAGCCCATGGTTGACAAAGATACAGGTGAGCTGGTCACCGATAGCCTGGTGAAGAAGAGTGGCGACCACTGATGAATCAACCCCTCCCGAAAGGGCACTAACCACCTTGCCCTTGCCTACCTGCTGCTTAATTCTAGCCACGCTATCATTTATGAAGTTGCCCATCGTCCAGTTTCCCTTGCAGCCACATACCCGGTAGACAAAGTTCTTGAGAATGGTCTTTCCCTCAGGAGTATGGGCTACCTCGGGATGAAACTGAAGACCGAATATTCCCTCTTCACTACCCATGATAGCAGTTGGTGAATTTTCGGTGTAGGCTAGGGTAGTGAAACCGGGCGGCATTTCTTCAATTTTGTCAGCGTGGCTCATCCATACCGGCGTGGAGGAAGGTAAATCAGCAAATAATGGCGAATCTACATCGCTCAAGTGAAGGATAGCGTGACCATACTCATACTTTGTTCCCGGGGTAACCTTTCCGCCTAACTGTTTGGTGAGCACTTGCATCCCGTAACATATGCCTAATATTGGCAAGTGGCTTTCATAAATATAAGCCGGAGCCAGAGGAGCACCAGGTTCATAGACACTAGCTGGTCCTCCAGAGAGGATAAACCCCTTGGGGTTTAATGGGGCTATCTTTTCCCAGGGGATATCGTGGGGGACTAGCTCACAATATACCTGGCACTCGCGTACTCGTCGTGCGATTAGCATGCTATACTGTGAGCCAAAGTCGATGACAATTATAGCCTCCCGCTCAACACCAGATATAGCTTCCTTGGCGGTAATAGGCTGTTCACCGGCTATCTCCTTGGCAATTTCCAAATAAGTGGAGACTTCAATATCGCCACTGGTCTTTACCCGGTGACTCTCGTTTAGGGTTTGTTTTGACTTACCTTTTCTCTTATTCATTTATCAAAGATTACCACTGTGGTATACTGTCGTCAAGGCGGAAAACACTTTTAATAGATAGCAAATGGTAAATAAGTTATCTTTATCTATTCAAAAACAGGTTGAGATGGGCATTTCTATCCTCAAGCAGGGAGGAATAGTTGCCTTTCCTACTGATACCGTTTATGGACTGGGCGCTTGTGCTAACATTGGTCAGGCTGTGGAGCGGGTTTATCAGGTAAAGAAACGACCACGGAATATAGCACTTCCCTTGCTTCTAGCTCATACGTCTCAGATAAGTGAGGTTGCTTATCCGGTACCGCCGATTGCCCGGCTTTTAGCCCATAACTTCCTGCCCGGTGCCTTGACAATGGTCTTAAATAAGTCTAACTCCGTCCCTGATGTCATTACTGCCGGGGGTATGACTGTAGCTATTCGTATCCCGGCTCATTCTATCCCTGTTGCTCTGGCTGAAGGTCTGGGAACTCCTATTGTCGGCACCAGCGCTAATCTGAGTGGTAAGCCGAGTGCATTGACTGCTGATGAGGTCTACTCTCAGTTTGGTGATAGGATAGATTTGGTCATTGATGGTGGCAGGTGCCTGGGTGGTGAAGAATCTACTATAATTGATTTGACCGGGGAAATACCTGTTGTTTTGCGGGAAGGCGCAATATCGCGGGAAGAACTCATCAAGGTATGCGGCAGTATTGTATTTAAGGGAGAGGGCTAGGGTAGTGCATATTGCTATTGGCTGTGACCATAGGGGGCTAGAGCTCAAGCAATTTATTATAAAGCTAGCTACTGAAGCCGGGCATAGCTATGAGGACTTTGGCACTTATACCGCTGACTCGGTAGACTACCCTGATATTGCTAAAAAGGTAGCTGAAGCGGTAGCTAGCGGTAATCTGGAATGCGGTATCTTGATATGTGACACCGGCATTGGTATGAGTATTACTGCTAATAAGGTTAAGGGGATAAGAGCTGCCTTGTGTCGTGATGCCTTCAGTGCCCGCCGGGCTCGTTTGCATAATGATGCCAATGTCCTCTGTTTAGGGGCAGGGAGAGGGCAGGAGGGAGTGCCTGAAATCGTTGACGCTTTTCTCAGCACTGAATTTGAAGGTGGAAGGCACCTGCGCCGACTAAATAAGATAAGGGCTATGGAAGGTTATTGACAATGAATGGCTGTTATGTTATGTTGCGTAAATAGGGCTGAAGGTGGGATTTCGGAGTTTCTAGTCCGTCCGCCAGGGACGGTTTTTTAAATTATTGGTTATAATAACGGTGAGATATGAAAAGCGATATTATTAAACGGGGAATAGAACGTGCTCCACACCGGGCTTTATTACATGCCGTGGGCTGGGCGCGAGCCGAAATGGATAAACCTTTTATAGGTGTTATCAATAGCTTTAGCGAGATTGTCCCCGGGCATATACATCTACGAGGTATCGCCGAGGCGGTTAAGGCTGGGGTAAGGAGTGGAGGTGGTGTCCCCTTTGAGGTTAATACCATCGCTGTCTGTGACGGCATTGCTATGAACCACCCCGGTATGAAATATAGCCTGCCCAGCCGGGAACTAATTGCCGACTCGGTGGAGATAATGGCTGAGGCTCACGCCTTTGATGCTTTAGTCTTTATTCCTAATTGTGACAAAATAATCCCTGGGATGCTTATGGCAGCAGTAAGGCTGAATCTACCGGCTATCTTCATTAGCGGTGGCCCAATGCTGGCAGGGCATCTGGTTGGCGACAACGGGTTTGAAAAGGTTGACCTCAGTTCTGTCTTTGAGGCGGTTGGCAAGGTGGCTAAAGGAGAAATGAGTCAGGAGGAATTGGAACAGCTGGAAGAGGTAGCCTGCCCCGGTTGCGGTAGCTGTGCTGGAATGTTTACCGCCAATACCATGAATTGCCTAACCGAGGCACTGGGAATGGGACTACCGGGCAATGGTGCTATTCCGGCGGTTGATGGCAGACGGCGACAGTTAGCCAAAGAAGCCGGGCAGCAGGTCATGGAGCTTTTAGCCAATGACATCTGTCCCCGGGATATTATAAATAAGAATTCTATTCATAATGCCTTTACCGTTGATATGGCACTGGGAGGTAGCACTAATTCAATTTTGCACCTTATGGCAGTGGCTCATGAAGCCGGGGTTGACTTTCCCCTGTCAGTGGTAAATGAGATAAGTGAGCGCACCCCTTGCCTATGTAGGTTAAGTCCGGCAGGTGATTATCACATTGAGGATTTAGACTGTGCTGGTGGTATAACTGCGGTGATGAAGGAGCTAAAGGGGTTACTAAACTTGGACTCAAGAACGGTATCAGCCAAACCTGTAGCTGAGATTATCGCTAACGGACAGGTGGTGGATAGAGACGTTATCCGTTCTGCTACCAGTGCTTACTCGGCTAAAGGAGGTATTGCTGTCCTTTTTGGCAATCTGTCACCAGAGGGGGCGGTGGTAAAGAGGGCAGCGGTAGCTCCTGAGATGCTGGTTCATCGGGGACGAGCCAGGGTTTTTGACTCCGAAGAGGAGGCTACGGCGGCTATTATGAAGGCAGACATAAAGCCAGGTGAAGTGATAGTCATTCGCTACGAAGGTCCTAAAGGGGGGCCTGGGATGAGAGAGATGCTCACCCCTACTGCCCTGTTGAGTGGCATGAGTATGGATAAAGAAGTAGCCCTTATCACCGATGGGCGTTTTTCAGGAGCCACCCGAGGTGCGGCTATTGGGCATGTCTCCCCCGAGGCAGCAAGCCGGGGACCTATTGCTGCCTTGACTGATGGGGATATAATTAAGATTGATATTCCTAATTATAGGCTTGAGGTCGAGCTTTCTGATAAGGAAATTTCCGAGCGTTTGGCTCGTCTGGATGAGTTTGAGCCTAAAGTAAAAACGGGCTATCTTAGATATTATGCCGAGAAAGTATGTTCAGCTAGCACCGGAGCTGTGTTTGGTCGCTAAGGAGGCTATTATGAAGATGACAGGTGCTCAGATTTTATGTGAGGGCTTGGTAAGGGAAGGTGTTGAGGTTATTTTTGGTATCCTTGGCGGGGCTATTTTACCACTATATGATACCTTACCTCAATATCCTCAGCTTCGTCATATTCTGGTACGGCATGAGCAGTGTGCCGCTCACGCTGCCGATGGCTATGCCAGAGCTACAGGGAAGGTGGGGGTATGTATGGCTACCTCTGGTCCCGGGGCGACTAACCTGGTAACCGGGATTGCTAACGCTTGCCTTGATTCAGTGTCTATAGTAGCTATAACTGGTCAGGTAGCCAGACCCTTTATTGGCAAGGATGCCTTCCAGGAAATAGATATTACCGGTATCACTCTGCCCATTACCAAGCATAACTACCTTGTCCTTGATGCTGGTTCACTGGCTAAAGTAGTTAAGGAAGCTTTCTATCTAGCTGGGACTGGTCGGCCTGGCCCAGTGCTTATCGACCTACCCAGGGATGTTCAAATAGAGCAAGCTGAATTTCACTACCCGAGCCGGGTAGACTTGCCCAGCTATAAGCCAACACTTAAGGGGCACCCGGCACAGATTAAAAAGGCAGCAAAGCTTATAAATGAAGCTCAGCGACCTCTTATTATTGCTGGTAGGGGGATAATTATCTCTGGAGCCTATGCTGAACTTAAGCAACTGGCTGAGAGTGCACAAATACCAGTGGTTACAACTTTACTCGGCGTCAGTTGTTTCCCTGAGTCTCATGTTTTAAGTTATGGTATGCTGGGGATGCATGGCATGGCTTATGCCAATATGGCTGTCGATGCTGCCGACCTCATTATTGCTATCGGGATGAGATTTGATGATAGAGCTACGGCTAAGGTGAGTGCCTTTGCCCCTCATGCTAAGATTATCCATATTGATATTGACCCGGCGGAAATTGGTAAAAACGTACGTGTAGATGTGCCGATAGTTGGTGATGTTAAAGAGGTTCTCCGAGAGTTAAATAAACTCATTACCTCTACTGAACATATTGATTGGGTTCGCCAGCTTGATGATTGGCGAAAGGAACACCCTTCAACAGAAATTAGAGACAGTGATGGGCTCCTACCCCAGTATGTCGTTCGCAAAATTTATGAGGTAACCAAGGGTGAGGCTATCATTGTTACTGGAGTGGGGCAGCACCAGATGTGGGCAGCTCAACACTACTGGTATGATAGACCAAACAGCTTTATCTCATCAGGCGGGCTAGGGACTATGGGCTTTGGCTTGCCAGCAGCTATCGGGGCTAAAGTAGGTTGTCCTGATAGCACTGTTTGGTGTATTGACGGTGATGGTAGCCTTCAGATGACTATCCAGGAGCTAGCCACCATAGCTCAGGAAAAACTAGCGGTTAAGATAGCTATTATGCATAATGGTTATTTGGGAATGGTGAGGCAGTGGCAGGAACTATTCTACGAGAGGCGATATGTAGCCACACCGCTATCTGGCCCCGACTTTGTCAAGATTGCTGAGGCATATGGTATTCCAGCGTTAAGGGTTGAACATAAGGAGGAAGTAGTTCCAGCTATTGAGAAAGCAATGGCGGAGCAAGGTCCTTTCTTAATAGATTTTATGATAGAGCCAGAAGAGAACGTCTATCCTATGGTGCCACCAGGGGCATCTTTAGCCGAAGTCCTTGAGGCACCTAAGAAAGAGGCAGAAGCTTGGCACGATTCTGCCAAGCTTCCAGTGAGCAATATCTAGAAAAGAGGTGGGAACATGGCGACGACGAAGCACACCCTGATTGCCTTGGTAGAGGATAAGCCCGGCGTGCTTAACCGGATGGCAAGCCTTTTCCGAAGGCGTGGCTTTAATATTGAAAGTATTGCCGTGGGACATAGTGAACTGCCCCATATATCGCGAGTGACCATCGTCGTTGACGGGGCAACTACCATGGTAGAGCAGGTTAGAAAGCAGTTGGATAAGGTGGTAGATGTAGTCAAGGTATCCGATATTACTGGAGATGACATAGTTGCTCGGGAGCTGGCATTGATTAAAGTAAGAGCCAGGTCTGCTACCAGAAGCGAGATTATTCAGATTGTGGATATATTCAGGGCGAGTATAGTGGATGTTTCCTCTGATTCGGTAACAATTGAGGTTACTGGGGATGAGGAGAAAGTCAATTCCTTGTTTAACTTGCTTCGCGGCTTTGGTATTAAGGAAATAGCCCGGACTGGTCGTATTGCCATGACCAGGGGACGTTCAGGCGCGATACCGGTAGAAGAAAAGTCATCCAAGACTCGGGCGGGAAGGCGAACAGAGGAAGGGTAATATGAAGCGACGAAAAACCTTTACTGAGGAGGATAATAAAAAAGAGTCAAAGAGAGGCTTCGCCTCTCTTATACAACTAATTCCCCTTCCCCTTATTAAGGGGAAGGGGATAAAGGGGATAGGGTTATCAAGTAAAATAGAGGAGATGATAAGTTATGGCTAAGATATATTACGATAGCGATGCCGACCTGGCTTTACTTGAGGGGAAGGTAGTTGGCATTATAGGCTATGGTAGCCAGGGACATGCCCAGGCTCAGAACCTCAGGGATAATGGTTGCCAGGTAATAGTGGCTGAAGCCGAGGGCACTCCGGGCTGGAAAAATGCTACGGATGCTGGCTTCAGAGTGCTAACTGCGGCTGAGGTGGCAAAGGAAGCCGATATCATTGTGATGCTGGCTCCTGACCATTTACATCGAGACATCTACCTTCAATCTATTGAGAAGGGGTTAGTCCCGGGCAATATGCTGATGTTTGCTCATGGTTTTAGCATCCACTATGCGCAAATTATCCCACCTCCTGATATTGATGTTACTATGATAGCTCCGAAATGTCCTGGTCATATGCTAAGGCAACTTTATACTGAAGGCATAGGACCACCGGCAATAGTGGCTGTTCATCAGGATGCTTCAGGTAAGGCAATGGATGTTGCCCTTGCCTATGCTAAAGGTATTGGTTGCAGCCGAGCCGGGGTTATTGAAACAACCTTTGCCGAGGAGACAGAGACTGACCTCTTCGGTGAGCAGACAGTGTTGTGCGGAGGAGTTACTTCTCTGATAAAGGCTGGCTTTGAGACGCTGGTTGAGGCCGGCTATCAGCCGGAAATAGCCTACTTTGAAATTCTCCACGAGCTTAAGCTTATTGTTGACCTGATTTATCAGGGTGGCTTGAGCTATATGCGCTACTCAGTCAGTGATACCGCTGAGTATGGTGATTATACTCGGGGACCACGGGTAATTGATGACATGGTCCAGGACGAGATGAGGGAAATCCTGGCTGAGATTCAGGACGGTAGCTTTGCCAAAGAGTGGATTTTGGAAAACCAGGCAGGACGTCCCGTTTACAACGCCCTGAAGCGCATGGACGAAGAGCACCTCATTGAGGAGGTTGGTGCTGAGCTACGCCAGATGATGCCGTGGCTGAAGAAGTAAGCTTTTGTAGAATAGTTGAGATGGTAAAGGAAATGTCAGAGATGGATAAAGTAATCATATTTGATACTACATTGCGGGATGGGGAACAGGCGGCGGGGGGGACTTTAAATGTCCAGGAGAAACTGGAGATAGCCAGGCAACTGGAGAGGCTTAATGTTGATATTATTGAGGCTGGCTTCCCCATTAGCTCGCCGGGTGATTTCGAGGCGGTACGGCTTATTGCTAAGGAGGTTCGCACTCCGATAATTTGTGCTCTAGCTCGGGCAGCACCTGAAGACATAGACCGGGCTTGGGAAGCAGTTAAGGAGGCTGAGCATCCGCGGATTCATGTGTTTCTGTCGGCTTCAGATATACATCTCGTTTATCAACTAAAGAAGAGCCGTGAGGAGATTTTGCAGACCTCCCGGGATATGGTAGCCTGGGCTAAGAAATATACTGATGATATAGAGTTTTCGCCGATGGATGCCAGCCGGACTGAGCCCAGATATATCTATCAAATTTTAGAGGTGGTTATTGATGCTGGAGCTACTACGGTAAATATCCCTGATACTGTGGGCTATGCCATCCCCGACGAATTTGGCAACCTTATTGAGGGAATTTTCAAGAATGTGCCCAATATTGGTCGGGCTATAGTCAGCGTTCATTGCCATGATGACTTAGGTCTGGCGGTGGCTAATAGCCTGGAATCAGTCAGGCGGGGGGCAAGACAGGTGGAGTGTACCATTAATGGTATTGGAGAGCGGGCGGGCAATGCCTCGCTTGAGGAAATTGTAATGGCGATTAAGACCCGCAAGGACTTTTTTAACCTGACTACCAATATTGATACTAAACAAATCTATAGGGCGAGTCGGCTGGTAAGCGAGCTGACCGGTTTTCCAGTCCAGCCTAATAAGGCAATTGTTGGCGCTAATGCCTTTCGTCATGAGTCAGGGATTCATCAGGATGGTGTCATCAAGAGACCAATAACCTATGAAATAATGGATCCCAGAACAGTAGGCATACCAGCCTCAAGTTTGGTGCTAGGTAAGCTTAGTGGGCGGCATGCTTTTAAAGAGCGATTGGCGGAGTTAGGCTATAGCTTATCTGAGGAAGACTTCAGCCGTGCCTTTACTGCGTTTAAAGAGCTTGCTGATAAGAAGAAGGGGGTTACAGATAGGGATATTGAATCCCTGATTGCCGAGGAACAACGCACTATATCTGAGGCCTATCACCTTGACCGGGTTCAGGTTTCCTGTGGAGATAGAGGTATTCCCACTGCCTCAGTCAGGCTCACTGCCCCTGATGGTAAGGTTCTGGCTGATGCTGCCCTGGGGACTGGTCCGGTAGATGCGGTATATAAGGCTATTAATCGGCTGGTGGGAGTTCCTAATGAGCTTACTGAATTTACGGTTAAATCGATAACCGAAGGCATTGACGCTATCGGTGAGGTGCTGATAAGGGTAGAGAGCGAGGGCATAACCTATACCGGACGAGGTGCTGATACTGACATTATTGTTGCCAGCGCCAAAGCCTATATGAATGCCCTTAACAGGTTGTTGGCGGCTAAAAGAGGGGCGGGGTAGGTTTTTAAACGGAGGTGCCAAGCTGGCAATTGAGGTAGAAATGGTTCTGCGCCTCCTGCTGTTACCACTGCTGTAATATTGATTATATTGTTTCTCCCTCATCCTATTCGGTGACAGCCTGTCTTAAGCTTAACCTCTTAATTACTCCAAAGAAAGGTATGAGATAATTTATCAAGGGAAGTTTGAAGGGGCGGAGCCCATTCAAAAACCTATCCTTCTTCCTTTAAGGAGAGTCAAAGAGAGGCTGTTAGACGGGGTCCCCGCAAAAACGTAGTTTTTGTGGGGTGAAAAGCCTCTCTTAAACAACCGATTCCCCTTCCCCTTGTCAAGGGGAAGGGGATAGGGTTGCTAAATAATCTCAGAGGTAACTATATTGACTTTAGCTGAGAAGATACTCGCCGCCCATACTGATAAAGAGAAGGTAACTCCTGGCGAATTCATAAATGTCAGGGTAGACCTGATTCTAGCTAATGATATTACCGCCCCTATTGCCATAAGGGAGTTCCGGCGGATAGGGGTAGAGAAGGTCTTTGACCCGAAGAAGGTAGTAATGGTGCCTGACCACTTTGTGCCCAATAAGGACATTGCTTCCGCCGAGCAGGCGAAGCTGATGCGAGAGTTCGCCCGAGAGCAGGGAATAATATACTTTGAACTAGGGCAGATGGGTATTGAGCATGTGCTTTTGCCCGAGCAGGGCTTGGTGCTGCCCGGGGATGTGGTTATCGGGGCTGACTCACATACCTGCACCTACGGTGCTTTAGGAGCATTCGCTACCGGCATGGGGTCAACTGATATTGCTGTGGCGATGGCGACTGGCGACATCTGGATGAAGGTGCCGCCCACGATTAAGCTGGTTTACCACGGGAGTTTGCCCAGGTGGGTGGGGGGTAAGGACTTAATCCTTTATACTATCTGCGATATTGGTGTCGATGGTGCCCTGTATTCGGCGATGGAGTTCACCGGTGAGGCAATAGATGTCCTATCCATGGATGGACGATTTACTATGGCTAACATGGCTATTGAAGCTGGAGCTAAAGCTGGCATTTTCAGAGTAGATAACGCAACATTACTTTACATAAAGTCTAAGGCAAAACGTCCTTATACTGTCTATGAGCCAGATGGTAATGCTGAATACTTGCAGGTCATTGAATATGATGTTTCGGCTCTGGAACCTCAAGTTGCTTTGCCCCACTCCCCAGCTAATACTAAACCGGTGAGCCAGGTAGGGGATATAGAAATAGACCAGGCGGTGATTGGTAGCTGCACCAATGGTCGTCTTGAAGACCTGCAAATTGCTGCCCAGGTATTAAAGGGAAGAAAGGTGAACCCGGGGGTGCGGTGCATAATTATTCCCGGGTCACAGCAGGTATATCTTGATGCCCTGGTTGAGGGGCTAATAGAGACATTTATAATAGCCGGGGCTGTGGTTAGTCCCCCCACCTGTGGTCCCTGCCTTGGTGGTCATATGGGGGTTCTGGCTAATGGCGAGCGGTGCATCTCCACCACCAACCGTAACTTCGTCGGCAGGATGGGCAGCACTAAATCAGAGGTCTACTTGTCTAATCCAGCAGTTGCCGCCGCCAGTGCTATAATGGGCAAGATTACCAGCCCGGAGGAGGTTATTGACTAAAGGAGTTTTAGAGGGACGGAATCCCTCTTATGAGGCTTTCTCCCTTCTCCTTTAAGGAGAGAGATACCTAAGGAGAGTCAAAGAGAGGCGAAGCCTCTCTTCTAATACCCTTCCCCCTCCCTTTCAAAGGGAGGGGGATAAAGGGGGAGGGTTGCTAAATAACTGTTAAGGGTGTGAGGTTCAAATGAAAACACGCAAAACCTGGCGAGAAAAACTGGCAGATGATAAAGACCTGCCAAGAGTGGTAGAAATCACTGATAAAATGAGTAAAAGGTGGGGAACGGGTACGGTTGTTATTCCGGCACCGAGAGAAGTGGATGAAATTATGAGCAAAGTTCCCAAAGGTAAGGTTATTACCATAAATCAGATTCGTGCCATACTTGCTCAAAGACACGGTGCTTCAATTGGTTGCCCGCTGACTACCGGGATTTTTACCAATATTGCGGCTCGTGCCGCCGCGGAAGCAGCAGCCGAGGGAAAGGAGAATATTACTCCGTACTGGCGGACATTAAAATCTGGTGGGAAGCTCAATGGAAAATACCCCGGCGGGGTGGAAGCCCAAGCCGCCCGCCTGAGAGAGGAAGGGCACACTATTGAACTGGGCAAAGGCAAAAAGCCACCCAAAGTAAAGGATTTTGAGAGGATGCTGGTGGGAGGTGACTGAAATGCATATTGAGGCAGATAATGCGAAACTGTATGGTATTTTAGCCATCGCGGTCTCTGCTACTGGTATGACGAGAGTTTTTGAGAAAGGGTCTACGCAGAGAATCAGAGATAAATTAGCCCTCTGCATCGACGGATTTCTAAATGCGCGTAACGAAGAGAAATTTCGGAATAACCATAATGAGTTCTGTGAATGGTTCGTAAGAGAGATTAAAACAACCGCCAAAAAACTAGCATCTTGGGGACAGGCAGCAAAAGTGATTGATATTGTCCTAAAAGTCTGTGTTTATTATTGCAATCTTCCTTCTGTTAATGATTCACTCAGGATTGTGCCGTGGCTCAATGCAGCGGTCGATACACAACGCCTCAAAGCACTGAAAGAAAAGTATCCTGGGCTAGTAATGCCTGATGTAAATGCAGTGCAAGATATTGATAGAGAAGTGTATCAAAAACTACAAGATAAAATGCGAGAGGAAATAAAATTGCCTCCTTTCAGTGGTGAGATATGGCCTGTACAATATGATGATATTAAATGGAGGGAAGAAAACCCTTAAATTAAAAGGAGACCAATATCTAATGCTAAAAGGCAAAGTTCATTAATACGGTGCAAGGGGATTAAAAGGGGCGAAGCCCCTTTAAGAAACTCTTCCCTCTCATGCAAAGAATACATCTCCATATTATGGGGAGAGGGATAAAGGGTGAGGGGTTGGTCAATATGCTAAAAGGCAAAGTTCATAAATACGGTGCTGATGTGAATACTGATGTGATTATACCGGCTCGGTATCTTAGTCTATCTGAGCCGGCGGAGCTGGCAGAGCACTGCATGGAGGACATAGATAAGGATTTCCTAAATAGGGTTAAGCCGGGGGATATAATGATGGCTACTACTAACTTTGGCTGTGGCTCATCTAGGGAGCACGCGCCATTGGCTATCAAGGCGGCCGGCATTTCCTGTATAATTGCTAAAAGCTTTGCTCGTATCTTCTTTCGCAATGCGATAAATATAGGTCTGCCCCTGCTTGAATGCAGTGAGGCAGTGGACAAAACAGAGGCAGGTGATGTTCTGGAGGTTGACCTGTCCAGCGGAAAGATAAAGAACCTGACCAATGGCATGACTTTCACCGCCAAGCCTTACCCTCATTTTATGGCTGAGCTTATTTCAGCCGGTGGGCTTATTGAGCATACTAAACAGAGATTAGCTGGCAGGAGGTCTTAGAGTGCAATTTAATATAGCTGTTTTACCCGGCGATGGTGTTGGTCCCGAGGTTACTGCTGAGGCAATCAAGGTCTTGCAGGCAGTAGGCAAGAGGTTTAGGCACAAGTTTAACTTGCGCTACGGGCTGATAGGTGGGGTGGCTATTGATGAGCAGGGAACGGCGCTTTCGCCAGATACTCTTAAGATGTGCCGGGGTTGCGATGCAGTGTTGCTCGGTGCGGTGGGTGGTCCCAAGTGGGATGACCCCAAGGCTAAGGTTCATCCTGAAGATGGTCTTCTGGCGTTGCGTAAGGGGCTGGGACTATTTGCCAACCTGCGCCCGGTCAAGGTCTCTCCTCTTCTTGTTGACTCTACTAACCTGAAACCAGGCGTTATTGACGGGGTGGATTTAATATTTGTCCGCGAGCTTACCGGTGGGCTTTACTTTGCCCGACCCAAGAGACAGTGGCAGACCTCCCGGGGGAGGCGGGCTACTGATACCATGACCTACTCCGAGCAGGAGATTGAGCGCATTGTTAGGGTCGGCTTTGAGCTGGCACAAGGTCGGCGTAAGAAATTGACCTCAGTGGATAAAGCCAATGTGCTTGAGTCCTCCCGGCTATGGCGGCAGGTGGCTATGGAGGTAGCTGCAAAATATCCTGATGTAGAGCTGGACCATATGCTGGTGGATGCCTGTGCTATGCGACTTATCCAGAACCCCACTTACTTTGATGTGCTGGTTACCGAGAATATGTTTGGTGATATTCTCACTGATGAGGCATCAATGCTGGCTGGCTCAATGGGAATGTTACCCTCAGCCAGTCTGGCTGGGGTGCCGCAGGAGGGGGTTAACATATTTGGTATGTATGAGCCGATACACGGCAGTGCCCCTCGCCGAGCCGGACTGAATATGGCTAACCCCATTGCTATTATTCTCAGCGTAGCTATGATGCTCCGCTACTCTCTTGGCTTAGCCAACGAGGCACAGATTGTTGAGGCGGCGGTTAGCGAGGTGTTGCAACAGGGCTATCGCACCTATGATATAATGGATGAAGGTA
>JAUWYK010000013.1 GCA_030615865.1 Dehalococcoidia bacterium
CAGCAGTAGCCACTTCCCCGGCCGGTGCCTACACCAGAGTGAGCAGCCGCCGAACACAGATAGAAATTCTTTACCGGGGTTCGGTAATTAGATAGCTCAGGTGTAGGCCGGAACCTGTCCTGCTGGGAGAGGAGCATATCCCCGCAGGCAATGGAGCCTTCAGGCATATTTATATGCCGGGACTGAATATCATAGGGGGTGACTACGCGACTGGCGATAACATTGTCTCGGGTCATATTGGGAGCATACGTCTGCCACTGTTCCACTATTTCGGAGGCGAATTCATTCCTGATGTGCTCCCATTTAGTTGGCGAGAAGAATCTGGCCGGTGCCGAAAACTCCTCTACCCCGATGATATGCTTGCCCTCAGGGGCACGGCTCTTATCCCACACCGAGTCAGCACCGGTAAACAAAAATAGTCGGCTAGCTATCCCGTTGACCAGGATTTCGGCACAGTACCGGGTAGCTATGTAGTCAGCATTTCTCGGTCCGATGTATAGTCTGGGCTGCAAGCCGCAGTCCGGGCTAAAACAGGCAGCTTTGTACTTGGGTAATTCATGCACAGCAAAGCTTGCCCATATGACGTTGTGCCGGTCATACCTAATATTCTTCACCCGCCGTATAATTTTAGGACTGACATAGTCCTCGCCGATGAGCTGGCAGATTGTCTGGAAAGCACTCAGGTCGCTCACTACCAGCTCTTTGGCTGCTATCTCGGTTCCATCCTTCAGTCGAACTCCCTTGGCCCGGCCACCCTCGATGAGAAGCTTGGTTGTCTCACTGTTGACAAAGTACTCCCCTCCCATCTCGGTGAAGGCCTTTTCCAGGGCATTGCTTATGCTCTGACTGCCACCTATAGCGATGGCAGCCGGTTCCCAGGAGAGAACCAGGCCGATGGTATGGACAAAAACATAGGGGCCAAGTACATCGTCAGGGCTGCAGCCGGTAGAGGTCATGGCTCCCCGTATGAAAAGCGTCCTCAGCTCTTCGCTCTCAAAGAGGTCATAGGCAATCTGCCGGCAGGTCATATAGTGGTATACCGGGTCGATACCATCCTTGGGGTCATCACACAGTTTCTCCAGTTCGTTCTTTTCCCCCCAGGGGGTAGGCGGGCTGAAACGGTACTTACGGAACGCATCTCGCCACTTTGCCAGGTACCGCCGCAGTAATTCCTCAGCAGTATTAGCATCGTTTGGTGAGAACCGGGCAATCTGTTCAAGAGATTTCTGTGTATTCTCATCGGAAAACTCAGCTCGGCCGGTAATAGGGTCGACTACTCTCATGGCTGAGTAGCCTACCAGACAGGTGTCGTTGTCAAAAACCATGGCCTCACTGTGCTCTGGGAAAACATACTCCAGCCCCTTTTCCCTTAGATTGAAATCACTGTAGGCGGGATGAGAATAAAAGCGCGTCCAATGCGCACATTCATTTAAGAGAAACCCGGGTAGAGGGCCCTCTTCGCTGGTAACAGCACCACCTAATTTGGCCTGCCTTTCCACTATCGCCGTACTCATCCCCGCTTTTTGCAGGTAACAGGCTACTATCAGTCCATGGTGCCCCCCTCCAACAACTATTGCGTCGTAACTTGTTTCAGCCAAAGTAACACCTCCTTTAAGTCCGCTATAGCTAAAATCTGGAGTTCGATTTCCTTATACGACCCAATCCTTGAATTACACCTCTGAACCTAGCGGTTAACGGCCGTTCAGTCAGAGAGATTGAGCTATTGTCTACCTTGCCTAATCATAGTAAAGCTAATTATTTACAAATGCAACACCGCCAGCGTAAAGTTTGACCACCGGCTTGAGGTCACACGCACTTCACTCTGACTTCACAGTCCAGTCACACTTTTTTGACTGGACGGCAAAGGAGGGTGAAAATGGTAGTGACCGGAGCAAGGAACTGGCGGTGGGAGGAAGTGGACAAAGATTCTATTGAGCTGAGCGCGCTTACCAGACACTACGAACTCTATAACAGGACCGAAGTGAAATCACCTCTTCAATATATGTACGGCCACAGCCCCAGATTCCAGACCGGCAACCTCACCACCGATAACATGGGCTAAGCCGACTTTGGCATTATTGACTTGCCGTTGGTCAGCTTGGCCTCTAAGCTGCCAAACGAGTTCGGCTATTTGAGCTACACCAGAGGCACTAATAGGATGCCCCTTCGATAGGAGACCACCACTGGTGTTCACTGGGAGCTTCCCACCTATTTCAGTAACTCCGTCCTCAAGCAGGCGTACTTCTTCACCCCTCTTGCAAAAACCCAGTTCAACATAATGCTGTAACTCGTTGACGGCGAAGGCATCATGAAGTTCGCATACATCTACGTCTTCAGGTCCTAAACCAGCCATTTCATAGGCTTCATTGGTACACTTGTAAGTCATGTCAGAGAAGGTCATATCCTCCCAGCGAAATGAATAATCCCCGCTTTTTAATAACGAAGCGGCAATAATAACAGGCTGGCTGGTATATTTCTTGGCCAAATTGCCAGAGGCTAAAACTACCGCGGCTGCTCCATCAGTGGCCGGGCAACACTGCAATAAGGTGATAGGCTCACAGATAGGCTTGGAATTGATTATTTCTTCGATGGTAAGCTCTTTCTTATATTGAGAATACGGGTTCAAACATCCATGGTGATGGTTCTTGACAGAAACCTTGGCAATTTGTTCCAGAGAAACGTTAAACATGTGCATGTATCTTCTCTGCGTCAGAGCAAATCTGGCTACCATGTTCATGCCCAGTTCTCCGGTAATGTCACCCTTGGCTGGTGTTATGAGCTTGCCGGCCATAGGACTGGTAGTCATAGATTCAACGCCGATAGCTATGCCAATGTCGTAGAGGCCAGAAGCAATATCCCACCAAGCTTTCCTGAGGGCGGTCGCACCCCCAGTACAGGCATTCTCAACGTTGGTTAGTTCGATACCAGTGATACCCACCTCTCTTAGAACCGCCTGTCCAATAACCATCCCCCCGTAGAGATTGGCGCAATAACCAAACTGAATATCCTTGGGAGCGACACCAGCATCTGTTAAAGCTGCCAAAGCAGCTTCTCCTCCTAGTTCATCTAGTGTCTTCTCTGGAAGTTTCCCAAAAACTGTGCTACCTACCCCAATGATGGCTACTTCTCTCATCCTTTAAAGTTCCTCCCTTATCTATTTGCGGAAGGCCTGAATATGTATCCAATCACTTCCTTTTCTTCTTCATCCCAGAGTTTTTCAACGGTTAATTCCATGTCCATGCCGATTTCCAGAGGATGCTCCTGCCAACCTCTAATCTGGCTAAATATCTTTATTCCCTCGGGTAGTTCCATCCAGCCGATTGCATATGGCGGTTCGAAGTGCTCGCTGGGCATGTGTACAATAGTGAAGCTGTACAGTTCTCCATGCCGGCTTAAATTTAACTTCTCCATATCTCGACCCAAACAGTTCAAGCACACTGCTCTACAAGGATAAATTATCTTCCCACACTGCTTACACCGGCAGCCCACTAATGCCCATTTTCCAGAAACTTCTTCAATAAGTCCCTCTTTGAACAGAACCGTGGTCGTCATTTAAGGCTCCTTATTTATTAATACCGTAGCCCATAGGCTAACTTTCACTACTTGGGAACTTTTTCAGTCAATTCAAACAAAATTCCCTTGGTAGCTGATGGATGCACGAAAGCCACCTTACTGTTTCCGACTGCTTGAGCTTTTTCATTTATAAGACGCACACCCTTGGCTTTTAGTGAGTCCAGTTTTTGGTCAATGGCGTCTACCTCAATCGAAATGTGATGTAGACCCTCGCCCCGCTTCTGCAGGAAGTTAGCCAAGGCGCCGTTGGGATTGGTTGGCTCAATCAGCTCAATGGTTACGTCCCCAGCCACCAGAAAAACTGAGCGAAAGTCTTCCTGTGGAGCCGTTTCAGGCAGGGTATCGGTTTTCCTGAAACCAAAACATTCAGAGAATAGTGTGGCAGCTTCTTCAATGCTCTTTACGATTACTCCGACATGGTCAATCCGCTTGAACAATTCGCCCTCCCAGAATCTTGTGAAATTCTTTAGTTTGTCTTGTTACAGCTCAATCTCCTTGAGGTCGCTGGCTATTATCAATTGTGGCTCAGTGACTGTCTGAATTTCATCAGGTGTGAAGCCGGGCGCTATTTCCTTAAGAACTAGCCCTTCTGGCACAACTTCAATTACAGCCATATCAGTGGCGATTAATGACACACAGTGACGCGCTGTTAACTCGTACTTACATTCCTTGACAATCTTAGGTTTGCCATCCTTTGTAGTGTGAGTCATGGCTACTATGACTCTTTTTGCTCCCACGGCGAGGTCCATCGCTCCCCCAATAGCTGGAGGGAACCTGCCCGTCTTAATCCAAGAGCGAACATCTCCCTTATAGTCAGTCATATTTCCTATCGCCCAATTAGCGAGGTCACCCTTCTCGGACACCTCTAGTGCCCCAAGAACACTAATATCAATGTGACCACCCCTAATCATGGCGAACGATTCGTCATGACTGAAAAAGCTCATTCCTGGCAAGTAAGTAACAGGCTGGAAGCTAGCATTAAACAGATCCCAATCTGCTTCATCTGTCGAAGCTATGCCGCCATAGCCAAGTGCCCCATTCTCCGTATGGAATAGAACATTTCTCCCCTCGGCCACAAAGTTGCATGCCAAACTTGGTATACCACCGCCTAAATTAACTACCATACCATCCTGAAATTCCTTAGCCACACGCATAGCCATCGTTTGCTCATCCAGCCTGCCTTTTGGCATACTCATTTTGTTCCTCCCTTATCTTGTGACTATGCGGTCCACATATAGCCCAGGTGTAACTATTGTTTCAGGATCCAACTCTCCAAGCTCTACCACCTCTGCCACCTCAGCAATAGTGATAGCTGCTGCCCCAGCCATCGTTGCGTTGAAAGTACGGGATGTACCTTTGTAGATGAGATTACCATAACGGTCAGCTTTGTAAGCCCAGATAAGGGCAAAATCAGCTTTGATAGCATATTCTAGCAGGTACTGATGATCCTCAAATTGCCTAACTTCTTTCCCTTTCTCGAGGAACGTTACTGAACCAGTGCGGGTGTAGAAAGCAGGAATGCCCGCTTTGGTAGCCCTTATTCTTTCGGCTAGAGTTCCTTGAGCGACAAGCTCAATTTCGATATCCTGCTCCTCCTGCAAAGCCTTTACGATGGGAAAGGGCTCTTGCATTCGATATATGGCCATCGCTGGAACGGAGACAATCAGTTTACACACTTGACCGTTTCTTAACAATAGCGACCCATCTGCGAACGACTCTGGAACCTGCATAGTTCTTGCAGCTGCTTCTTGGGCATTCCTTCCCAGCACTGGAGCATTTCCCACTAGAGTAAGATCCTTTACTGGACGTTTGGCCAATGCCCTGAACAAAGTTGATGGTACTCCACCTACACAGCCGAATCCTCCACACAGTATCACAGCACCGTCGAACACATCGGCTACAGCTTCGTCGCTGCTGGCCACCACTTTATCTATTGCCATTACGGCTCTCCTTATCGTTTTGTTTGGCTGCTTTCTTCCGATTCTCCAGGCCAGTAACCATGATATGAAAACGAGTCATACTTAGAATCAGGCCAAGTACCGTAAAACTCTAGAGTTTCGTCACTAGGTTTCCTCTTTAACCATTTTTTCTCAAATTGGTTAAACCTTACACCTCTTGCCTTTCTGTCCGTTCTTTCTTGCTCACGTAGCAACTTTGTTTTCTCCCGGTCAACTGCTAACCTTTGTTCGTCGTAGGCAACTTTATAAACGTTCTTGGCTGCCCAGTGGGAGATGACTCCATTCTCTAGGTCTTGCATTACTAATGCAGGGTCACGTTCGATTGGGTCGGCATATCCGCCACCTCCACCAGTGCCGCCGGCGACCATATCTCCTTCCTTAGTAAGTTCAGCCAGGCAAGGATATCCTCTAAGGTTGTAATGACCTTTAATAGTTTGATCCTGATAAAGCATTTTGGATGAACCTGGTATATTTTTGTCTGATTTGCGCAACATCTCGTTCAAATTGGAATTGGAGATTGCAAGGAAAGGCAATGCTGGAACGCCATAGCCTCCAAAGAGCCCATGTGCCAATGTCATTCTAGAACCAAAACCCCAGGTGCCTAGGAAAATATCAGGCACGTTGTGTACTTTGATGGCATAATCCATGCCGACACCGCCCCTATATTTGCCATGGCCACAACTATCCCGGTGAAAGCCACGATACAAATACAAAAACGGCAGGTGTGATTCTAAGCTTTCAACCTCTCCTGGCTCGGAAGTCAGCGGGGCAAAATAAGCACCGGCCACGTTCACCCCGTCTTTATAGCTTCTTGCCCCAAATCCGATTCCGTTCATCTCGGCGCCGGCATCAGCAAACGGCTCTCCATACTGGTTCAGCCCTCCATATGATATAGTATTAAACCCTCGATTACCGGCGCACTCGACACGCTCTGGGTTGGTGTTATAAATCAGCTCCTGAAACACGTGCTGTATGGCCAAAGAGGAAGCCTCGTGGACATAAGGAGCACCAGCTTTTGGAGACTCACGACCAGTATTGACTATACTGGCTTCTGGCAACTTAAACGACATGGGCTCTAATATACCTATATTATGGGGTGAATCGTAGAACAAGTGACCCAACAGATAAACTGCTGTGCTTACGCCTATGACGCCTACTCCAGGAGAATTGCCTACACGATCCTTAATTTCTGGTGAGGTACCATCAAAGTCAAAGTACAGATGGTCTCCCTTCTTCTCTAACGTGACGGCTACTTTCAATAGTCGGTGCAACACGCCAACACAATCTATGAACTGAATATTTCTGAATTTACCGTCATTCCATTGACTAATGCGCTTCCTGACAGCTTCACCTGTAACCTTAATGGCGTACCTAAGAGACCCAATCAAGTACTCGGGTGTTACCCTTTCAATATCAGATAATAATCGTTTCTCCATAATTCTCAGGGTGGCCATCCGCGCTTTGATGTCCAGAGTCATCGCTCGTGGATCTCGCACCACATGATTAAAATAATTGAGAACATCTTCTTTTAATAAGTAGTTCTCGGCAATTTTCAAGCCGGGAACCTGCAAACCTTCGTCATACATACTCCTTGAGCCGGTTGGCATACCACCGGGTTCGCAAGCACCACATTCTCCACTATGAATAACAGCTCCTACCCAGCATACCAGCTTGCCCTTATAGAATATCGGTGCGTATATGCCCATATCCGGGGGGTGTGTACCGCGGTAAAAGGGGTAATTACAAAAGAAGGCGTCCCCTGGTTTAACACCAACACTGGGATCATCTGCCCAATACTTCATAATATATTTTATATCTGTTCCGCCTAGTATGGCATGAAAATACAAACCTGAGGCGCAGATGGCGCTATCTCCGGATTTTGTGTATATGGCGCAGGCTGTATCCCCCCAGCGGCACCCGGTGCTAGCGCCAAGCTTGACGAGGGTCTCATTACCCTCAAACGCTATCGTATGTAGCTTGTGGAGAAAAATACCGGCAGTGGTAGGCTCAATGTCCTTCATATAGTTGAGTTCTTCTTCTGTCGGAGGCTCGGGATGCAATCGTGTGCTTATTTCATAGTCGATTCTACCTGGCATTTTCGTCCTCCTCCATTTTTATTAACTATTATGCTCCATAATCCCGTAGAGTTCCGGAGCCATGGTAAATGTCCATCCCGGTTCGACCACAACTGTAGTGTTATCGGCCTCAATAACGGCCGGGCCCTCTATCACGTTCCCGGCCCTCAGCGAGTCCCACTGGTAAATATCGGTGCTCTTAAATTCATTAAGCTTCTCCCAAAACACATCCCGCTGTCCTTTCAAGGCTTGTTTGGGCGTACTCTCACCAATAGCTTCATGTTGAGTCAGCAGGAAGTGTGGTAAATTCAAATAGACAAATAATCGGTAGGTTTCAACCTCAATGCCCCCTTGAGGGAAGGCGGCTTCGGCACTGTATATTCGGCTGAATTCTTCGGTGAAACGGTCGCAGACCTTTTTAACATCTTCGGTACTGTGGATAAACAGGAGGGGGGATTCAATGGGCGTATAGCGCCATTGCATACCATATCTCATTTCAAGCTCTAGCCTAAAAGTTGCCTGGTCTTCTCTAAAACCCTCAAGTATGACATCTCTGATGGCAAGCTCTTTCAACTCCTCTATAATAGAATTAAACATTTCAAAGTCACTGAAATAGGTCCCCTTTGCATAGTCGAAGAGCCTAGCATTTCTAGACTTCTCATAGGTATGCACCACATCCAATGTGGACGCGCCATAGGCTCCAGCTACTGCAGAAACAGGTGGGACAATAATCCGCTTCATTTCAGCTGCAGAAGCTACGCCACAGCAGTGCGTGGGGCCGGCACCACCGCCAGCGAAAACTGTAAATTCCGAGGGATCATACCCTTTAAGCGCTACCTCTTTGAATATCTCCTGTCCCATCTTAGCATCAACGACTTTCTTAATCACCATGGCGGCTGTTACTTCATCCCAACCTGTTTTTCCGCCCAGTTCTCTTAGGGACTTTACTGCCTTTTCCTTATTTAATCTGAACTTTCCAGCCAAGAAATAATCCGGGTTTATATAACCAAGAATGACGTCGGCATCGGTGACGGTTGCCTGTTCCCCACCGAAGTCATAACATGCCGGACCGGGCATGGCCCCGGCGCTGGCTGGTCCAACTTCTAATCGATTACCGAGTAGTGGATTCAACCAGGCTATGGAACCACCACCGGCACCGATTGACGTTATTTTTATTGCCGTGACCTGGGTTCGCCACCGATCAACAGTAGGATACAAGTCATAGTGAGTAATGCTACCGTCAGTGATTAGCCCAATGTCAAAGCTGGTGCCTCCAGCATCGGTGAAGACAACGTTGGGTAGATTAATTTGGCGACACAAGTGAGAAGCTCCACATAACCCGCTTACTGGACTGGCACCGTGAGTATCAATAGCTTTCATCCTGGCAACTTTAGCACAACCGCCCACGTTATCGCAGAGGAGAAGGGGCTTTTTGTACTCTCTATCTAATAGGTCACTGCATAAAGCGGACAGCTGTTCCACAAACCCGATGTGTATATAGGCATTTACTATTGCCGTCATTGTTCTTACATATTCGCCCTCCTTGGGCGAAATCTCGGAAGACAATATGATTGGCATATTACCTAGATAGACCTCGGGGAATTCTTCCTCAATGATGCTCCTTATTTGTCTTTCATGAACCGGGTTCACAAATGACCAGAGGAGGCTAACCACAAAACCGCGAACACCATTATCAACTAAATATCTGAGCTTTTCTAAGACATCCTCTTTTACCAGTGGCATGACTACGTTACCGCTATAATCTATTCGCTCCCTAAGTCCCACCACGAGCTTACGGGGAATAAGAGGCGCTGGCTTCTCTATGGTGGTAACGTCCTGAACGTCTGAAAATGGCAAGCCATCTGCCCATTGCCGTCCCCTACCTATGAATATTGTGTCTTCAAACCCACGGGTGGTAATTAATCCTATCTTGGGACCTGTACGCTCAATAAGTATATTGGTACCGATTGTTGTGCAGTACTTGATAACTTCTGTATCCTTCAGAAATTGCTCAAGTGTTTCCCCATTTTTCTCGGCGCATTCTTCAAGTCCCCTTATAAAGCCGACACCAAGCTCATATGCCGTAGTTGGTACCTTGGTGGTAATGTACTCATCTCCTTTAGCCACGAAGAAGTCCATGAAAGTGCCACCGACATCAACGTTGACAATATAGCCCATGCTCTGCCTCCCGCAATACTTTTATATGTTACGCATCTTAGCTATTAAATCGTGAATAGTCTCTAAAGGCATATCGTAAGGAATCTCGCCGTCACTGACGTAGAAAAAGCCTGGCGGTCTATGCTTGGAGACGAAGTTGCTGATTATATCAAATTGCTCCAATAACTCGGCCTGGTTTCCCATTGGGAGTGGCAAGCCGAAGGACACCTTCAGGGAATCGGATAAATTCTTTAAATATACCAAGTCATCATCACTTACTCTCTTGCCCAATAGGATTAACCCGCTCGGTCCTATCATCTTGTGCAACTCGGTAATGGAGTCAAACCCGATATCTTTTACGATGAGCACCGGGTAGCCGTTGTAGTACTTGATGAGGTTGAATAGCGTGGCATAAACTGCGGCATAAGGTTTATTACGTGATAGTAACTCACCAGGATATTCTGCACCTAGAAGATCTTCTCTGAAGAATACGGCATCAATTCTCAATTCACACAGGCTCCTGGTTAGTTTGGCAAGTAAGCTGCCGGCTAGGGAAATAACATTCTCAATGTCATGGTTCTTTTCATATACCTCATCGCCGGTGATAGTCTTAACTAACGAGCAAGGCCCAGTGAGGACACCAATAACAGCAATTTCTTTGCCTTGCGACATTACTATCCGTTTAGTAGTTTCCAGCAAAATTGGGATTCGGCTGCTTTCTTCTGGATTTACTTCCCGCAATTCAAGCTTGCTACAACCGGTAGTTCGTGGTGCCACATAATCGCCGGACCACTCCAGTTCGCAGCCAAAAGTCTCAGCCTCTAGGGTTGAGTCAAAATTATTCACTATTCCGTCATACTCGAACAGTTTATAAGCCTCTTCCAACGAGTGGGTGTAGTAAGTAGCCTCTGATACCATTTCTCTGAGCGGGATCTGCCCTATTTTGGCGGCAAGACCATAAACAAATGGAACAAATACTGGCCTGTCTACATTCATCAGTCTTAATGTGTTCCTGAAGGCAACCTTCGAGTTCATTTCGGCTGCTTTTTAGCCCTTTCTTTCAGCTTGTCAATGTCCAATTCGATGTCAAATATGATGGGATGGCTAGGCGGTAAATACTGAACCGTCATCATTGCTCCGCAGTTTGGGCAATAGAACTCGACGACCCGCATGAAGTCTGGTTCCGGGGCATGGGAGATTACAGCACCATCCTTTTTAACAGGAATCGGTGGTCCGTATATCTCATTAGCTGGTCTTTCGTAGACCAAACAACCTTTCAGGTAGGATTCTCTAGCCGAATAGATTTCTACGCCACAGCGACCACAGCACCACATCTCCTTCTCTAAGTCAATGTCTACCGATTCAGTAATTCGCGTTTTAGTCATGGCTAAACCTCCCTGAGAATACCGTGTGAATATTCACTAATATAGAAAGACCTGTTAGCTGGTATTACATACGTGGTGTCTGTTGCTTGAATAATGGCCGGCCCGACAACTCTATTGCCTGGTACCAATGACCCTCTTTCATAAATAGGTGTCTTTTGGTAACCGATCTCCAGCGACCAGAAGACGTCCCGCTCCCCGCGAAGCGCGTGGTCAGGGTTCTCACCAGATAACGGACTGGGGTTCAACTCATAGTGTGGCATAGAAACGAGGGCATTTAGGACAATGGAGGAAATAGTTACTTTAGCCAAACCTTGCTTGTCAGGTCTTTCAAATTGTGCACATAGGTTTTTCACATCCTCCTCAGAACTTAGGTGTATCTTGTCAGATCTTACTTTATACTCTGCCAAATCTTCATCTCCAATAAGCTCCAAATAATAAGCAGCATTGTCGGGGGAAAAGCCTTCCCCCTTGATATCCCTTCTTGCCACGTTTATCAGTTGTCTCACTGTCTGGTTAATCCTCTCATAATCGGCTAAATAGGTAACACCATCAAACAGAGTGATTCGTCCATATTTGGAATAGCGATGAAGCAAGTCCGTTGTGGAGAAACCAAAGGCGCAGAAAGTCGAGGCAAAAGGACTGGTAAACACTTGACCAAAATTTAAACCACTAATGAAGCTAGCGTAGTGGGCTGGCCCGGCACCTCCATAGGCTACCAGGGCAAAATCGGTTAGTCTTCCAGGCTCAATCCCTTTTGCTTGCAAGAGTTGTAGCAGCTCTTTTTGTATATTTTTATCAGTGGTTGTCTTTACTAGGTAAGCAGCTTCTTCCACGCTAATACCCAAAGGATCAGCGACTCTTCTTTTGATTGAAGAAATCGCTTTGTCTCTATTCAATTTAACCCTGCCACCTAGGAAATAATTCGGGTCAATATATCCCAAAGCGACGTCGGCATCGGTAACCGTCGGCTCTAATCCTCCGCGGTCAAAGCAAGCTGGGCCAGGGCTTGCTCCGGCACTCCTAGGCCCTATCCGAATACTTCCTGAACTAGTTAGACTTACGATTGAACCGCCGCCTAAGCCAGCTGAGTGGGTGACGATCATAGGCACGCTTACGGGGAGGCCCGAAATAACGGGAGACGAACTATAATTATGAACACCGTCACGAATTATGCCTATGTCTAAGCTGGTGCCTCCCATATCTATTCCTATTATATTAGTGAAACCGTGTATCTTTCCCACTAATTCGGCACCAAAGACGCCTAATACGGGACCAGACGAATAAGTATCAATGGCCCTTGTTTTAGCAGCCCTAGCTATGCCTCCATGGGCATGGCCAATCATTAAAGGCCGTGAATACAGATTTGCCCTCAAGTCATCCTCAGCTCGGTAAAGATACCTAACCATGGAATCGTGTATATACCCATTAAGTACTGCCGCATTGGTACGATAAAAAGCATTTGGCTGGTCAGAGATATCCGAGGCCAAAAGCACCCTCATGCTCCCTAAAAAGAAGCTGGGGGATTGTTCTTTTATTATGGCCCTAATTTGTTTCTCATGTGCGGGGTTAACATTTGAGTTATTCAGACTAACTACAATCGCCCGGGCACCCATATCAGTTAAATACTGCATCTTGGATATAACGTCGTCTATATCTAGGGGTTTTACTATGTTGCCGTGATTATCTATCTCTTCATCTACCTCAGTGATCATGTCCTTAGCTATAAAAGAAAATATCGGTTCGACTTCCTTTGTGCTGCTGGAATATAGCGAGTCCCTAAACCCTTGGCTAACAAGCAGCCCAATCTTCGCTCCCGTTCTCTGAATTATCGTGTTAACACTGACCGTGGTTGAATACCTAACAACCTCGGTATCAGCTAACATATCTTGCACTGAAACCCCAAATTGTTGAGCGCCTTCTCTTACACAATCGGCAAGACACACTGTTAGATCGTGAGGTGTTGTCAATACTTTGGCGGTCCTCAACTCTCCATCACGGGTAAAAAAGCCGTCAGTAAAAGTACCACCGGTATCTATGCCAACCATGAAGGCCATTTCAGTCCTCCTGCCAGCTTCGGTCCAAGATACAACCCACGCTGTTCTTTTATGAATTTTTCGGCAAATTTATAACACATGATTAGTCTCCTGCTCATCCTGGCTGCATTATACTATGAACGCTGCCGTTTTGGATATATCATTAAGCTAGCTTTTGTTGAACAAATTAGCGGTTTGTTCAAAGTCGTGGCGAGGCGTGGCGATTCAATCGGTAACAATGGGCGTCTTTCTTCGCCAACTCCTAAATTATGCCAGCCTTTTTCAACTTGTTTAGCTTGGACGGTCCAAAGCCCATATATTTGAGGTAGATATGTTCATTGTCATAGCCTACTGGTCGGCACACCCACTTTGTCCTTATGGGCGTTCCTGTCATTTTGTGTTGCGCCTGAGCTACAACGAGCTCTCCATAAACAGGGTCTTTGACCGGAGTAAAAATCCCCCTGTCTAACCAGTCGGCATCTTCCATGGGCTCCTTAGGAGAACAAACCGGCGCCACTACTGGGGTAATGGGAGCTAAGCGGCCCTTCTTAGCATATTCTACAGACATCCCCACCAGTTCCTCGTTGGTGTATTTGCGTGTCTCGGCAAAGACCAGTGGTGCCCATTTCAATTGCTCCTCTTTTTGCATAAAGGTTTGCAGGGTCGTCCAACTGGCAGCGCGCCACTCGTCCCATTTCCCCACCATGTCGGCAAATGCTTGCCACATCTCCAACCTTAATCCGCCCAGAAAAACGGCGCCATCCTTGGTTGGCGCGAAACAGTATAGCCAGCCGGCAGTATCCAGGTTGCCAAAGCGCTCATTAATAATTCCAGATCCCTGATACCATAATGCAGCATAGTCATCAAAACGGGCGTAAGCCTCAGCGGTGGCGACATCCAGCGCCTGTCCTTCTCCGGTTATTCCTCTCCAGTACAAAGCCGCCAGAATACCAACCGCCATAAATGTTCCCGGTTGGCACCAACCTATCCAGGGGCCAGCCTTGGTGGGAACTGCCCAGGGACATTCATCGTAGCTCTTATCCTCAGGCAAAACTTCTCCCGTAGCCGACTGTACACCCGATCTGGCCTGAGCTATATTGTCATAGTCTGGCATCCGGCTCCGGCTCATGGGTCCGAACTGCCCATAGCCCGTTATAGAAGCGAATATCAGCCTGGGATTAATCTCCTTTAATTGTTGATAGCCAATACCCCAATCATCCATAACTCCGGGGCTATAGGTCTCTATAAGCACATCGGTGTGACCTACCAGCGCTTTGATTATCTCCCTGCCCTCCGCCTCTTTCAGGTTCAGGGTAATATGAAACTTGTTTCTGCCCTCAGTCAAATAGTTAAGACCCTCACCGCTGTACAGCATACCGTAAGGGGTGCAGGTTCTGATGAAATCACCCTCCGGGGGCTCTATTCTCCAAACCTCGGCGCCGAATTCGGCTAACATCGAAGAGCAATAGCATCCGGCAAAGCTCTTATAGCTCAAGTCCAGAACGGTTATATTATCTAGAGCCTCAGGTTTGGTATGTGCAATTCCGGGATTATCTCTCTCTCTTATCCAATCTGTCCAGATTGATTGTTTCTTCTCCGTTGTTCTCTCTTTCTTTCCTTGGCGTGAACTGGAGAAAGCAAGCTCAGTCCCTTGCTGTGATAAGTCCTTTGACATTCTCAGCCCTGCCTTGCCATCCCAGCCAAGCGGCGGTCGGCGTGTCGGCACGTCAGCCCATTTGCCCAGGGCACCACACTCATACAACTGCTTGATTTCGCCTTCACTCTTGCCCAAAACATGTGCCATTACATATTCGTTGTCAAAGCCTACCGGCCTGACTGACCACTTAACCTTGGGTGGGGTCTTAGACATCATCACCGGAAACTCATGATGGAGGTAATGACCGAGGAGAGCATCATCAACCTCAGTCATAAAGTCTCGCTCATGGAAATGCTTATCCTCCACGACATCCTTGGTAGTGTAGACGTGAGACGCGGCGAAGCCGTGCTTTTCGGCTAATCCCTCGATCTCCTCGGGCATCTTGGTTCTTGCCCAATCAGCAATAATCTTGGCAATTTCGGTGGCATTATCCTCCTGCAGTCGAGTCAGGTGGCTTTTGAATCTGAGGTCGTCAGCCAGTTCCGGCCTGCCCATAGCGGTGCACAGGCCTCTGAACTCCTCTAGAGCCGGTGCGGCTATGGCGACAAAGGTATCATCAGCACAGCGGAAGGTGTCGGCCGGGCATATAGATACGTCCCGGTTCCCGGCGGGCATGGCTACCTTGCCCGTAATTTGCTGGTAGGGCCAGACCCAGGACATTGCCCGCATAATAGTTTCACTCTGTGACAATTCGATGAACTGTCCCTTCCCTGTCCTCTCCCGATAGTGGAGGGCAGCCAGTACAGCCAATTCACCCATCAATGCACCGTAATTATCGCAGATATATAGGCGGCTCTTAAGGGGCGGGCGGTCAGGGAAACTTGAAAGCCAGGCGTATCCGGAAAATGCCTGCGAAGCACCATCGTTGGAAGGCCTATTCTCATCAGCATATTGGCCCCATTGACCAAAGCCGTTCTTAGCGATATAAATAATGTGCGGATTAATTTCCTTGATTTGTCGGTAGCCAACATTCCAGCTCTCCATCACTCCCGGTCTCAGATTATCTTCAATGACGTCAGATCTGACGGCGAGTTCTCGAAACACTTTCTGCGCTTCAATTTTATGCAAATCCAAGCCCAGCCAGTATTTGTTGGTGTTCATATGTACAAACGCCGGCCCCTGCTCCTTAAACAGACAGCCAAAGGGAGTCAGGTCACGGCAGGTATCACCCATAGGTGGGAACTCGCACTTGATGACTTCAGCACCCATCTCTGCCAGGAAGCCAGGCCCCGCAGGACCCAAAATGAGAGTGCAGACCTCGAGTACCCTTATGCCTTGTAATGGTGATGGCTTAGAATGTTTCTTTTCTTTGTAATTTTGCCAGGTCTCTTCTGCCATAATAATTAGCTACTTTCTTTTCATGGCCAGTTTTCCCAGATATAACAGTGAAGACGAACGGAAACGACTTGTCGAGCAGGATACCTCTCCATGAAGCTGGAATTATTGTTTTAACGCTATAGAGGCTAATGGACCTTTTTCTCATATCCTTTCCAATATCTATCTCTTATCTCGTTTTTCATTATTTTGCCACTGCCAGTCATAGGCAAGCTATCCCAAAACTCTACTGACTTCGGTTTCTTGTAGCTTGCCAGACGCTCCTTGCAAAAATTGATTATCTCGTCTTCAGTAGCTGTCATCCCCTCCCGCAAAACTATCACCGCCTTTACCGATTCACCCCACTTTTCATCAGGTACTCCCATCACAGCAGCCTCCTGTACTGCAGGGTGGGTATATAGTACTTCCTCCACTTCTCGAGAATAAATGTTCTCTCCGCCACTAATTATCATGTCCTTTTTTCTGTCCACGATGTAGATATAACCATCCTCATCCATCCTGCCCATATCACCGGTATAAAGCCAGCCACCCTTTATTGTTTCTGCCGTCTCCTTCGGCAACTTCCAATACTCTTTCATTATCCTGTCACTGCGGGCTATTATTTCACCGACCTCACCTACAGGGACATCGTGACCTTGCCCATCAACAATTCTGAGCTCACCTTCTCCGGGCGGCTTACCTACAGACTCCAATCTTTTGATTTCTTTCGCTGACCCCTCTATGTTATGGTCTTCTTTCTCAAGTATGGTTAGATTGAGAGTTTCAGTCTGCCCCAGTAATTGGACAAAGATTTTGCCAAAGTGCTCAATACCCCTCTTCAACGCCTCAAAAGGCATTGGTGCCCCGGTGTAAGCTATAGTGCGCAAACTACTGAGGTCATGTTTATCTAAATCTGGGTGTTCCAACAGCCGGATGATCATCGCTGGCACCAAACAAGTATAGGTTACTTTTTCCCTCTCGATAGTTTCTAGAACTGCGGTCTCATCAAATTTTTTATGGACCACTATCGTGGCACCATAGGCAAATGCGGGAAACAGGTAAGCCGCGGAGCCGGCAACATGAAAAAAGGGCATCACACATAAGGCAATGTCATCAGGGGTAAAATTTTGACCGACCGCGGCGGCCTCCGCTAGGAGGCTTTTATGAGTATGAATAGCTCCCTTGGGTCGTCCCGTGGTACCGCTGGTATAAAACAAAGTACAGGGGTCGTCCGCTTCTACCTCATCCACCGGCTCATCTGGGGGGAAGCTGCTGATTAACTGTTCATAGCTCGCCATATTGTCTACAGCCGCGTCGAGGCAGATAAAATTCTTGACCCCAGTGAGTTCATGGCGAATAGGAAGAATAGTGTTGACAAATTCCTTTTCTAATATTAAGGTGTTGGCTTCAGAATTATTTATCAAATAGACTAGTTCCCTGCCCACAGATCTATAATTAAGTAGCACACAAATTCTGCCTGCTTTAGCAATGTTAAACACCTCAAAATATTGAGCGCAGTTATAAGCCAGTAGACCTACCCGGTCTCCTTTCCTAACCCCCATGCTGGCTAAGGCATTTATGAGGCTATTCACCCTTTGATTAACCTGCTTAAAGGTGTAGCGCTTGTTTTCAAAGATAAAAGCCGTCTTGTCTGAGTATATCTGGGCGTTTTTGTTGATAACTTCTTTTAATGTTTGCACTTTTGCCTTAGAGTTCCTTTCACATCAAGAATTCCCTAGCGACTAAACCATCTTAATCTATCTCTACTGTGCGTCGCCAGCACATATGGCACAACTTGCCAATGGACACTTTAAGTAGTTGATTCAGCATTGTCAAGTGTATTTGAACAAACGGCATTTCACCTTCTTAGGTCATACCTTATGACGTCGCCATTGAACGATTGTCCATTTTGTGTATCATTACACAAATTAGCATATTACCACCCTCTCTACCTGAAGAGTCCAAATTCACCTTAAAAATCGACGCGGAAATCAGGCCACTATTCTTGATTTATAGCGTCGCCAGAGTTATCATTGAATGACATTAATGGGAAACATTGACAGCAAGTATCGAGAGCAACCCCGAAGTACAACACAAAGGTCGTATAAGGAAAACGAACTCTAGATTTTAGCTATAGCGGACTTAACAGGAGGTGTTACCTTGGCTGAAACAAGTTACGATGTTATAGTTGTTGGAGGGGGGCACCACGGACTGATAATAGCCTGTTACTTACAAAAAGCGGGGATGAGTACGGCGATACTGGAAAGGCAGGCAAAGTTAGGCGGTGCTGTTACCAGCGAAGAAGGCCCTGTGCCTGGGTTTCTCTTAAATGAATGTGCACATTGGACGCGCTTTTATTCTCATCCCGCCTACAGTAATTTCAATCTAAGGGAAAAGGGACTGGAGTATGTTTTCCCAGAGCACAGTGAAGCAATGGTTTTTGACAATGACACCTGTCTGGTAGGCTACTCAGCCATGAGAGTGGTTGACCCCATTACCGGCCGAGCTGAGTTTTCCGATGAGAATACTCAGAAGACTCTTAAGCAGATTGCCCGGTTCTCACGAAACGATGCTAACACCGCTGAGGAATTACTACGGCGGTACCTGGCAAAGTGGCGAGATGCCTTTCGCAAGTACCGTTTCAGCCCACCTACCCCTTGGGGAGAGAAGAACGAACTGGAGAAACTGTGTGATGACCCCAAGGATGGTATCGACCCGGTATACCACTATATGACCTGCCAGCAGATTGCCTATGACCTCTTTGAGAGCGAAGAGCTGAGGACGCTTTTCATACGAGGAGCAATGACCTCTACCGGTTGCAGCCCTGACGATGTACTTGGCCCCTATGTTTTCGTTCACACCATTGGTCTGGTTCTCTCCTGGGAACCAGCTGCCATCGCTATAGGTGGTAGTCAGAGCATAAGTAATGCTTTGGAAAAGGCATTCACCGAGATGGGAGGGGAGTGCTTTGTCAACAGCGAGGTGGTAAAGCTTCTCATCGAGGGTGGTAAGGCTAAGGGGGTTCGACTGAAGGACGGAACCGAGATAGAGGCAAAAGAGCTGGTAGTGAGTGATCTGAGTGCTTTCCAGACAATCTGTCAGCTCATTGGTGAAGACCATGTCAGCCCTAAGATTATGAAGCGGGTGCAGAATATCAGATATAACCGCCACAATGTCATATGGGCAAACTTTGCCGTGCACGAGTTACCTAAGTACAAAGCTGCTTGCTTTAACCCAGACTGTGGCTTGCAGCCTAGACTATACATCGGACCAAGAAATGCTGACTACATAGCTACCCGGTACTGTGCTGAAATCCTGGTCAACGGGATGGCTAGTAGACTATTTTTGTTTACTGCTGCCGACTCTGTGTGGGATAAGACCCGTGCTCCTGAGGGCAAGCATATCATCGGGGTAGAGGAGTTTTCCGCACCGGCCAGATTCTTCTCGCCAACTGAATGGGAGCATATCAGGAATGAATTCGCCTTCGAAATAGTGGAACAGTGGGGAGAGTATGCTCCTAACATGACTCACGATAATGTCATCGCCAGTCGCGTAGTCACCCCTTATGATATTCAGTCCCGACATATAAATATGCCTGAAGGCTCCATTGCCTGTGGGGATATGCTCCTCTCCCAGCAGGACAGGTTCCGGCCTATACCTGAGCTGTCTAATTACAGAACCCCGGTAAAGAATTTCTATCTATGTTCTTCGGCCGCCCACTCTGGCGTAGGCACCGGCAGGGGAAGTGGCTACTGCTGTTACCAAACCATAGCTGAGGACCTCGGCCTGAAAATGGTGGGGGAGAGGAAATGAGAAGGCTAGAAGACAAGGTAGCTATAGTAACTGGCGGTGCTAGTGGACTGGGTAAGACTTTTTGTTTAGCCCTGGCCGAGCAAGGGGCTAAGCTGGTGGTAGCTGATATTAAGGATGAAGAAGCCCAAAAAACAGCCAGGGAAATCCAGGCCAAAGGCGGCTCAGCACTTTCCCTTAAGGTAGATGTTACCTCGGAGGAGGCTACTCTCGGCATGGCTCAAGGAACATTGAAACAATTCGGCCGAATAGATATCCTGGTTAACAATGCGGCTATGGTATACGGTATAACCCGAAAACCATTTACTGAAATCCCACCAGCCGAGTGGGATAAACTGATGGCGGTGAACCTGAAAGGGGTATTCTTATGTTGTCGAGCGGTATTCCCCCAGATGAAAAAGCAGGGGAAGGGCAAGATTATCAATCTTACCTCGGAAACAGCTTTCACTGGTTCTAATAATTTAATCCACTATGTAACGTCCAAAGGTGGTATCATCAGCTTCACTCGAGCCCTGGCCGGAGAGGTAGGCCAGTATGGTATATGCGTCAATGCTATAGGTCCTGGCTTCACTGATTCTGAGTCAAGCCGGTCTTTGACCGATGATATTACCAGGTATGATGTCAGTCTTACCCCCCTTGGGCGTCTGGAGCAACCTGAAGACTTGGTTGGAGCTCTCGTATTCTTGGCTAGTGACGAGAGTGATTTCATCACCGGACAAACGCTGGTAGTGGATGGGGGCAGGTATATGCATTAAGTGCGCAAGATAGGCGGCTGGAAAGGAAGCTTATCTTGTTTGAAGCTTAACTTATGGAGAATGCTATGGGCAAGAAATATGTAGTAGTTATTGGAACGCTGGACACCAAAGGGGAAGAAATACTGTTCCTAAAGCAACAGATTGAGCGGAAACACTGCGGTGCGATTGTTATCGATGTAAGCATGGGTAGCGAACCATCCTTTAAAGCCGATGTTGGGCCGGCAGAAATTGCGCGCTTAGGCGGGCAGACCATTGGGGAAATTAGATTATCTAAAGATAGGAATTGGGTGACTCAGGTCATGGAAAGAGGCGCCGTGGAGAAGGTCAAGCAGCTTTACTCCGCAGGGGAAGTCGGCGGAATTATGGCAGTAGGCGGCTCTACCGTGGCACTCTTTGGAGCTCAGGTGATGAAGTTGCTTCCCTTTGGCATACCTAAGGTTATCGTTTGTCCCGGAGTGATTCCGGCACATGTACGCAGATTGTGCGATACCATGGACATGATTTTAATGCAGGGTGTAGTAGATTTTGCCGGGCTCAATGAGCTGGTTATGAGTATACTGGTTCGAGCTGCCGGTGCTATCTGCGGCATGGTAGAGGACTCTGGTGAAGCTATCTCCCGTCTGCTCGAGAAATCAGTCGCCATAACCCAGCTCGGTTGGTCTGATAACTGTGCCAGGCTTGTTAAGCGGCATCTGGAAGAGAGAGGATACCGTGTTTATCCCTTTCCCGCTCAGGGAATAGGTGATAGAGCCATGGATGATTTGATACTTAAGGGCTTTTTTGATGGGGTGATAGATATAGCTTCGGCTGGTGTAATTGAGGAGATTTTCGCCGGTACTCGTGCGGCAGGTCCTAAAAGGCTTGAGGCAGCCGGAGAAAGAGGTCTGCCACAAGTCATTGCTCCTTGCAGTATAAATATAACCAATGCTAGCCTAACCAGAAGACAATCGGAAAAATACGTTTCCAGAGAGAAAAAAATGAAACAGGACGAAGCTCGTGTAGAGACACGATACAATCAGGAAGAATTAGTAACTGCCGCCAAAGTGTATGCCGACAAACTGAATAAGGCCAAGGGACCAGTAAAAATCTTATTCCCAACCCGGGGTTGGTCTTCGTTAGATAGAGAAGGTTCAGTACTACATGCTCCTGAGGAAGATAAGGTATTCGTCGAAGAACTCAGAAGAAATTTGAAACCGGAAATCGGAATTGAGGAACTGGACTGTCATCTTGAAGATGCCGAGTTCGCCCTAGCTCTTGTTGAGACTTTCGTTCGAATAGATCAATCCAGAAAGTAAGTTTCTTGGTTCAAAGTCGGAGCGGTGCCTCTTCACTCATCGCTGCATCTTTTGCATTGGCTGTTCATTCGTCAGGATCTAAAGCTCCTTATCATCCTGTCTATTATCTTATCGGTGGCGCTTTTCTTTTCAGGTATACCTACTTGAGGACGCGTCTGCAACAGAACAACATTCTCACGGGCAGGTAAGCTGCCATCAATTGCCCACTCCACATCCTGCGGAACTCCGAAGTGCGACTCCATCTTCTTAGCCAACGCAACTATATCAATCGCCTCCTCATCGCTAAGGGAAAGCTTTCCCCTCTCGTCAGCGGGAACCTCCTCTTCGCTAACCCCCTGATCTCTCATGACCACTCGCTTCTCCTTTTGGCCAGGGGTTCTTTCGATTACTTGCATCTCTCTCTTATCCACGACAAACTTATCAGGTGTCACTCTACCACTAACCACGCTCTCGCCCAAGCCCCAATTGCTCTCGATCAGGGCCTTAGTCTCATCTCCAGTGGTCGGATGGACGGCGAGGCAAACCCCAGCTGCTCTCGCAGGCACCATCTTCAAGATGCAGACTCCTACGGGCGGGCATTTATCGACCGGCATAGCCTGACGTATAGCTGCGCTTATGCTTCGTGTATTATAAATACTTGACCATACCTTTATGACTTTCTGTAAAACTTGCTCGGCCCCTTTCACATTGAGATAGGTTTCATATTGTCCTGGATGGCTTTTGAGTCCTGCTGATCTGACTGAAACGGCTACGTCCGTTGACCCGCATTTATCACATAGTGCTCCATAATGACTGGCTATGGTTTCCTTCAAAGCTGGAGGCATCCCCCTTGATTCGACGATATTCCGCAGTACAAGCGATACCTGCTCAAGCTGCTCGAGATCGGCAGGGTCAATGCCTCCCGGGACGTTCTGCCGAAGGTATTGGTGTATCTCCCGATCTATGCCCGTCTCATTTATAAACCTCTTATAGGCCCTTATGGAGATGGCAAAGCCAGGAGGAGTCTGTATTCCCGCCACTTTCAGCGCCTCTCCCAAACTGGCACTTTTCTTGCCGACTATGTCGTTATATTCCTGTCCTATCTCTTCTAGCCAGTATACTTCCCTGTCCTCCATCCTTTCCCTCTCCTGACTTAGTTACATGATATGCAATCTGCTACATCCCTTTAATTGAAATCTCACGCTATACGGCAAGTTCAATACGGTCTCCCTTTTTCCTCCCATATCTTTGGCAGCCCGAGGTCTTCAGCGATGACCTTGTAACAAATATAGCCATTTACGCCTCGCAGTCCTCCTCCGAAATGCTGAGTGGCGTTACATAGATACAGGTTTTTTATCGGTGTCCGATCGCCTGACAGTTCAGCACATGGTCGAAGCCTGCCCATTTGAGAGGCGAACATTGCCCCTACCGGCCAGGAGCCTTCGGGCATGCTCAGATTTCGACGCACGATGTCATAGGGAGTATTGTCCCAGGCGTCTATAATCTTATCACTGGTCAGGTTCGGGGCATACCACTGCCATTGCTTGGCCGCTTCCTCAACAAAGTCCTTCTTTATTTGAAGCCATTCCTTTTCGGAGAAAAGGCGCTCTGGGGCGGTGAATTGCTCGATCAGAAAGTTATGTTTTCCATTCGGAACCCGCGTTGGATCCACCAGCGTATCCTGTCCAATACACATAAATAGTTTTTTGGAAAAACCACGGGTAAAGCATTCAGCTTGTTCCTTGGTAACATAAAGGTCCAGGTCTTTCGGCATGAGCCAGCACCTTCGCGCCCGGTTGCAATCTGGATCAAACTCGCTCGCTTTGTAATTTGGGGGCTCGTGGAGGGCAAACCATGCCCAGTGTAAATTTCCCCGGTCGTAGGAGAAGTTCTCTATTTTTCTGGCCAGATCCGGGCTAATGTATTCCTTTCCTACCAGCCTGAAGAAGGTCATATTAACGGTGACACCACTTACCACCACCTTGGTGGCCTCTATCTCCGACCCGTCAGTCAAGCGCACTCCCTTGGCTCTACCGTTGTCAATCAGAATCTTGTCCACTTCGTGCCGGACAAAGAAATCGCCGCCAAGTTCGGTTACCACCTTCTGTAACGCATGAGCAATGTTATGAGCGCCACCCTGAACCACAGTGGCAGGGGCCCAGGCAAGGGTTACACTGAGCTGGGCAAGTGTTTCAGCTAGGGGAGCTACATCGTTGGGGAAACAGCCAGTACTGGTTTGCATTGATCTCATAAACAGCATCCTTAACTCAGTACTCTCAAAGAGGTCACAGGCAACTTGCTTCACCGTCATGAACTGATACCCCGGGTCAATCCCACTGTCAGGGTCGTCAAGCAGCCTTTCTACAGGGTCTTTCACTCCCCATGGGGGCGGTGGAGTGAGCCGATACTCCGCGACCGCCTCACGCCATTTCTGGCGATACTTTTCAAACAATAGCCTATTCTGCTCCGCGTCTCGCTCGGAGAACCTAGCAATTCTCTGGCAGTTCTTCTCCATGTTTTCTTCCCAGTATACCGTCTCCCCTGTAGTTAGATCTGGAGTGGTAGTTACCGGATAGCTTACAAGACAAGTCCCGTCATCAAAAATCGCAGCCTGGTTAACCTCGGGGGTAAGATACCAAGCCCCCTTTTCCCAGAGCTTAAAGTCCAGCCAAACTGGACTTGTGTACATTCTAGTAAAGTTAGCGCAAGGGTTGCTCACAAATGCCGGAAGGGGTTGCTCCTCACTGCAAGCACCGCCACCTAGCTCAAACTCTCTTTCAAAGACAGCGACTTTCATACCTGCCCAGGCTAAATAGCAAGCAGCTATGAGTCCATTATGCCCACCACCAATTACAATCGCATCATAGGTCGCATCTGGCATAATATCTCCTTTCCGCTTTCCCGGTCCGACTTTTATATCTAAAAACTTACTTGGTCAAGATATAGACGACACCTAAGTCGCCATCAGCTTTAACCCTCATTCCAGTCTTGATTTTCTTCGTTCCTTCGATGGTGCCGGAGATAACGGGTAACCCATACTCACGGCCTATTATTGCAGCATGGCTTGCGGCACCACCTACGTCAGTTATTATGGCCTTAGCCAGACCGAAAAGGGGTGTCCATGCTGCCGAAGTTTCCAGTGTTACCAAGATCTCTCCAGGCTTAAACTCATGAAACTGCTTTTCGCTCATAAGCACATGAGCTACGCCCTCGGCAACACCAGGTGCTGCCGTCGTGCCATAAAGGTCAGCCTTCAACTCAGGCCTGACCCTGGGAATCGGAACTACCGCCAAGCTGAGAGCAGGGTCCTTGGCAAAAGTCTCTGGGATCGCCTCTGGGTCGCCGAAAAACGGCGGCGGCTCAACCTTACGAAATTCCGTGTGCTGCTGTTTTCTAATCTTGACTGTGTCATGCGCATCGAATCTGAGTATTATTCGTATAGCTATCTCCTCCGGTGTCAGGAAGCAAATATCCAGAGGGTCATCGAGCAATCCCGCCTCAGCGAATCTCTTCCCAACTTCCTTGGTTATAAGCCGACCCAACGCGTTGCCATAGTTCTCGCAGTAGAAAATATGCTCTTCACCGACGATGGAACTCCATTGTGCCGCTTTCATTAACTTCGCAAACCAGTCCCTGGCATCATCAGGAATGCGAGATATGACCTCCTTTTCGGCTTTTTCCCTTGCCTTCACCAAGCGCTGACGATGTTCGTCAACAGCAAATGTAGGCTGGGCCATAAATGCCCTTATGGCGGGGAATGCCATGCTCGGATCCTCAACCCAGCTTGGCGTGCCGATGTCCCAGTTGTCCACCGTCCGCCAGCCGTACTCGTTGTTGAACTCGCGGAGGTCAGCAAGCCACTTCATACCCCTCTCCCCCTCTTGGCTGATTTTCGATAGAAGTTCCCGATTATCAGTGGTGGATTGGAAAAGCGGCTCCAGCCCCGACTCCGTTGCCTGCCTAGCAAGATGCCACAGCCCGCGGTCAGTTTGCAGCATCTTGTGGTCAGCGCCTGCCATCAAGTCATTAAATAAACGGTCATGTTTGTCTATGCCGAGTAATTCCTTGCATACATTCTCAAACTGCGTGAAGATAATTGTCCAAGCGTACATCCAGATAAAGTGCACTTCGGCCGCGTACACATAAAACTCAACCCAATCCTCAAAAGCCCGCTTCAGTTCCCAGTCCGTTGCCTTCGCCATATCTACGGCTTTAATCTTGGCGATCATCCCATTCAACTCATCTACGTATTTGTGGTATTGCTTGCCAAAATCTTCAATCCAGGGGGCTATTCTTTTGCGAAACTCCGGCTCACGCTGCTTCTGCTCCTCTTCTGTTGTCGGCTTCACTGAAACAAGTATCCAGCCCTCCTTTTCTCTCCAGTCGGCACCTCTGGCTGAGGGGAGTTGAAAATAATCGGCACCAACGGCAAAGCCATTAGCGTATTGGAAAAGCATCCAGTAATCCAAAAATGTAATTGTGCGCAGGGTCTCTTTCCGGTCAGTTATCCACACCTTGTGGGTGGACAGGTCTCGTGCCTCGATAAACTCCCAAGCTGGCCATCCATAGTATGCCGCCATTTTTACCTCCTGTGATAGATAGTGTGAATGCAAGTCTGCTTAGTTATGAAAGCCCTGTTCTTCCAGCTCAAATTCAGGGGTCTGCTCACCCCCTTTCCACCGAATGAATAATCTTAATTTACCGACCTGAAATCATCGGCCACTTCTGTATCCTACCGTAAATCACCTTTACCATCGGTCGGTACCGGTGGCGCTATTTTTTCTGCCCCTTCTTTTAGCTGCCCTTTTCTCTTCACTACCAGTGATGGAGACCTGCCTCCGAAAGCTAGAAAACGCAAAGCACTAAATATAACCTTCGGGTTCCGCAAAGTAAGGCCGATGATATGCCGTAAATCAGCCGGCTCAACAAAGGCTCTAACCGTCCAGGTTACGGGCGCAATCACTTGCATGGTCATGAGCAGCCTTTTTGGCTCATGCCCGTCATCTTCTGACTGCTTGAGTGTTTCTGGGACAACAGTAGTGCACTCAACACTCACTACCTTACACTGAAGCAGAGTTTTACCTAGGCCAGTAGATCTTATGTACATAGTATGTTCATTTCCTCTCGTAAAGTATATTAATTACTAGAATAGTCCAGCCTCTCTAGCTCGTTTTACCGATTCTGGCTCTGGCCACCACTTCTCGATGCCTAGATCTTCGGCTATCTTTTCCGTGGCACAATAGCCCGGGCCAAAGGTTATCATACCGCCTGAGTGAGTGCAGGCACCACATATGTATAGCTTTTCTATTTGTGTTGAGTGCTGAGAGCAGTATTCATTGGGCCTGAAATAGCCCATCTGGAGCGGCAAATAGGCACCTTGCTTAAAGCAACCCTGTCTCATGTCGGCGAATTTGTTCTCCGTATCAAGTGGAGTACCGATATAATCCCAGATTATGTTTTCATCAGTCATGTTTGGTGCATATCTCCGCAAGACTTCCTTGCACCGTTCGGCGTGCTCTCTTCTGACCTGATACCATGCCTCGGCTCCGCCATCCTTGAGGTTGTATGGCGCTTCCTGTGAGATAAGCCCCACATGTCTTCCTGATGGTGCGCGCATAGGGTCATGGATTGACGGGAAACAACTATTGAATCCACCTCCTATTAACTCACCTCTTTTTATCGCCTCATAGTGATTTACCAGGTCATCTTCACTTTCGTACCCCAACACATAAATGAGCGAGTTATTGAGGCTAGGATCTGATTCTGCTACCTTAAACCTCGGTGCTTCGTATAGTGCCAGATGTAGCGTGAAAAAAGACCAATCGCTATAATTCCATTCCTCAACCCTAGTAACAAGTTCTGGATCAAGATGCTCTTCACCCACCAGTTCTAAAAAGGTCTGGTGTGGATTGAGCGAACTACAAATAAACTTATTGGCCTTTATCACCGTCCCATCTCCCAGCTCTACCCCCTTAGCCTCACCATTCTCGATTACCAGGCGCTTGACTTTTTGATTGGTAAGAACCATGCCGCCGTTTTGGTATATAAACTTGCTCATTAAGTGAGCAAGGTGATGCGAGCCACCTCGACATAGCCGAAAATGCCAGCCACGGTTGATCATTAGTGGCACTAGATAACCTAGACCCTCGAGGTCATAGTCCATGCCCCACATGCAGGACAGGTAGAGGAATAGGGCTCTTACCCGCTCATTCTCAAACATGTCATCAACTATCTGCTGGGGCGTGAAGCCGGTTAGCTCATCGTCTCTTTTAGTGATAGGATTCTCCTCAAGCAAGGCTGCTTGGTCTAGGCTGGGCATAGGGTTTACATAGCTAGCTGGGGCCAGGAAAAGGTCCACTGCCTCCTGTGACCACTTAGCGAAATCCCTAAACGCTTCAGCATCCTTGGTTGAGAACTTCTTTATAGACTCATATGACCTTTCAGGATCGCTGTACAAAGCTAAATATTTCCCGTCAGAGAAGGGCATGACTACTTGTAGATCCGGGTAGATCCACCCTAGGTCATAATCTTCTTCAAGCCGCAGATCCTTAAGAGGTGGGGCATAATCCACCATCATGTGATAGATAGCGTGAACGTCATGCAAGAAGTCAGGGATTGTGATCCTTTCTGTGGCGAGGCCCCCGCCAAGCTCAAACCTTTTTTCGAGAAGCAGAATCCTTAGCCCGGCCTTTGCTAGGTAAGCACCGACAGTAAGCCCGTTTGGGCCGGCACCAATGACAATACCATCGTAGTCTCGCAAGATTGCCCCCCTTTCTTGTTTCCCTATTTTGTGGATTATAGAAGAGGAAGTAGAAGTTCTACCTATTGATACCCCTGGTGGAGCTGGGGGGATTCGAACCCCCTACCTTTTGACTGCCAGTCAAACGTTCTCCCAATTGAACTACAGCCCCATAAAGACATTATCTAAATCTAGCAAAAAATGGCACGAAGCGCAAGCCTAGACTGGCATGCCTAGCATCCTCAGCAGACCTCCCAGCCCCCAATAACCAACCATAGCTACACTTATTCCCTTAATCGTCTTACCCGCCCAGCAGATAAGAAAATACCGCTGTATGCCGAAGCGCAGTGCCCCGGCGGCTAGAGCTGCCGGGTAAAAGAAGGGGTTGAGCACTGCGGAAAGGACAAATAGGGTTAGCGAGCCCCTCCTCTCCATCCACCCCAGCATTCGTTCGTAGGCTGCCTGAATCCTCTGGTGCTCTATGCCGTGGAGGGCAGTGCCACCGCCATAGCCCGTCATATAGATAGACAAGCCACCAACCGTCTCGCCCAAACCGGCGGCAGCACCAACAAACACCGGACCAAGGTAGGGGGCGAACGCTGGTTTCATCACCGTGCCCAAAGCAAATATCATGGGTGTCATCGGCACTGGAGCCAGAATAGTGGCTCCGCCAAAAACACTGATAATAAAGGCGCCAAGATAACCATAGCCACCAAGGGCACTGACAAACTCCCAAAAATAAACCACCGCCACCGCCAGTGCCACCGTCAGCACTATGCCCAAGATACCGGCATAATATTCCCACCTCCTCAGAGCCCCCTTCAGCCTATCCCAGTTAAAGCTCACCCTCTACCTCACCCTCCTATCGGTCAATTTACTCTCAGGCAGCAGCTTTGGCTCCCTTTTTGACGGTAAAGATTAAGCCATCCTCTCCAAGGTCAACCCTAACCGTATCGCCCTCGCCGAATTCGCCTTGCAATAGCTTAGTCGACAGAGGATTCTCCACATAGCGCTCGATGGCTCGTCTTAAGGGGCGGGCTCCATATAGTGGGTCATAGCCTTCCTTAGCCAACCAAGATTTCGCCTTTCCAGTTAGCTCGATGTTCAGCTTACGGTCAGCCAGACGCCCCTTAAGATCCTTCACCATCAAATCAACAATGTTCCTGAGCTGCTCCTCAGTTAGCTGATGGAAAACTATTATCTCATCTATGCGATTGATGAACTCAGGGCGGAAGGTCTTCTTCATCTCCCCCAGTACCCTCTCCTTCATGGTGTCGTAGTCCAGTTTCTGAGCTTTAGCTTCCTCTTTCCTAGTAGCGAAACCGATGCTCATCTGGCGCCTGATGAGTTCAGCACCGACATTGCTGGTCATAATGACCACGGTATTCTTAAAGTCCACCGTGCGCCCATGACCATCGGTGAGCCGCCCATCATCAAGTATCTGGAGCAGGCTGTTAAATACCTCGGGATGCGCCTTTTCAACCTCGTCCAGCAGAATCACCCGATAGGGGCGCCGTCTCACCGCCTCAGTAAGTTGTCCCCCCTCCTCATAGCCAACATATCCCGGTGGGGCACCAATAAGGCGTGATACGGTGTGCCTCTCCTGATACTCCGACATGTCCAGGCGCACCATGGCATTCTCATCATCGAACAAGAATCGGGCTAGAGTTCGAGCCAGTTCAGTCTTGCCCACACCGGTGGGACCCAAGAAGATAAAGCTGCCGATAGGTCGCCTTGGGTCCTTAAGCCCGGCCCGGCTGCGCCTGATTGCCTCAGAAATGGCGGTAACCGCTTCCTCCTGATTTACCAGACGCTCGTGAATCCGCTCCTCCATATGCAAAAGCTTCTCGGCTTCACCCTCCAGCATCTGGGATACCGGAATGCCCGTCCACGCAGAGATTAGCCGGGCGATATCCTCCGCATCCACCACCTCGTCCAACTTCTCTTCTTTAAGCCACTGGCTTTTAGCCTGGTTGTATTCCTCTTCCAGACGCAACCTCTCACTCTTAAGTTGGGCAGTACGCTCATAATCCTGCCGCTGTGAGGCTGCCTCCTCGTCATTGGTCAGTTGGTCTACACGCTGCTTTAGGGACTTAACCTCCGGTGGTGCGCTCTCGGTATCAATGCGTAGCTTGCTGGCGGCCTCATCAATAAGGTCAATGGCCTTATCCGGCAGATACCTATCTGAAATATAGCGCTGACTGAGTTTAGCCGCTGCCTCCAGAGCCTCATCCTCAATCTTAATCTTATGGTGTGCCTCATACCTAGGGCGGAGCCCCTTGAGCATCTCAATGGTGGCCTCAATGCTGGGCTCACCGATGAACACCGGCTGGAGGCGGCGCTCCAGCGCCTT
>JAUWYK010000078.1 GCA_030615865.1 Dehalococcoidia bacterium
ACCCCATTGCTATTATTCTCAGCGTAGCTATGATGCTCCGCTACTCTCTTGGCTTAGCCAACGAGGCACAGATTGTTGAGGCGGCGGTTAGCGAGGTGTTGCAACAGGGCTATCGCACCTATGATATAATGGATGAAGGTAAAACAAAGGTGGGGACGAAGGAGATGGGGGACTTAATTGCCCAAAAGGTAGGAAGCTAATCAAATGACACAGGTCCAACTTTATGATACCACACTACGGGATGGGACACAGCGAGAGGGGATTTCCTTCTCGGTGGTTGATAAACTGCATATTGCCCACAGGCTTGATGAGTTAGGCGTCCATTTTATAGAGGGCGGCTGGCCTGGTTCTAACCCCAAGGATATTGAGTTCTTTGATAAGGCTCGGAGTCTTACCCTCACTAATTCCGTGCTGGTTGCTTTTGGTAGCACTAGACGCCCCAAGGCTAAATCAGAAACCGATGCTAACCTCCTGGCTCTGGCTAGTGCCGGGGTGAAGGTGGTTACTATTGTTGGCAAAAGCTCAGAGCTACAGGTTAGCCAGGTATTGGAAACCACCCTGGACGAAAATCTGAGCATGGTTGCCGATTCCGTACGCTATCTTAAGGCAAAGGGGCTTACTGTTTTCTTTGATGCTGAGCACTTCTTTGATGGCTTTAAGGCTAACCCTGATTATAGTCTGCGTTGTTTGACGGCTGCTGCTGAAGCCGGGGCTGACTGTTTGGTGCTGTGTGATACTAATGGCGGCACACTGCCTGACGAGATAACAACTGCCGTTAAGGCAGCTAGGAAGCGGACTACCGTGCCACTGGGCATCCATGCTCATGATGATGGTGAACTGGCGGTAGCCAATACCCTGGCTGCGGTTCAGGCTGGGGTTAGTCAAGTTCAGGGCACTATCAATGGCTATGGTGAGCGCTGTGGCAATGCCAACCTCTGTTCCATTATCCCGGCTTTGAAGCTTAAGATGGGTATTGATTGTGTTACCGATGAGCAGTTGGCTAAATTGACTGAGGTATCGCACTATGTAAGTGAGGTGGCTAATCTTATTCCTGATGCCTTCTTACCATATGTTGGTTTCAGTGCCTTTAGTCACAAGGCTGGACTTCATGTTTCGGGCTTGACCAAGTGGGCGGAGAGCTATCAGCATGTAGACCCAGCCCGGGTAGGTAATAAACAAAGGGTGCTGGTATCTGAATTGTCGGGGCGGGGGAATATCATATATAGGGCAAAGGAACTAGGAATAGATTTACCCCTCCGGGGTAAGGAGACACAGAAACTACTCGACCAGGTTAAGTTACTGGAGAGTCGAGGCTTCCAGTATGAGAATGCTGAGGCATCTTTTGAGCTACTGCTACGCCGGGCTAAGCCAGACTACCAGCCACCCTTTGAGCTGGTTGATTTTATGGTGGTAGTGGAGAAGAGGCGGCGCCCGCCGAGCCGGAAAAGCATGGAGGAGATGCTGTCTGAGGCAGTGGTAAAAGTAAGGGTAGGCACTGAAATAATGCATACCGCCGCTGAGGGCAACGGACCGGTTAATGCCCTGGACCAGGCATTGCGCAAGGCTCTATTGCAGTTCTACCCCAGGTTAGCCCAAGTCAAGTTGGTTGACTATAAGGTTCGCATCCTTGAGGAAAGTGTTGGCACCAGCGCTCAGGTTCGGGTGCTTATTGAATCCACTGATGGGGTTGAGGAGTGGAGGACTGTCGGCAGCTCAACCAATATCATAGGGGCTAGCTGGCTGGCCCTAGCTGACAGTTTAGAATACTGGCTCCTAAAGCAAAAAATGGGTAAGACTCCAGCGAAAAGTTGAGAATTTATTAGAGAAAATTGGGCTGAGTTGTTTAGCAACCTTTTCCTTCCCACCCTCCCGCCCTAGAATTGTATTTGGGGGCGCAGCCCCCAATTCCTCGCTTTTTGTTCAGGTATAAACCTTTGGTAGCGTTTCCAAACAACTTCCGGGCTGGGTCTTGACACCTCCGTGTTTCGGGTGTAGAATTGCCACCAATAAGAATGGAGGTGACATAAGATGAGCTATCCGGTAACTTTCACAGTTGAATATCCTGAAAAGCTTTCCCGCGGCTGGCTACTGCTAAAGGTGTTCTTTGGATGGCTTTATGTTGGCATTCCCCATGGAATCATGCTTACGCTATATGGAATCGCAGTAAGCGTAGTAACCTTTATTGCCTTCTGGGTCATCCTGTTCACTGCGAAATACCCCAGGGGTATGTTTGATTTTGTTGTAGGGTGGGAGCGCTGGTATTGCAACGTCAGTGCTTACATGAACCTCATGCGGGATGAATACCCGCCCTTTAGTGGTCAAGAATAGCAGTGACGGCGAGCAATTGAAGAAGTAACAGTGTGCTGGTGGGCAATTCAGCCTGACATGCCAACAGGCAGGGTGCAAAATGTCCTCTAAGTGGCGTTTCTTTGGTTTCTTCATGGCAGCACTAGGAGGCATTCTCGGCGTACTGGGAGCAATAATCCAAGAGTGGTCACAAGGCTCTCTCTTGGTTGCCTTTGTCGCCGCTCCCATGATTGAAGAGGTCATGAAGCCTTCCGGGGTTTATCTTCTTCTGGTGCGGTGGCCCAAAATGCTCACCAGCCGGATATATACCGCCTTCCTAGCCGCTGTTGGTGGTCTTTGTTTTGCCTTGGTTGAGAACATCCTCTATCTACAATTCTATTTTCCCGAGCATACCCAGACTTTAGTGGTGTTCCGCTACAGCGCTTGTCTCACGATGCATGTGGTCTGCAGTTTCATCTTGGGCTTTGGAATCAATCAAGAACTGCTGGCTTCAGTTAGGGGAGAGGTCCCCCTTCTAAAGGGTAATAAGAAGTTTTTCTTTATTCCTATGATTATCCACAGCCTGTTCAATATAATGGCTGTGCTGGTTAAAAGTGGGCTGGGTGTGTAAATTCAATAGGACTTTAGGCAGGTTTGCCCACCGGCATAATATATAAAGGCTTATATTGCTTACCCAGCCGTAGCACTTCTCTAACTGCCTCATCGTGGAAGGCACCGATGGCTACTGTTGCTAGCCCTAGGGCGGTAGCCTGAAGATATATATTCTGCCCGGCATGCCCCACTTCTATGTGCACATACCTTTCGCCCCTGGCTCCATATCTCATAAGTGTCCGCTCATATTCGGCGCAGATAACTATATCTACCGGGGCTTCATATATGAATTCTTGGTCTAATGCTGCTCTGGCTAACTCTAGTCTTACATCGCCCTTGTGGTGCAAGGTCAGAGAATGATGAGCTAGGTCGTAATGGTATATGCCGTCGCCTATGTCTTCAATGCAATTTCTGCCACAAACAACGAACACCTCTAGCGGGTAGGTAGCCCCGGCACTGGGGACAGTCCTGTATCTTCCCCGGGTATTGCTGATACCCTGAGTCGCCCACAGTATTTGTGATAGCTGTGATTGAGAAATAGGTTCAGGGGTGAAGTCTCTTACTGACCTCCGCTTGGCAATGGCTTCCTCTAGCGACACACTGCCCTTTTGAGATGGCGGCGGCAGGTAAATTGGCTGACTTGTGGTCATATCTACTTGGCTTTAGTCCAGAAGTCCAGACTCAGGTATTTCCACCCCCCATCGGCTAACACCACCACTATATTACCCTCGTCCATCTCACTGGCAACCTTAATTGCTTGGTGGACTACTGCTCCTGAAGATAACCCGGCAAAAATCCCTTCCTTATCCAAGAGCTCCCTGGTGGCTACAGACGCCTGTTGGCTAGTGACAGTAGCCATGTTGGTAATGAGGCTTAAATCCAGAACCGGTGGCACATAGCCGTCACCAATACACTTCAAGCCTTGAATGATATCATCTGGTGGTGGTTCTACACCAATTACCCTGATATTGGGGTACTTCTCTTTTAGCCGACGGCTAATTCCAGTTATACTCCCTCCGGTGCCGATTCCAGCGATTAGGACATCAATCCGGTCATAGGGGAAATCGTCTATTATCTCGGTGCCGGTAGTCTCATAGTGAGCCAGTGGATTAGCTGGGTTGGAGAACTGGTCGGGCATAAAGTATCGTTTATCTTGAGCCACCAGTTCCTGGGCAGTATCAATAGCTCCCTTTACCCCATAAGCCCCCTTAGTAAGAATAAGCTCAGCGTTATATATTTTGAGCAATTGTTGCTTCTCCACGCTCATATTATCGGGCATAACAATGGTAACTTTATAGCCTTGCTTATGCCCCAGCCAGGCTAAAGCTATCCCGGTATTGCCGCTGGTGGCTTCAATGATGGTCTTGTCCTTGGTTAGCTCTCCGCTTTGCTCTGCCTTTTCAAGCATGTATTTTACTATCCGGTCCTTAATGCTGGCACTCCCCCCTAAATTTTGCCCTTCCAGCTTGGCTAAGATGCGTACCTTCTTATTACGGCTCATTTGAGCCATGTCCACTAACGGAGTATGTCCTATGGCATCAATAGCACTTTTGAAATACATCCTTTTACCCCTTGATTACACCTATTGGAACTGCTTTGGCTACCTTGAGGGAGATGCCCGCCTTATGGGTTACCTCAACCACCTCATTTACATCCTTATAAGCTTCGGAGGCTTCCTCAGCCAGAGACGGAATGCTGCCTGTTTTAACTGTAATCCCCCTGGCAAATAGAGCTTTAGCCACATCAGCACCTCTAAGGCTACGCTTAGCTGCCGACCGACTCTGCACCCTGCCGGCACCATGGCATGTAGAGCCGAAGGACTCCTTCATTGCTGTTTCTGTGCCCACTAGTATGTAGGAACAGCGTCCCATATCCCCAGGAATGAGAACTGGCTGACCTATATCTCTGTAGATATCGGGGATATCGGGGTGTCCAGGGGGGAAGGCTCTGGTTGCTCCCTTGCGGTGAACGCATAAGGTTTGTTTTTCGCCATCAATGGTGTAGTCCTCTATCTTGGCGATATTATGAGCCACATCATAAATCTGCTCCATACCTAGTTCTCTCAGGCTCTTGTCAAAGACCTTAACAAAAGACTCTCTAGCCCAGTGAGTGATGCACTGTCGGTTAGTCCAGGCATAGTTGGCAGCGCATGACATAGCTTCAAGGTAATCCTGTCCTTCTGGTGAGTTTACCGGGGCACAGGCAAGTTGGCGGTCAGGGAGGTTGATACCATATCTTCTTACCGCTTCACCGAGTAGCCTTACATAGTCACTACAGACCTCGTGCCCAAAGCCCCGGGAACCGGTGTGAATCGAGAGAAGCACCTGCCCTAAATCGCTGATACCCATAGCTGTAGCTGCATTCCGGTCATAGATTTCACTCACCACCTCTACCTCCAGAAAGTGATTGCCCGAACCTAGTGTTCCCAGTTGTGGAATGCCACGCTTTTTAGCCTTACTGCTTACCTTATCCGGGTTAGCCCGTTTCATACAGCCCGACTCTTCAGTAGCCACAATGTCCTCTGCCCTGCCATAACCCCTTTTCACCGCCCACTGGCTACCCGTTATCAGGACTTGGTCTAGCTCCTTTTCGCTCACCCTTATCTTGCCGGTGGAACCTAATCCTGAAGGAATGTTGACAAAAAGGTCGGCAATCAACTGTTCAATTTTAGGTCTTACCTCTTCCTCGGTAAGATTTGTTCGTAGTAGCCTGACACCACAATTAATATCAAAGCCAACGCCCCCGGGCGATATCACCCCGTCTTTTATTCTGGTGGCGGCAACACCGCCTATGGGAAAGCCGTAGCCCCAGTGAATATCCGGCATAGCCAGTGAGTGCCTGACAATGCCGGGCAAGAACGCTACATTAGCTACCTGTTGAAAAACCTGCTCTTGCCAGATATGGTTAAGCATTGATTCATTGGTAAAGATTAGACCAGGCACAAGCATCCCTGTCTTATAGCTTTTTGGGATTTCCCAGCGGTAGTCATCTATCTTGTTTAGTATTTCCTGCCACGGCGCTGCCATTTTTGCCTCCGCTAAATATCAAATAGTACTTGAACCTTACAGCCATTACCCCGGTCAACCTTTAGCATATGATAGGTGGCTGCCTTGACCCCTGTTTTTAGTTTATGTCTTGAGCTATCTACCTTCTCCCCATAGCTTCTAGCCTTAAGTCGGGTATTGTTGAGTTCAATAATATCAAACCGCTTAAAAAGGATATATTCGGCATCAAATAGGTAAATAAGCTCGTTCAGCCATTCTACCAGCAGGCTTTCCTCATCAACGGCGGTTAGTTCTATATCCCGATATAGAACCTCTTCTACGTCATCAAGCTCGGTTATCAGGCTGAACAAGGCTCTAGCCGCATTGGCAAATGTCTCACTTATATCAGCACCATAGGCTATAATGCCGACATCAGCGGTATGGTTTACGATTTCAAACTCCTTATCCATAGGTATCAACCATTTGGTGGCAATTCCTTCCCGAATCCTAATCAGTTCCACATTAGGAGCTTGGCGAGGCTTCCCATGTACCTGCTGGGCAGGTTGTCCCGCTATAACTTATTTCCCAGGTGCCAGAAGCGTGCGTGCCGGTTTCGTCAAACTTCCCCTTAATGACCATACCCACGCTGGTCCCGGGCTCGGGGAATTTTGCGAGCCAGTCAACGAAGTCAATGGTGAATTGACCCCCAGTGATAGTCCATGGGGGAGACTTAACCGTTGATGGGGTAACCGTCCTCGGGGTAACCCTCACCACCCAACCAGCGCACTCGAATGCTGCCAAACTGTAGCAAATTTCGGTGATGCCTGTGCTGTCGGGGCTTACAGTGAACGTGAACGCAAACTGGCTAGACCCCGTAGAAGCAGTCCACTCGCCGGACTTGGGTAGAGCAGGCGGTGGTGCTACTTCCTCTTCCTCCTCAGGTGGAGGCAGTGTTTCCTCTTCCTCCCCAGGCGGTGGTGCTACTTCCCCACCCCCACAAGCGCCCACTCCCATCCCTATCAGCAGGACTAACACTACTAACAGTGGTATAGCTAAAATCCGCACTTTTCTTATCTTCCAAACCTCCCCTTAAATATTTAAACTCCCGACTCAAGAAAGGATAATGTCTATATACCTCTCTTCCTCGCCCTCTGGTTGCCACGATTCACCCCAAGACTCAAAGAACAGGTAAGCTAGCCTAAGTCTGGCTGGTTGTACCTCCTCAGGCAATTCGTAGGCAAACTTCCCCGTTGCCCCTTCAATGAGTTCATAGCTTGCGGTGAGGCTTTGTGGGTCATTGAACTTGACACCCTTCCAGGTCGAGGACGCCTCTTGATACTCGACCCCATCGTCACTGACGATAGCGGAACCCCGTCTTCCCTGAACATGTCCATCCTTTATGCGAACAATTATCACGTCAATAATGACAAAGTCATATCCTTCTTCCGGCGTGCGTTCACCCTGTAGTTCAGCAGGCCATACTTTGGTTCTCTCTACATTATCTAGAGCAAACTCAATTCGTCCATCATCACTGGTAAAGTGAGGCTTACTGGGTGTCGGTGCAGGAGGGGGTGTTGGAGTAGGGGTTGGCGCCGGTTCTGGTGTTGGCGCCGGTGTTGGTGTTGGTGTAGGAGTTACCTCAGGCGGTGGTGATGGTGGTGCTGTCGGAGCACACGCACCCAGAATAAACACTACTACTAACAGTAGTATCCCTATAATCCATATCCTTCTCACCTTCCAAGTCTCCTTTCAAGGTAAATTATATCATTTACTCTGGTGAAAGGCCAACTATAAGGAGACGGTTTCTCTAGTGAGGCTCGCTCCGATACAGATGCCCCCCTGTGCGTGCGGAATGTAGTTACAACTTTGGAGGGGGAAACGTGGGTTGAGGTAAGAGCACCTGGGATTCATGCAAAGCAAAGGCTAGCAGACCATCGAAGACCTGCTAGCCTTGCGTCCCTATACACTCAATACAAAATTACAGCACGTCATCCTGTCGGTTCTGCCGCTTTGACCATGACATCAGCCTGCCACTTGTAGCCTTCAATGTTACTGTATAGCACCTTCCTCAGTCGCAAGATTGGGCCAAAGGGATTACCCTCCACCCTAGCCCATAGGAGGGGCAACACCCATCTGTTGCAACATACCGAGCTGGTCCATGGCTACCCACGCTTCCACTTGCTTACCGCCTACGTGGCGACTGATGACCATCCCTGTAATTGTAATTTGCTTGCCCGTGGGAGCAATGCCCATCAAATCGCCCTTGTGGGTACCCCGGCCTGTGTAACGCATCACCACCTTATCCCCTTCGGCGACCGTGTCTTCAATTGTCAGATGAATG
>JAUWYK010000032.1 GCA_030615865.1 Dehalococcoidia bacterium
CGCATCCCAGGTAGACACAATCTCAGCCACAGCTGGAGCAGTGCAAGTGCTGAAAAGCACAGGAATTCCAGTCCCTTCAGCTGCACCCACACAGGCTTGAGCGATTGGAGTAGTGATAGCATGAATTAAATCCACCTCTTCTGCGACAAACCGGTCGGCAATTGACTTGGCTAGAGACATATCACCCTCAGCACACAGGAAAATATACTCCACCGTCACTCCCTCAGCTGCCGCCCAGGCGTCTACCACTTCATGAAATCCTGTTTGATCAGCGAACAGGTCGGGATGCTCAATTATCATACACTCGCCAATCCGAATCGCCTTTTCCTCAGGAGCACAACCTCCCATAAAAGGTAGCGCTATTAATGTTAGGGCTAAGCATAGACTGCCTAATAATACCAATAATCCTTTCTTCTTCACCTAAAAACCTCCTCCTAAATTTTGTTCTGCCAAGATTCCGTCTAAACACCTACATCTATCACCCCCTTTTACTATTAGATTCTAACCTCTTCTCAAAATCCTTCTTGTAGAATTTCAGCCAATCCCTCTTTGCTCAGGTCTGCTATCCCTAGCTCCTCGAGCGACCTTCCCTCCTTATAATAATCTGTCTGGTTTATCACCGAAGCTAATTTGATTGTAGCATCAATAATCGGGATGTCAACATTGAATTTGTGTGCCAACTGTGCTGTAGGCACCAGCCCATAGGAGACATCCTCAGTTATATACCTGCTTTTCATTGATGAAGGTCCGGCAATATTGGCAACAGTGCCCTCTTTATCAAAGGGAGCCTTAAAGTAGACCGACATGATTGCGCTCTTTGACCAGAATGATTCCTCAGGATACTCAAGCAGTTTTATACCAATAGCTTCCCCTGTTCTGGCTACCTCTTCATAAACCGCTTTTATCGCCCTGGCCACGGATAGGGTTGTGCCATGCTTATAAAAGTAAAAGTCCTTGCCTAAAGTGTCAATCCAGCCCGCATTTAGAATTGCCCCAACGGGGTGTACAATTGGATTTAGATTGTTTAGCGAAGTAGCCAGAACATTCTCGCCTGGAACCACCGGATAGATATCCTTTAAGTCATTTATAACCCTACCTCTATTTTTTGCTGGAAATGCAGCTAGTAGTAGCTTCCAAGCGTCAACGAATATCCTTATTCTGCCCTGGGCTTCTAGTCTACACCCCCACGGGAGGGTGTGTCCCTCCGCCAGGGTAATATCTCTCTTTATCCCCCTTTCTCTCAGCATATTAGCGAATAATAGCGCAGAGTAGTTTCCTGGCCATATAACTATGGTCTGACCATCCTTCAGGCACGGCATTATGGAGGTAAAAAAGTGCTTGTGCCCAATGGCTGGGATAGCCATCATAATATAATCAACACCCTTTATTGCCTGCTCAAAATCCGTTGTGACCATGCCCAGCTTCGCAGTCCTCTCCTCACCCCAAGCATCAATCAGGCATATCTCTTGTCGCTCAAGGGTTGTGCTGAAGCTTTCCTTAAATTCAGGCGCTTCACACATATTTACCTCAAGCCCTTTTAGCGTTAAGTCAGCCGCCATGGCATGAGCACCATTACCTCCACCTAGGACTGCTATTTTTCTAAGCACCTGTTCTTCTTTCCCCCTTTGATTGCGCTCCTCAGATTATAGCTTACAGTACTTCACTAAACTCAGCACCTGAATATACCATATCCTCAACCTGTTCATATACCAGCTCGGTTGGCGTCTTACCTATTATCCTGGCTTCCTCCAGAAGCTGCCTAAAGTTACTTCCACATACCTGTTCAATTCTGGGCCTTATCTTGTCCAGGGAAGCCTCCTCTTGCAGTATCCATTCTGCCCAGGCAGTTAGAACACCGCCGGAATTATGTGCCCAATCAATCACAAAAAGAATACCAACATCGGCAAGTTTCTTAGCCAGCTCTATCTCGCCTTCCTTGCTGGTCGCCTTAAGCTGGTTATTGGCTGAGCCAATTATTATCTTGAACTTGAACTGGGGTATTCTCTCTTCTGTTATTATACCACCCATGGCACAAGGAGAAAAAATATCAGCATCTACAGTATATATCTCATCCGGTTCCACGTACTCAACCAAATCTTCGCCCCATTTCCGCTGTAGCCGCTGTACTTTGGACAGCTCTATATCACTAACGATGAGTTTAGCCCCATCTCTCAATAGCTGCTCAGCCAATGGGTATCCTACCTCCCCCAGTCCCTGAATTGCTATCTTCTTATCTGATATATCTCGACTACCATAAATGAAGTCACAGGCTTCTTTTATAGCTATGTATTCACCATAGCCAGTGGTGGCTCCCGATGTGCCCATACGGCTCTTCCTGCCGTCGGTATAGTTTCTGGTAAACTTCTCCCGTATGATATCAGCCATCTCTGGCTCAAAGTTCATATCAGGTCCACTAAACGACCGGCTCCTATCAGTTACATAGGCAAGAAAACCCATGGTTTCAAAGTCATCTAACTCTACGGCATCACATTGCACCAGTATCTTTGAGCCACCGTAAGGTATATTGGCTATGGCGTTTTTATAGGCCATGGCTCGGGCAATGTTTAAGCCGTCCACGATAACATCTATCTCCGGTTCACTTAACTCGCGCCGGCGCATGGCACCAGCTCGTATAGCGTGTCGCCTATTTCTAACGCCAGGGGTGTTAACATGCTTGCAGTACATTACCCTGATATTCTTCTTACGATTATAGTAGAATTCAATGCCATGGTTTCTACCTTCCCTAATAAGCTGCTCAATCTGCTGAAGATAGTCGGCTAAGCCCAGCTCATCAAAGGCAGCCAGCAGCGTAGCCGCGCCTATAGTCTTATAATCATCAGCCAAAATATCCTCATAGGTAAAATCAGCCATATACCTATCCCAACACACATTATCATCCCACTCTTTCATCCCCCTCATTAGAAATTTATTCTCTCTCTGGTTGTAGAAAATCTCTAGGGTAGTCAGGTCTTCTCTCTCCATGAGCTCAAACACACCGTCACTCATAATGACACCTCGCTTAAACTATATTTTAAAGGACTGCTTTCCATAAGCATTCCTTTGTGAGGCAAATCTGTATTAAACGTCTTTCCATTGTAAGTCACTTACACAGGTGCAATTATGAGCCCAGTACCTCAGTTTCCCCCGGCAGAACCCACCGTAGTCATATACAAGGTTGACAGTAAGCTATACAGTCTATTTCAATAAGCATATTTGGTAGAGCCAAGCCAGCTACTACCGTGGAGCGGGCCGGTTTGTCCTCAGAAAAGTAGCCCTGATATATCTCATTCATTTTAGCAAAATCCTCCTCATTCCGGAGAAAAACGGTTACTTTAACCACATCATCCAGAGATGCATCTGCTGCTACTAAAACTCGCTTCATATTCTCTAAACATAGCCTGGTCTGAGCCTCTATTCCCTTGACTTCCTTACCTTTTGCATCTATGAATCCAACCTGACCCGATACAAAAATGTAGTCGCCAGCTCTGATGGCTGGGGAAAATGGAAGCTTAGGTGCACCGGGTATACTAATAACCTTTTTCCCAAATCTCACTCAACACCGCCTTTTTTAAAAAGGAAGTGCCCCAAGCGGCTTCGGTCAATGTTTCCCCCACTCAGCAAGCAAACGACCTCAGAACCACTGGGAATGTTGGCTTTTTTGAAAAGCAGAGCCGTAAATGCGGCTGCTCCCGCCGGTTCTGTTAGAATCTTACACCATTCCAAGATCAAGCACAGAGCTTCTATCATTTCGTCATCTGAAACTAGAACGAGTTCATCAACATACTTTTGGACCAAAGCCAAATTCAGCTCCCCAACGAATGGGGGAGCTAAGCCATCTGCAATAGTGTCTATTTTATCTAAATGAACCACCGCCTTCTGCTGGAGGCTTTGCCACATAGCCGAGGCACCAACGGGCTCCACGCCCACAATCTTAACCGCTGGCTTGCTTAACTTAATAGCGGTGGCAATTCCTGAAATCAAGCCGCCACCACCGACGGGAACGAAAACGACATCAACCTCCGGCAGGTCGTCCAAGATTTCCAGCCCTATTGTCCCATGACCAGCCACGATATGGGGGTCGTCAAAGGGGTGAACCATGGTTAAGTTGCGTCCCTTTTGAATCTCTAGGCAGGTTGTAACCAGATCACCCTCGGCAAGAACCACTTCTGCACCGTAGCCTCTTGTGGCATTAACCTTGTTAGCAGGAGTTGTGTGAGGCATGACCACCGTAGCTGAGATACCAAATAAAGAGGCTGCATAGGCGAAGCCCTGTGCGTGGTTCCCAGATGACATAGTGATAACCCCCCTTTTTCTTTCCTCCTCGGTTAAATGATGTAGTTTATTTATAGAACCTCTGGGCTTGAATGAGCCTGTCTTCTGAAAGACCTCTACCTTGAAATGAAGGCGTGCGTTAGTTAGTCTTCCTAGGCTCATGGAGGACATCACAGGCGTTCTGTGGACTCGACCCGCTATGATTTGCTGGGCGCGGGTGATATCTCCTAGTCCAATCATACAATCTCTCTAATCATATCCTACCCCTCCTTGTCATAATAGTCAATTCTCTTCGGTAACCGAAAGACTATTTGTTGAGTCAGTAGTGTCCAGTAAAAATCATTGGATTTTAGTTGTGGCGTTCTTCTAACTAACAGGGTTAAGCTATTTATTTGCAAAGTGGGTCGCTTTAGTGTATGATGTATCTAGTAGTTTCAGTTTAGGTTGTTACATACTTAAATCACCTCAGATTTCCCTAAGTGCTGGATGACCGGAACTCTAACTAAAATTTAGAAGAGAGGAGGTCATCCAATGAGTTTTGAGGACAAGTCGATTCAGTGTTCCGATTGTGGGACTGCATTCACTTTCAGCGCTGAGGAACAAGAGTTTTTCCAATCTAAGGGCTATACTAACGAGCCCAAGCGCTGTCCTTCATGCCGCCAGGCAAGGAAGTCAGAGCGTTACGGAAATAGTGGCTACGGCTACAGGTCTCAACGCCAAATGTTCCCTGCCATATGCGCCGAGTGCGGCAAGGAAACCGAAGTACCTTTCGAGCCTCGCGATGGTAGACCGGTCTATTGTAGCGATTGCTACAGTAAGGTCAGACTGAATAAATAGTGCTATTGTAACCTTAAGGACATGTATAGGCTGGGGGACACTTGGCCTATGCATGTCCCTAGAATTTGTTGGTGTGTTATGTCGTTGGAAGTTTCGATACGTGAAGGTGAAACCCAAGATTCTCTGCTACGCCGTTTTCAAAGGATGGTGCAGATGAGTGGAATCCTGCGCGAGGCAAAGTCCCACCGTCATTTTCTATCCAAGGGAGAGACGGCACGCCAGAAAGCACAAAAGAGCGCCAGACGAAGGCGACGCTACAGCTAAAAACCGGAAAGCAACCAATAAGCTAATGATTATGGTCATACTCTGAATAGGTACTTGATATGCAGGCGAGACCCTCAGCGAAGGGTTGCGAGATTAAGCGAAAGGAGCACTAATATGAAGATTTATGTGGGTAACTTATCCTATGAGGTAACTGAAGAGGAATTACGGCAAGAATTTGGGGCTTTCGGAGAAGTGACGTCTGTAAACATAATAACCGACAAGTATAGTGGACGACCCAAGGGATTCGGGTTTGTTGAAATGGCATCAGTGTCTGAAGGTCAAGCTGCAATTACTGGCCTCAACGGAAAAACACTAAAGGAACGGACACTTAATGTTAATGCGGCTCGACCTCGCTCTGATGACAGAGGCGGCGGGTCGTATGGTGACCGGAGAGGCGGCGGGTTTGGCGGAGGAAGACAGAGAAGATATTAAACTCCCTCTCCATTTGTTTCTGCTTAAGACACACGAAATATATTCATCACTCCGAAGGGTTATTAGTTTAGGCGCTAGTGACAAACAGTAGACCAAGCCTAACCCCATTACCAAAGAAGGGTGGGCAATATGAATATCTATGTGGGTAACTTAGCTCTCGAGGTGACTGAGGAGGAACTGCAACGGGAATTCATGGCTTTCGGAGAAGTGATATCTGTAACCGTCATGAACGACAAGTATATTGGTAGTGGCCAATCTAGGGGATATGGATTTGTTGAAATGGCATCACTGTCTGAAGGTCAAGCCGCAATTACTGCCCTCGATGGAAAAACACTAAGGCATAGGACGATTAATGTTATTCAGGCCCTCCCCCTTTCCGACAACAGAGGCAATGGCCCCTATAGTGACAAGAGAAGTGGCTGGTTCAGTAGCAAAGTAAGACAAAGAAGATACTAAACTGCTAGTCATGATATATATCCTTGAGATGTGTAACAATCAACCAAATCGTTTTTGACGTGCTCCGGCCGATGAATTGGCAGTCAACTATTGTTACAATTACCTCGGATTAAAGCAGTGGGGCTATATAGTAAGACCGAAAGCCAGCTCAAAAGTTCAGCCTTTTGTAACCCCAGCTCCACCAAAGAAGATTTTCCCCGCCAGAACACTCCTTTGAGCCTTGGAGTTGTTGCCTCGCCCTAAACCCTTGTTATATTATTAATAATAAGTGAAGATGGATAACCGTCATTTGTAACGGAGGAATGTATGTGGCTTCAAACTAGGATGTTCTTGTTAGTCGCAGTTATGTTTGGCATCCTCTATGGCGTAATCACCGGCATAGGTACTTGGATGGGAGCCGGAAGTGCTTGGATTTACCTTATTTTGGGCTTTGCCTTCCTTGGCATCCAGTATCTGATCGGCCCAGCTATAGTTGGCCGGACGATGAAGATAAAGTGGGTTTCTCAAAAAGAGGAGCCAGAGCTACACCGAATGGTGGCTGAACTTGCCGAGAGTGCGCATCTGCCTAAGCCTAAGATTGGTATCTCACAACTAGCTATACCCAATGCCTTTGCTTTCGGTCGAACGCAACGGGATGGACGAGTTTGTGTTACTCGGGGCATCCTGAATCTATTGAGCAAAGACGAGCTTAAGGCTGTGCTGGGGCATGAACTCTCTCACATCAAGCATCGTGATATGGTAATCATCACTGTACTTTCGGCTATCCCGCTGATAATGTACTGGATTGCCTTGAGTATAATGTGGGGAGGGCTTTTCGGTGGTCGGAGACAGGGAGGTGGTTATGCAATGCTAATTGGGCTCGGTGCCTTCCTGCTCTACTTCATTACCAATCTCTTGGTGCTCTATGGCTCCAGGATACGTGAGTATTATGCTGACCTGGGAAGTGTTCGGTTGGGGAATATGCCGCATCACCTGGCTTCGGCACTGTATAAATTGGTCTACGGAAATGCCCGCTTCAGGGACAAGGCGGAACTGAAACGGGTTGAAGGGGTCAGGGCTTTCTTTCTCAATGACCCTGCCCGGGCGTGGCGTGAAATTAGAGAGCTATCCCAGATTGACCGGGACATGAGTGGCACCATCGACTATAACGAACTCATGGAACTGCGTCAAAAGGAAGTACGGCTCGGCACTGCTGATAAAATGATGGAGCTTTTCACCACCCATCCTAACATGCTCAAAAGGATAAGACACTTATCCACCCTTACCGTTTGATGCTCAGTGGGGCTGTCATCGACAAAGGCTACATACTCAATCCCTTTGGCTAACACCTCATCCTTAGGCGCACCCGCCAGTTTATAAAATTGACAACTGGATTAGTAGCTCGGTAAACTAAACCCACTAAAACCAGCACGGGAGTAATTATGGCAGAAAGCTCTGGCATTGAAGCTATTGGTCACCAGCTAGCCGGGACGCTTAACCGGTATAGTGTCGACTATATAGAGGCTCGCCTTGAGCAGAGCCAGACCAGCCACATTACCTACCGGGGCAGGGAGTTAGAGTCCATAGGCAGGACAACTGCCACCGGGGGAAATGTGCGAGCCCTGGTCAAAGGTGGCTGGGGCTTTGTCAGCTTTAATAACCTTGATGAACTGGCAGATAAGGTAAAACTGGCAGTGAAGCAGGCGCAACTAGTTGGCAACGGAGAAAGCAAACTGGTCCAAGTAGAACCAGTGGTTGATGTAGTACCAGCCGAGATAGATAAAAATCCAGTGGCTTTGCCCCTAACCAAAAAGAAGCAGCTATTGGATGAGTATAATGATATTATCTGGCGCACCCCAAAGCTCCAGACCTCAGTTATTGGTTATGGTGACAGCCACAAAAAGGTCATCTTCTTAAATTCATTAGGTAGCTATATTGAGCAAGAAAGGGCAGATATTAACCTCCGCTTGGCTGCCATAGCTACTCAAGATGGCGAGGTACAACAGGTAGGATTGAGCCTGGGTAGTAGCGGTGATTTTGGTGCAATCCAAGGGCTGAATCAGCAGGTAGCACAGATGGCACAGCACGCAGTAGAGCTATTATCAGCGCCACAGGTAAAGGGAGGAGAATATACTGTGGTATTAGACCCGGTACTGGCTGGTGTCTTCGTCCACGAAGCCTTTGGACACCTCTCGGAGGCTGACTTTGTCTATGAAAATGAGCGCCTGCGCCAAATTATGGTTCTGGGCAAAAAATTTGGTAGTGCCGATCTTAATATCGTTGATACTGCGGCTATACCCGGGCTGCGAGGCAGCTATAAGTATGACGATGAAGGGGTGCCAGCCACCAAAACCTACCTTATCCGAGAGGGCATATTAGTCGGCAGGCTTCATTCCAGGGAAACTGCTGCCAAGATGAAAGAGGCGCCTACGGGTAATGCCCGAGCCATTAACTATCGTTACCCGCCTATCGTCCGCATGACCAACACCTATATTGAGCCGGGGGCAGCCTCCTTTGACGATATAATAGGTGACATCAAGGAAGGGGATTATGCCAAAAACTGGTATGGTGGCACTACCAGTATGGAGATGTTCACCTTCTCCGCCGGTGAAGCCTATATGATTCGTAATGGCAAGCTCGCCGAGATGCTACGACCGGTAGTGCTTACCGGCAATGTGTTCACTACCCTCAACAATATAGATGCTATTGGTAATGACCTGGAGATGAACCAGGGCGGTGGCTGTGGCAAGGGAGAACAAGTGCCCCTGCCCGTCGCCAACGGTAGCCCCCATATCCGAATTCGCCACTGCTTGGTTGGAGGCAAGTGAATGGAAAATATCCTGGCTGAAGCTAAAAGGGTGGCTGAAGAAGCAGAGGTCTTCATGGTTTCCTCTGAGGAAACCCCGGTCCAGTTTGAAGCCAACCGCCTGAAGTATATTCAAAGCAAGCAAAGTACCATGGTGGCGCTGCGTATTATCAGACAAGGCAGGATTGGCTACGCAGTTACTACAGAGCCAGACGACATCCAGAGCCTAGTCAATAATGCCGTGGAAACAGCCCAGTTCGGCATGCCAGCTAAATTTGAGCTTCCTTCCCCACCATCCTACCCCCGGGTTGAAGTCTTTGACCCCAATACAGAATCTGTATCCGTGGAGAGAATGATTGAGCTTGGTGACGAACTCATAACCATGGTTACCGGTCACACCCCGGGCATTGTATGTGAGGCAGAAGTGACCAAGGACATAAGCTCAATTCGTATTATAAACTCCCGTGGTGGGCAGGCAAATTACAGGAAAAGCGCCTTTAGTCTGGGTATTGTAGGTAACCTAATCCGTGACACAGATATGCTCTTTGTCGGTGAAAGTGAAACCTCCTGCCAGCCTCTATCTGAGGCTAAGGCAATGGCTGAGGTGGTAATACAGCAGCTTGAGTTAGCCAAAAACCAGGCTGTGGCACCAAGCCAGCCGCTGCCGGTAGTCTTTACCCCCAAGGGAGTAGCCAGCGCCTTACTCCTGCCCCTGATGGCAGCTTTCAATGGCAGGACAGTTCTGCAGGGGGCTTCACCTATTGGCAATAGACTTGGTCAGCAGGTTTTTGATAAAAAGCTATGGCTGTGGGACGACCCTACTATAGCCTACCGCCCGGAAAGTCGCCCCTGCGATGATGAGGGGATGCCCAGCCAGCGCACCCTCCTCATTGAACGGGGATCTGTAGCTAGCTTCTTCTACGACCTGCAAACAGCAGCCCTGGCCCACACCCAAAGCACCGGTAACGGCAGCAGAAATCACGGATTGCCTGCCCCCTCGCCCAGTGCCTTTATTATTGCTCCGGGTAACACCACCTTTGACGAAATGGTAAACGACATAAAAGAAGGGCTGGTTATTGAGCAACTCATGGGAGCGGAACAGGGCAACATTCTAGGTGGCGATTTCAGCGGCAATGTTCTTTTAGGTTATAAAGTGGAAAGTGGTAAAATAGTAGGTAGGGTTAAAGATACTATGGTCTCAGGAAACATCTACCAGGTTCTTAAACAGATTACAGCTATTGGCAGTGAGCCTAAGTGGGTGGGTAGCTTTCTCAAAACCCCACCCCTCTACTGCCCCAGCCTGTCAGTAGCTAGTAAGAGATAGAAGGTTTATCAAGTGAAGTTTGAAGGGGAAGCCTCTTCAGAACCTATATTTCCCCCTCATTACTCTGGAGTAGGAGAGTCAAAGAGGGGCGAAGCCCCTCTAAACAAATTATCTTCCCCTTCATGCAAAGAATACATCTCCATATTATGGGGAAGGGGATAAAGGGGATAGGGTTACCTAACAAAAAACCAAATGGAATAAAGAGAGGCACAGTGAAATGAAAAATATGGTCAAGATTTACGCCCGACCTAAACTTAAATCACCGAATATGGTGGCTGCCTGGCCCGGCATCGGCAACGTGTCAATCATAGTCGCTACCTATCTAAAAAGAAAGCTAGGCTTTAAAGAACTAGCCGAGGTTGAGGCTTCTCACTTTTTTGACCCCATCGGGGTAGTGGTTAAGGACAGCGTGGTAGAGGCACCACAGTTCCCGCAGAGCAAATTCTACTACTTGAAAAACAAAGGCGGGGGAAGTGATACAATATTATTCATCGGCGAAGACCAACCACTCTCTAAGGGATACGAGCTGGCTAATTGTGTCGTTGATGTGGGGCAAAGGTTTCAGGTTAAGCGAATATATACCTGCGCCGCAGCTCTGACCCGTATCCACCACACCGAGGAGCCAAAGGTGTGGGGGGTAGCCACCAGTCAGCGTGTGACTGAGGATTTGAAAAGGTATGATTTGGTGCAAAGAGGTAACCTCCACATCGCAGGGTTGAACGGGTTATTGCTGGGCGTAACCAAAGAGAGGGACATTGAGGGTGTCTGTCTACTAGGTGAGGTGCCAATGTATGCCACTCGAGTACAGAACCCAATGGCTGCCCTGGCTGTGGTTAAGATTCTGACTAAAATGTTAGGTATTAAAATTGATATCACCGAGCTGACACAGCTAGCCAGGGAGACCAAAGAGAAAATGAGACAGGTAGCCGCTGAGGCTATGGGAGAATATATAGACTACTTTACCACGCCTATCTGGGAACACGAAGAGGAGGAAGAGGAAGAGGAATAGAACTACGGAGCACACCATGTCATTGTCCATTGAGGAGACCATTGCTGACCTGGGTAACCGCGACAAGCCGTTGCTCAGCTCAAGGCTAATTGAACTATCAAACCTAAACTCGGAAGAGACGGAGTTTCTGGAACAGGCGTGGGCAACAATTGAGCTAAAACGGCGGCGGCAAATTATATACCGGCTGGTTGAGCTTGCTGAGGATAACGTTGAGCTCAACTTTGATAGCATCTTCAAGAGTTGCCTAAAAGACCAAGATGCTGAGGTGCGGAGCAAAGCTATTGAAGGTCTGTGGGAAAGCGAGGAAGCATCCCTGATTAGACCCCTAATTAACCTACTGGAGAAGGATAGCTCAGAGAAGGTCCAGGCGGCGGCAGCTACCGGGCTGGGCAAGTTCGCCGTGTTAACTGAGCTTAAAAAGCTACGCCCTAGCTATACATCAAAGTTATGCCAAGCTCTGATTGCCGTGATTGATGATAACAGCAAGCCAATAGAAGTCAGACGCCGTGCCCTAGAGGCGGCTGCTCCATTAAGCCTGCCCCAGGTGAAGAAAACCATTATGAAAGTGTATCAAAGTCATAATCCTAAACTTAGAACCAGCGCCATCTATGCTATGGGTAAGAACTGCGACTGCTCGTGGCTATCTATACTACTAAAGGAATTGGGTAGTGCTAACGCTGAGATACGTTATGAAGCCGCCGGGGCATGCGGTGAGTTAGGGGAAGAAGAAGCCGCCCCCTATCTCATAGAGCTTATCAATGACCCCGATACTGAAGTCCAGCTGGCTGCTATCCAGGCGCTGGGTAAGATAGGTGGCACTGAGGTTAAAGGGTGCTTAGAGCAGTGCCTGAGTAATCCTAATGAGCTAATCCAGGAGGCAGCCGAGGCAGCCCTACTTGAGCTAGAGGCAGGGGAAGACCCATTCTCTTTCCGGATTTCTCGAGGATTATATGAGCATCGGCAGCAAGATTAAACTTCGTGACAAAAGATTAGATGATGCCCTAGACGACTACGCCTGGCAAACAGACCCTGAGCTGACTGGACTTGACGCTGCTCCGCGGCTAACTACTACATTTTCACAGTATCTAGCCGACTATGCCAGTGAACTGCGCTACCCCTCTCCAACCAGACACCGGTTCGCTGTAGAAACCCTGGACGGTAAGCACATCGGCAATTGCACATATTATGACATCAATGAGACCAAAAGCGAAGCCGAGCTGGGTATCATGATTGGCAACCGTGACTACTGGGATAAGGGCTATGGTGCTGATACCGTAACCACCCTGGTCAACTATATTTTCCGCCAGACAAATCTCAACCGAATCTACCTGAAGACCCTGGACTCAAACACCAGGGCGCAGAAGTGTTTTACAAAATGCGGCTTCATACCCAATGGGCATCTGGTCAAGGACGGATTTAGTTTCGTGCTTATGGAAATATACCGCGAACAGTGGGAGGCACACGAAACGGAAACCTGAGGTATTTTCTAATGAAGTGGCTAGAAAAGAAAATGGAAGAGCAGGAAAATGAATTCAGAGCAGTTTGGATTGCATCAATTCTTGAGCTCATCTGTAAGGAAGGTTGAAGAGGCGTAGCCTCTCTTCTAAACCAGTTCCCCCTCCTAATAAGGGAGAGTCAAAGAGGGGCTTCGCCCCTCTTAAAAAATTCCTTCCCCTTCCCCTTATCACGGGGATAGTCCTTGAAGGAGAGTTAAAGAGAGGCGAAGCCTCTCTTATATAACCATTTCTCCCTCCCTTGCGAAGGGAGGGAGATAAAGAGGGAGGGTTACCTCATAAAAACCTAAAGGGGATAGGGTTACCAATATTCCTATTTGGCTGGCTGGGGCGGTGCCGGATTCTGGTATCCCTCCAGCAATATCTTGGGTACTAGCTCTATTAACTCCTCCACCGTCCACAAGCCTTCCTCCTTACCGATAGACTTCTTCTTCACCGGCTCCGAGTAAATAGCAATGTTACCCCCGGTAACATCAAATACCTGCCCATTTATATCAGCCGCCTCGTCAGTGCACAAGTAGACTAGTAGCGGAGTTACCGTCTCCGGCCCTGGTGGATTGATTAACTCCTCATACCGCTCCTTGGTCATAAGCCCAGCCTCATACCTTTTCTTAAAACCAGCTACTATGTCCTCACTAAGAGTAAACCGTGTCGCCGCTGTTGGCGCATAGGCATTGCAGGTTACCCCGTACCTGCCCATCTCCCTGGCTACAGCCCTGGTTAAACCTACAATTCCAGCCTTAGCTGCACCATAGTTACAATGCCCCACCGTACCCAGCCAGGCACTAGAGGTAGTATTTATTATCCGGCCCCACCTTTGCTCTCTCATTAAGCCACAGGCATGACGAGTGCAATTGAAAGAGCCCTTAAGAAAAGAGTCGACACACCTATCCCAGTCCTCCTCGGTCATATTCCACACCATACGGGGTGCATCAGCACCAGCATTATTCACCAAAATATCCAGTCGGCCAAAGTTGTCCACTGCCGCCTGTATCAGCTTCTGAGCCCCGTCAAACTCAGAGACGCTACCAAAGAATGCTACCGCCTGACCACCCATGTCTATAATCTCCTTGGCTGCGGTCTCAGCGTCTCCCCCAGAGGTACCGGGGCGGCGGTTATTAGTCACCACCTTGGCACCCTCTTTAGCCATAGCTACAGCTATGGCTTTACCGATTCCCTGCCCTGAGCCGGTAACTACAGCCACCCTGTCCTTTAACCTGTCACCCATCTTTTTCAGCCTCCTTCTTCATATCTGTTAGTCTCAGCCTCTGGATGGCAGAATGACAGTAGCCTTACCTGATACCGTCTTCTCCCCTTTTGGATTCTCCACCCAAAGGCTACACTCTACATAGTGTTCACCATCCTCAACATACTTCTTGGTTACCTTCCCCTGACAAGTAAGAGCTTCACCGGGATAGTTCATGCCCCTATAACTGCAATTCAACTTCCTGAGCATACCCTTCTCCCCTATCCAGTCAGTCATTAGCTGACCCAGGAAGCTGCCTATCAGTTGACCATGGACAATAACACCAGGTAGTCCCCTACTCTGAGCAAAATCCTTATCATAGTGAATGGGAGAATAATCACCTGATGCCCCAGCCCACATCACCAGCTGACGAGTTGTCGGCTGCTTGACCAGGGGGACAATTTCACTACCTACGGCTACATCTTCATAATAGAGTTGCTCCACCATATGCTGTTCTCCCCCCAACCTACTCTAAATAGCCAATAACCATATCTCGGCATCTGGCTACCAACTCTTGCCTTTGGTTCTTATATGTGGTATCAAGGGTCATAAACAACACCTTACCCACCTTGCCTTGCCGCTCTCGAACGCCAGTGATTTTGGTGACAGCAGTTACCATATCACCCGGTCTGACTGGCTGATAACACTCAAGCTCGGTACCACCATTAAGCACGTTCACAAAAGCAGCCAAAGCACTTACCTGCTGCTGAAATTTCTCGAAGCCTATAGTCCATACGAAAGTCGGGGGAGCAATAATGCCGCCATACTTGCTCTGCCTAGCATATTCCTCATCTTGCCACAGGGGGTTGGGGTCATCTACAGCCCGGACAAACCGCCGTATCATCCCCCTTTCAATTTCATATACCTGTGGCTCCCACTCCAACCCGATTTTGCTCTTTAGCTCGTCTATGTTCAGTGAGCCCATTTACACCTACCACTAATGGGAAAAGCTAACGCAGTAAGGAAGTTTACCTTGATTTTACTGAGCGTGTCAAGGAAATAGACGCTTAGCCCCTTGACGGCTAACCCAGACTAGGCTACATTTTACTTGGCAGCCTTGAAAAGGATAACTATGAGCTTAGCCGATAGATATGCTGAATTTGTATACCGAATAGCCACGACTAGAAACAAGCTAAGGACTATAGCGATACCAATAGGGATAATTTTCTGGTTTGGCTTAAGTGCCCTCTTTGTTTTTGCCTCATTATGGGTGGATAAGCTTCTCCCCGTGCAGCTACCCTTATCGCCACCGAGCAACATATTCTTATCCCTGCCACTGCTGATAATTGGATCAACTTTAGCTCTGTGGACAGTTTATACCTTCGTTAAAGCACGAGGCTCCCCCGTTCCCCTTAACCCACCCAAAAAACTGGTAATCACCGGGCTCTATTCCTGGATTAGAAACCCGATGCTCCTCGGCTGGATTATCATGCTTTTCGGTGTGGGAATAGTGCTTAATTCATTCTCCCTGATTATTATCTTTACCCCGCTCTTTATCATGATAAACATCCTCTACCTCAAAACTATTGAGGAGAAAGAGATGGAAAAGAAATTCGGTAAGGAGTATCTAATATACAAGGAAAGTGTTCCCATGTTTATCCCCAGGTTTGCTAAACGAAGGTAGAGTCAACAAAATAAGGAAAGCTTGAAGGGGCTTTGCCCCTTCAAAACTAATATCTCCCCCTCTCCTTTGAAGGAGTATATACTAAAGGAGAGTCAAAGAGAGGCGAAGCCTCTCTTATATAACTACTTCCCCTTCCCCTTATTAAGGGGAAGGGGAGAAAGGGGATAGGGTTTTAAAGATGAATAATCTACCAATAGAATGGCTGGGGGATAGAGTAAAAATCCTTGACCAGACCATGCTCCCCCGGAAAGAGGTCTATCTGGAGCTCAGCCGCTATCAGGACATAGCTTCAGCCATCGTAGAATTGAAAATTAGGGGGGCTCCAGCTATCGGCATACTTGGAGCCTATGCAATAGCTTTGGGTGCCCTAAAAATTGAAGCTAGGTCTAAGCACGAGTTTGTGGAAAAGCTCCGCGGCATCATTAGCACTATCGCCGACACTAGACCCACCGCCAGAAATCTTTTCCTGGCTATTGAACGAATGGAGCATGTAGCCGCTACTGGCAAAGATACCGAACAAATTAAGAAGGCATTGGTTGAGGAAGCAGTTAAAATACACGCTGAAGAGGCCAAGGCAACCAGAAAGCTATCCCAGCTTGGTGCCGAGCTAGTCCCGGATAATTCTACCATCCTGACCCATTGCAATACCGGGGCTTTGGCTACCGCTGGCTACGGCACTGCCTTGGGCGTAATCAGGCAGACAAAGGAGCAGGGCAAAAAGATAAAGGTTCTCGCCACTGAGACCCGCCCCCTCCTTCAGGGGGCGCGGCTCACCACCTGGGAGCTAAAGAAGGCTGATATCCCGTTTAGCCTCATCACCGACTCTATGGCTGGCTACTTTATCAGCCGCGGGGAGGTTAACTGCGTCATTGTTGGTGCCGACCGGATTGCCGCCAATGGTGATACCGCCAACAAGATTGGCACCTACCCACTGGCGGTGCTGGCCATGGAGCACGGCGTCCCGTTCTATGTCGCCGCCCCCACCACCACCATTGACCTGTCCCTGGCTTCCGGGGCTCAAATCCCTATTGAGCAGCGAAACCCGGAGGAGATAACCCATATTCAGGGTATAAGCATTGCCCCCGAAGGCACCCAAGCCTTAAATCCCGCCTTTGATATTACCCCCCACTACTATATAACTGCCATCATCACCGAGAATGGTATAATAAAAGAGCCATACGTGGAGAGGCTGAAGAAGGTGGTTTGAATAGCACCACTGCCATATAATAATTAGGATGCTAAAAAGGAGCTTTGGCAATGCCCAATATTAAACTCAAAAAGATAAAACCGAGCCGATTAAACCCACGACTCGAATTTAACAAAGCAGGGTTGGACGAACTTGCAGATAGCATAATGCAAGTGGGCATGCTAGAACCATTAATTGTACGACCGCTAAATTCTGATAACTATGAAGTTGTAGTAGGAGAACGTCGCTATAGGGCTGCAATACAAGCTGGCTTAGGTGAAGTACCTGTCATTATTAATGATTATACTGATGAAGAAGTAATGGAGTTAAATTTAATAGAGAATATTCAAAGAGAAGACCTTAATGCTGTAGAAAAAGGGAAAATATGTAATGAATTGCTGAATAGATCCCCACAAAAATTCCCCAGCAAGGCAGACTTAGCCAAAGCATTGGGAGTGAGCACATCATCTATTCAGTCTTGGCTGTACACAACAAGCATGCCACTAGAGGTACAGCGAAGAATAGCACCCGAAACTGAACGCAGAAGTGTGCCAGAGGGCAAGGTAGATTACACGACAGCAGTACAGATTAGCCAACGTATTAAAGAGCCTAAAAAACTCACCGAAGTGATAGAGCATATAGCCGAAAACCGAATTCCTCGTAGAATTGCAACTAAAGCTACTAAGCAAATCAAAAGAGAGCCAGAAAAACCGGTTGAGACGATTTTCCGAGAACTAATAGAAGAGGCACCTATATTCCTGCCTTTCTCTAAAGTTCATGCCAACGCGATTGTGCAAGGTACTAAAACTCAAACCTCTAGGAAGACAAGAGACCCGAGGCTTCAACCAGGTGCAATTGTAAGAGCACAAGTAACTCACTTTGCTGACCTTGAGATAGCTAATGTTTATAGAAAGAAGCTTGGAGACTTTGATGATGAAGATGCGATGAGAGAAGGAGGTTATACTCTTGAGGAGTTCAGAGAAGCTTGGAAAAAACTACATGGCGAATGGAATCCAAATGAATCTGTCTACGTGATACAATTTAAGCTTACAAAACAAGTTTAAGGCTATTAGCTATGGCTATTTACCATACTAAAAAGGTACTTATCACAGTAAAAACCTATCCACTACCTTCCAAGAAGACAATAGAAGCATCTTGTACTGCTGGTATTACAGAGGACGGCAAATGGATAAGGCTTTTCCCTCTGCCTTTCAGATATTTAGAGTATGAAAAACAGTTTAAGAAATACCAGTGGATTGAAGCAAGTGTGACTAAAGCATCAGACCCACGTCCAGAAAGCTACAAGGTAGTCTTAGATTCGATAAGACTTGTGGGAAAACGCTTGCAAACATCTAGAAACTGGCAGGCTCGTAAAGATATTATATTACCCTTGGCGGCTCACTCGCTTTGCTTTTTAGAAAGAACAAGGGCTGAGACCGAAGTAACCTTAGGTATTTTTAAACCCAGAATAATAAGGGAGCTCATCATAGAACCAGAAGAATATTCAGATTGGACTGAACAGGAACTAGCGATTCTTAGCCAGCAATCTATGTTGGACAAAAAATCAGTAAAGCCTCTAGAGAAAATACCTCTAAGGTTCATCTATAGCTTCTTCTGTAATGACCCACAATGTAAGGGACATAGATTATCAGTCACTGACTGGGAGCTTGGGGAAGCATACCGAAAATGGAGACAATACTATGGAAACAACTGGGAAAGCTATTTCCGACAAAAGTTTGAGGATGAAGTTATATATAGCTTTGATACTTATTTCTACGTAGGAACAACCAGGGCACACCCAGATGTATGGATTATTATCGGACTATTTTATCCCCACAAGGAGGCCACCTAATGCCACAGGCTAAAATCGGGGTTATTGGCGGGACGGGACTGTATGATATTGATGGGCTCACCGATATTGAAGAGGTCGATATAGATACACCCTTCGGTAAGCCAAGTGATACTATCGTTACTGGTAAGCTGGAGGGGGTGGGGGTTGCCTTCCTGCCCCGGCACGGCAAGGGGCACCGCATCTCCCCTACCGAAATCCCGGTTAGAGCTAATATCTATGCCCTTAAATTGCTGGGGGTGGAGTGGCTCATTGCCGTTAACTCGGTGGGCAGCTTTAAGTCAGAAATAAAGCCCGGTGATTTGGTTATCCCCGACCAGCTAATTGACCACACCCGAAGTCGGGTTAACTCCTTCTTCGGCGAGGGTATCGTCGCCCATATCCCATTTGCCGAGCCCTTCTGCCCGGTGCTAAGCCACATTCTGTATCAGACTGCCCGGGAGGTGGGGGCTAGTGTCCACCCTAAAGGCACCTATATAGCTATGGAGGGGCTTGCCTTCTCCACCAGGGCTGAATCACGGCTTTACCGCTCGTGGGGGGCCGATATTATTGGTATGACGGCACTACCTGAAGCCAAGCTGGCACGGGAGGCTGAAATCTGCTACGCTAGTATTGCCTGTGTCAGCGACTATGATAGCTGGTGGGAGAAAAGTGAGCCGGTTACAGTAGATGTCATTTTAGACATTCTACATAAGAATAAGAACATTGAGACCACCAAGAAAATCGTCAAGCTGGCAGTAGCCAGAATACCTGAGGAGCGTGATTGCGACTGTGCTAC